>WBOU01000022.1 GCA_009268125.1 Chloroflexia bacterium SDU3-3 | reverse complement strand
TGGCGCCCGAGGAGGGCATCACGGGTGCTGGCAGCTGACGCGGCGTGGAGCAGTGGCAGCTCGTCGGGCTCATAACCCGAAGGTCGGTGGTTCGAATCCACCCGCCGCTACCAACCCCCCACCACCTGGACGAAGGTTCAGGTGGTGGTTTTTTTGTGCGCTGCTATAATGCTTGCTGGTAGTATGCGACTTGGTGGGAGACAAGAGGTATGGCTGCTGAAGAAGTTCGATTTCGCCAGGCCATGGGCCATTTTGCCAGCGGCGTGACAGTGGTGACAACCATGTATGATGGCACCCCCTACGGGATGACGGTGAGCGCGTTTAGCTCGCTGTCGCTACGCCCTCAGCTGGTGCTGGTGTGCATTGATACCCGCGTCTCGTGCCACGATATCATTCCCCTGGCGGGGCATTTTGTGGTGAATGTGCTTGCAGCTGAGCAGGAGCACCTTTCGCGCAAGTTCGCCAGCTCGGATAGTGATAAGTTTGCGGGTGTGGCCTGGGAGCCTGGGGTTGCTGGCGGGCCGGTGCTGCATGGCGCGCTGGCCTCGATCGAGTGCCGCCTGCATGCGGCGCTGCCCGGCGGCGACCACAGCATCTATGTCGGCGAGGTGCAGGAGATCCACCTGACCGAGGGTATGCCGCTGCTGTACTATCGTGGCGGCTACCACAGCATCAGCTAAAGCGCTTTTCCAAGCCCGCTGACCTCTGCTGGCGGCCCCGCGTGGTATACTGGCGGGCATGACAGAGGATTATGGCACCGAACACATGCAGGTTTCTGGTATCGTGGAGCAGCTGCGGCGCCAGGGCTACCGCCTGACGCCGCAGCGCCTTACGGTGATCGCTATCATTGAGCAGAGCTGCGAGCACCTGACCGCCGAGGACGTGTTTACGCAGGTGCATGCGCTCCACCCGTTCATCAATATTGCAACAGTCTACCGCACGCTGCAGTGGCTAGAGCAGGCTGGGGTGGTCTCGAAGTTGGCGGTGGATGGCGGGCCGGTGCGCTATGGGCTAAACCGCTCGGATCAGCACCACCACCTGATCTGCCTTGGCTGCGGCGGTGAGCTGGAGATCGGCGACGAGGTGTTTGTGGCGCTGAAGTCGCAGATCGCCCAGCGCTATGGCTTTACCGTGGAGCTTCAGCATATGGGCCTGCGTGGCTACTGTGCGGTGTGCGGCGGGGCTGGCCACGGGCGTGCCCCCGAGGAGTGCTGAATGGATTTTTTGCGTCGGCTGTTTGGCGGCGCGCCTGCTGGCGGCAGCGCCGATGGCGCTATCCACCTGTATGTGCGCTGCTCGCGCTGTGGCTCGCCTGTGCACGTGCGGGTCGATCCGCGCAACGATCTGGTTCCCGAGTATGGGGATGACGATATTGCGGCGGAGTATGTGCTGCACAAGGAGATTATGGATTCCAAGTGCTTTCGGATCATGCGCGCCGAGCTGCGCTACGACCGGGCGCGGCGGGAGACCTCGCGCAGCCTTGAGGGCGGCGAGTTCATCACCCGCGAGGAGTTCGACCAGCTGCGCAGCGCCTAGCGATGGGGCGTGCGGCGGCCCGCGCACCAGATGCGCGGGCCGCTTTTTTGCGCCCTAGACTAGCCGCTCGGCCTCGGGCGAGCACAGCAGGGCCAGGATGGCCTTGTGGATGTGCAGCCGGTTTTCGGCCTGGTCGAATACGAACGAGCGCGGGCCATCGGCCACCGACGCGTCGACCTCCTCGCCACGGTGCATGGGCAGGCAGTGCAGGAAGATCGCGCGGCTGGGGGCCGAGTCGAGCAGCTTCTGGGTGATGGCGTAGGGCCGCATGGCCGCGATCCGCTCCTCGGTGTCGGTCTGGCCCATGCTCACCCACACATCGCTGTAGAGCACATCGGCGTCGGCTGCGGCCTCGTAGGGGTCGTGGGTGAACCGCACCTCGGTTTCGGCCTGCTCGGCGGCGGCGCGGGCGCTGGCCAGCACCTGGGGGTCGGGCTCGTAGCCGGGGGGCGTGGCCACGCTGATGTGCATGCCAAT
Source organism: Chloroflexia bacterium SDU3-3 (assembly GCA_009268125.1). Lineage (NCBI taxonomy): Bacteria > Bacillati > Chloroflexota > Chloroflexia > Chloroflexia bacterium SDU3-3. The sequence continues at coordinate 90,375 of WBOU01000022.1, read as the reverse complement.
GCGCGGCGCGATGTCCAGCAGGGCGTTGGTCATATTATTGCCATCGCCGAAGTAGGCCAGCCGCACGCCAGCGGTGCCGCCAAACTTCTCCTTGATGGTGAGCGCGTCGGCCAGGGCCTGCACCGGGTGGCTGAGGTCGGAGAGGCCGTTGATCACAGGCACGCTCGCGCCCTCGGCCAGCTCCTCGATCTGGCTGTGGGCGAAGACGCGGGCCATGATCGCGTGGGTGTAGCGCGAGAGCACGCGGGCGGTGTCGGCCAGCGTCTCGCCGCGCGAGATCTGCACCTCGTTGGCGCTGAGGAAGATGGCCTGGCCGCCCAGCTGGTACATGCCTACCTCGAAAGAGGAGCGGGTGCGGGTCGAGTGCTTGAGGAAGATCATGGCAAGCGACTTGCCAGCCAGCAGGTGGTGTGGCTCGCCACGGCGCAGCTGGGCCTTGAGGGTGGCGGCGGCGCTGATGATGTCGGCGATCTGGCTGGGTGTGTAGGCGTCGAGCGTCAGCAGATCGCGCCCGAAGAGTGAGTGAGGCATTGCGTTCTCCAAAGTGAGTGGGCGGCCATCCGGGGAAAAAGAAAAGGGGCGAGGGAAGCGCTGGAGCTTCCCTCGCCCCGGTTGTCAGCTTGTGTGCTACATGCGACGGAAGAAACGGCGAAGCTGGGGCATGGCCCCGGTGGTGGCGCGTAGGTTTTTATCGCTGATGTGTGCCATCGACTTCGCCCGTCGGCTGTCTGGAAGAAATGCGACGATTATACAAGAGATCGGCTGGCGCTGTGTGGTTTTCTGGGGTGGAATCTGTCGCGCTATCGCAACCGCTGGCTTTGACGCGCGCTGGCGGTGGGCGTACAATCCCCGCGATCGAGCGTTTCCAGAAGAAATGAGCTAGACCATGAACCCTGAACCGACGCTCCCTGCGAGCATTGGCCTGATTGATGACCTGCACCTTGGGCGCGAGCATGTGATCGGCACCTACCTGCTGCGCGGCGAGCAGCCCGCCCTGGTCGACCCCGGCCCGGCGTGCTGCCTGCCCGCGCTGGAGGCGGGGCTGGCCGCGCAGGGGCTGAGCTTTTACGATGTGCGCTCGCTGCTGCTGACGCATATTCACCTCGACCACGCCGGTGCCACGGGCACGATCGTGCAGCGCTACCCGCACATCCAGGTGTATGTGCACGAGCGCGGGGCGACGCATATGCTGCACCCCGAGAAGCTGCTGGCCAGCGCCACCCGGCTGTATGGCGAGCAGATGGACTACCTGTGGGGCGAGTTTCTGGCGGTGCCCGAGGCCAATCTGCGCGCCCTGGCCGGCGGCGAGACGCTGCGGCTGGGCGGGCGCGAGGTGCGTGTGCATTACGCGCCGGGCCACGCCTCGCACCACGTGTTCTACCACGATCAGGAGAGCGGCGCGGTGTTTGTGGGCGACACCGGCGGCGTGCGCCTGCCCGGCTTCCGCTACGCGCGCCCCGCCACGCCGCCGCCCGACATCAACCTAGAGCTATGGGATGCCTCCCTAGGGCTGCTGGCGAGCCTGGGGCCGCAGGTGCTGTGCCCGACCCACTTTGGCCCGGCCTTCGACGTAGCCGAGCATATCGCCAGCTACCGCGAGCACCTGTGGAGCTGGGCCGAGCTGGTGCGCTCTGGCATGGCGGCTGGCCTGAGCGCCGAGGAGCAGATCGCCCGCCTGCAGGCCCAGGCCGACGCCGAGCTGGGCGGCAGCGCCGAGGATGCCGCCACCTACAACCAGGCCACCCCGCTCGACCAGAGCTGGCAGGGCCTGGTGCGCTACTGGACCAAGCGCCAGCAGGCTGGCTAGCGGCCAGCGCGGGGCGGCTGGCCAGTGCGCCGCCCCGCCCGTGATCGTGTGGCAGCGCCTAGCTGCTCATAACAGCTCGCTGGTGCGGCGTTTGTGTTTTCTGGCGCAATGCCAGGTATCGTGGATGGCGGCACTCGGGCCTGGCCTGTTGCAAGATCTCCACCAAAAGTCGCATATTGATGATCTATTTGTTTAGGGCTGTGTTATAATAGCTGGCGAAGAAATGCTGTAACTATCATCACAAACCCCTGGCATCCTTTAAAGACATGGCTGTGCAGCCGCAATCAAGGCACTGAGGCCTGATCGTGAACCTGTCGTTTTCGATCTGCTGAATTGCCGATATAATGTTGCGGGGATGTAGCGCCATGACCGAAAACATCGCCTCTCATTCGCAAGTTGGTGGCTGGGATGCACTTTTCGCCTCGGTCGACGATCTGCTTCGTCGCCGCCCGCTCGCCCATCAGGTGAGCGAGGGCGAACGAGCAAAGCTGCTGGAGCGTGTAGAACGTGGAACCTGTGTTGTGCCGATCTACCGGATCATGCTGCCCACGCTGCGGAATGATCTCTTCGAGCAGCGCCTTCCCGATCTATACGCGGTAGCGCCGCTGCCGCCAGCCCCGCCCTCACGTCCGATCACCCTCTACAAGATAGGCGAGAGCTACTTTGTGCGCGATGGCAACCGCCGGGTGGCGGCGGCCCGCACGCGGGGGCATATGTTCCTGCGCGCCAATGTGGTGGAGTATCTGTTCGACCCGGTGCCGCCTGCGGCGGAGGCTATGCGCTTCCTGCTGGCCCAGGAGCGGGCCGACTTCTTCGGCGCGTGCTTCTTTGCCGCCGACCACCCGGCCCACCACACGCTCTACGCCGCCTGCCTGGGCGCGTTCGACGAGCTGAGCGCCATGATCGACCGCATGCGCCCCGAGCTTGAACGTATGGGCGCGGCGGGCGACCAGTTGCTGCCGTTCTGGTACAGCCATGTGTACGAGCCGGTGGTGCGGGTGGCCCGCCGCCGCCGTGTGCTGCCGTTCTTTGATTTTGCCACCGAGCTGGACATGTTTCTGTGGGCCATGGGCCGCTATGGCGAGCAGCTGGCCACGCTGCCGCTGCGCGAGCAGATCCGCCAGGGCCGCAGGGCGCTGGTGGCGCTGTGGCTGGCGGTCGGCACGGCCCAGATCCGCCGCGCCTAGCTGCATGCCTACTTGCCTTCCCAGCGCCCGCCGCCCACACCAGGGCGGCGGGCGCTCTGCTATCAGGAGGGCCTATGCGTTCTATCTGATAACGCTTCGCATAGGAGTATCTTGGTGGTGAGTCGGTTCATTCGATCCCTTCATGTCTTCGCGCCTTGGTGGTATCCGTTCTCTTTTCTTCCTTGGTGCCTTGGAGCCTTGGTGGTAAAAGAATCAGCGCTCTGTCGAGAACGCGCAGCCCTGCGCTCTGCTGTGCCCCGCACTTGACCCTGCTAGGATGCGCGGGTATACTCGCAGCATTCTCTTTCACTTCGGCGAGAGCTGCTGGAGGGTTCCCATGCTGCTGACCCCACGCGAGCAGGAGAAACTGCTGATCTACGTCGCCGCCGACCTCGCGCGCAAACGCCGAGGGCGCGGCCTGAAACTGAATGTGGCCGAGGCCACCGCGCTGATCGCTGAGGCCCTGCTGGAGGGCGCGCGCGACGGAAAGAGCGTGGCCGAGCTGATGGAGCTTGGCCGCCACGTCGTAGGCCGCGATGATGTGATGGATGCGGTGCCGGACATGCTGACGATCGTGCAGATCGAGGCGACCTTCCCCGATGGCACCAAGCTGATCTCGTGTCACGATCCGATTATCTAGCGCGGGGCCACGACGGCTGCGCGCTAGCCACCGAGCGCTATGAAAAAGATTGTTGTGACCGGCGGCAGCGGCAAGGCGGGCCGCGCAGTGGTGCGCGACCTGGCGGAGCACGGGTACGATGTGCTCAACGTGGATCTGGCCAAGCCCCACGAGCTGCTCGCCCCATTCCTGCGCGCCGACCTGACGGACTACGGCCAGGCGGTGGAGGCGCTGCGCGGCGCAGATGCTGTGGTGCATCTGGCCGCCATCCCTGCCCCAGGCCTAGAGACCGACGCCCGCACGTTTTTTGTCAACACCACCAGCACCTACAACGTATTTAGCGCCGCCGCGCTGCTGGGCCTGGGCCGCGTGGTCTGGGCATCCAGCGAGACCACGCTGGGCCTGCCCTTCGACCGCGAGCAGCCGCACTACGCCCCGATCGACGAGGCCCACCCGCTCTACCCCCAGTCGAGCTACGCGCTCTCCAAGGTGCTGGGCGAGGAGATGGCCCGCCAGATCAGCCGCCAGAGCGGCATCCCCTTTGTTGGACTGCGCTTCTCGAATGTGATGGAGCCGCAGGACTACGCGCAGTTCCGCAGCTTCCAGGCCGACGCACGGCTGCGCAAGTGGAACCTGTGGGGCTATGTGGATGCCCGCGACGTGGCGCTCTCCTGCCGCCTAGGGCTGCTGGCAGACATCAAGGGTGCCGAGTCGTTCATCATCGCCGCCGCCGACACGGTGATGGAGACGCCCAACAGCGCGCTGATGGCCGAGGTCTTCCCCGGCGTGCCCCTGCGCGCCACCACCGGCGAGCACGAGACGCTGCTCTCGATCGAGAAGGCCCGCAGGCTGCTGGGCTACGAGCCGGCCTACTCGTGGCGCTCGTGGAATGCCGAGTGATCTGGTTTCTGTAGGATTGCCGAGGGATTGCTAGACGAGGAGGGGACCATGGCCGCTTCGGGGAACAGCCGCTACATCCTGCGCGACGAGCCGATCGAGATCAACGCGGGCCGCCCAACGGTGACGATCAGCGTGAGCAACACGGGCGACCGGCCCATCCAGGTCGGGTCGCACTTCCACTTTTTCGAGGTGAACCGGGCCCTGGCCTTCGACCGTGAGGCGGCACTGGGCATGCGCCTGAACATCCCCGCCGGGCTGGCGGTGCGCTTCGAGCCGGGCGACACCCGCGATGTGGAGCTGGTGGCGCTGGGCGGGCTGCGGCGGGCGGTGGGCTTCAACAATCTGGCCGATGGCAGCACCGACACCGAGGGCGGGCGGCGGGCCGCGCTGCTGCGGGCCAAGGAGAAGGGTTTCACCGCCGAGTAGCCCTAGCCGCCATCGGGGGTGACGAGGCCGTAGCGCCAGGCCAGCGCGGTGGCCTGGGCGCGGTCGGCCACGCCCAGCTTGGCAAAGATGCTGGTCACGTGGTTGCGCACGGTGCCCTCGGCTAGGCCCAGCCTATCGCCGATGGCGCTGTTGCTCAGGCCGCTGGCCAGCAGCCGCAGCACGCCCAGCTCGCGCTCGCTGAGCTGATCGACCACGGCGCTGCGGGCGGGCACCCCCGTGCGCACGAAGCTGAACAGCCGCGCCGCCACCGCCGGGTCGATATGGGTTCTGCCCGCCACCACGCCCTCGATGGCGGCCACTAGGCTGGCGCTGCTGGTATCTTTCAGCAGGTAGCCTGCGGCCCCCGCGCGGATGGCATCCAGAATCCATGTGTCCTCGTCGTAGGTGGTCAGCACGATCACGGCCACCTCGGGGGTGCGCTGCCGGATGGCCTGGGTGGCCTGCACGCCGTCCATCAGCGGCATCTTCAGGTCCATCAGGGTCACATCGGGGCGCAGCGCTGCCGCCTGCTCCACCGCCGCCGCGCCATCCGCTGCCACGCCCACCACCTCGATCTGCGGGCTGGCCCCCAGCACCACCCGCAGCCCCTCGCGCACGATGTCCTGGTCATCCACGATCAGCACCCGTATCATGCCCTGCCCTCCGCGTATGGAACGCTCAGCCGCAGCCGCGTGCCCCTGCCGGGCGCGCTGGCCACCTCCAGCGCCGCGCCGATCAGCTGGGCGCGCTCGCGCAGCCCGCCCAGGCCGTAGTGGCCCGTCGGCGCTGGCGCGGCGCTGTCGAACCCCACGCCATCATCCGCCACCTCTAGCTGAATGATACCCGAGCTATGCTGAAGCGCAAGCCGCACATGGCGGGCCTGGGCGTGCCGCTCGACATTCTGCAGGGCCTCCTCGGCCACGCGGTAGAGCTGCTGCTCGACCTCGGCGGGTAGCGCGGGCAGGGCGGGCGGCATGTGCACCTGGGCGGCCCAGCCGCAGCGCTCGGCCCCGCGCTCGGCCAGCTGGCGCAGCGCGGCCAGCAGCCCCATGCTCTCCAGCGGCCTGGCCCGCAGCGCGTGCAGGGTGCGCCGCGCCTCATCCAGCCCGCTGCTGGTGATGCCCTGGGCCTGGGCCAGCGTGGCCCGCGCCTGCTCGGGGGCGCTGCCCAGCTGCACCTCCAGCGCCTTGAGCTGGATGCTCAGCGCGCTGAGGGTGTGGGCCAGGGTGTCGTGCAGCTCGCGAGCCAGCCGGTTGCGCTCGCGGCTCACCGCCAGCTCCTCCAGCGTGCTGGCGTAGTTGGCCAGCTGCGCGTTCTTCTGCACTAGGTCGCGGCGCAGCTGGCGCTGGGCCTTGGACAGCCGCACCACGATGAAGCCCACCAGCATGAACACCAGCGGCCTCAGCCCCGCGCCCAGCACCAGGGCCAGCAGTACCCCGCGCCCCAGCGGCACCAGGGCCAGCGTCAGCGCCAGCATCAGCAGCGAGGTGCCCCATGTGAAGGCCAGCATGGCGCGGTAGCCGTACTGCACGCTCACCAGCAGCAGTGGCACCATAAGCAGCATGGAGAGCCGCCCCGGCTCGGCAATGGCTAGCAGGGCGGGCGTGCCGCTGGCCACCATGGCGCGGGCGCTCAGGGCCTGCCCCACCAGCGGGCTGGCCGAGGCCACCACCAGCGCCACCGGCAGGAACACGCGCCCCACGGCCCTGGGCAGCCACGGCAGGGTCAGCCACAGCAGCAGAAAGCTGCTCTGCGCCCACGTCCACAGTGCGGCGTCGGCGATGTCGGCGTGCTGCCGCCAGCGCAGCAGCGCGGCCCCGCCCGCCAGCAGCCACTCCACCCCCACGCACAGCCGGAACACCTGGAGGATGCCCGGCTCGATCTCGTCCTCGCTCATCTGCGCGCCCTCCTACGGCCTGCGGCACTATCGGCTGATGATAGCACGGCGGCGCGCGGGGCGGATGTGCGCCATGTCACGGCGCGGGGTGAGCGGGCGCACATGCGCGGGTGCGGCGGCGCAGCCCACGTGGTGCGCCGCGCCACTGTCGCGAAAGGCGCGGCGCGGCTACCATAGCCTGTGTAGCGAGCCTGAGCGCTACGCCAAGCACACGACATAAAGGAGCGACACCATGAATCTTGCCGCCAAATCTTCGTTCGCCGCCCTGGCCCTGCTGCTGGCCCTCACGTCGACATCCTGCACCACCCGCGCGGCCTCGCGGGCCAGCGTGGCCGAGGCCAGCGCCGCCAGCGCCGCGCCCGCCGCCACGGCCACCACCAAGGTGGTGACGATCACCGAGGAGCAGATCAACAGCAGCTATGTGATCACGACGCCCAGGTCGACCAAGATCACCGACCGCCACGTGGACCTTCAGCCGGGCAAGGTGGTGCTGACGGCCACGTTTACCGCCAGCGACACGGGCAAGAGCTATGCGCTGAGCACCACGCTGACGCCCACGCTGACCAGCGGCCAGGTGCTGTGGCAGGCCACCTCGGCCTCGGTGGGCAAGGTAGCGGCGAGCGATGCCAAGCTGGCCGAGCTGAACGCGCTGATCGCGGACTCGTGGGCGCGCTCCTACAAGACCGCCCACGGCCCTGGCGTGATCACGGCCTTCGAGGTGAGCGATACGGCGCTGACCTACACGCTGACGCTGCCGGATACGCGGCCCGCACGCACGCCCCGCGTGCCGCGCTCGTAGCGCTGCTTGGTGGCCCCTCCCCAGCGCGGGGAGGGGCTTTTTTTGCAGGCCTGCTCTGTTTCGCGCCGTGTTTTTTGGGAAAATCGGGCTGTGCGCTGCCGCTCCGCTGGCGGCGGATGGTGGTGCATATGGCCAGCTGTCGCCAGCGGTACCTTGGCTGGATGGGCTAGGTGGGTTGTTGGCCTGCACCATGGCGGCTTGGGCTTGCACCATGGCGGCTTGGGCTTGCACCATGGCGGCTTGGGCTTGCACCATGGCGGCTTGGGCTTGCACCATGGCGGCTCGGGCTTGCACCATGGCGGCTCGGGCTTGCACCATGGCGGCTTGGGCTTGCACCATGGCGGCTCGGGCTTGCACCATGGCGGCTCGGGCTTGCACCATGGCGGCTCGGGCTTGCACCATGGCGGCTTGGGCTTGCACCATGGCTGCGCATTTCGGATGCGACCCATGCGGCAAACGCGCACCGCACTCTCATCGCCCACCCGCCGCCATCGCCGCCCCACCCTACCCACCCGGCCCATGCGGCGAAGGTGCCGCTAGCGTTTTGATGGCCATATGCACGAACACCAGCAGCCAGGAAACGGCATAGGAACGCTCAAAATTGGGGGTTCGAAGGGGGCATCGCCCCCTCGCGGGGTCGCTAGGGGCAGGCCCCTAGCCGCCGCCCGCGCAGGGCACACCCAGCACAAAAGAGGAACCCCCATGATCGAAGCCGCAGCCGGTCGCCCCAACTGTAGGCAATGCTTGCAGCGTTGCACGGTTGGGGCGACCTAAAACCACGCTGAAACAGCCCAAAAGTGACACCCTGTGAGGGGCAGGCCCCTAGCCGCCGCCTGCGTAGTGCACACACCAAACAACCACGAGGAACCATCACCATCGGGGCCGCAGTGAAAACCGCCTGCTCCGCAGCAAAAACGGCGGCGGCCTCGCCCATCCAGCGAAGGCGCAAGCGCAAGACGGCTGGCCATAATCCACACCGCAGCAGTGCAGCCTCGCCCAAGGCCGCTGGCTCTTTTTTTTCTATAGGGATGGTGCGAGAGCGGCGGGTGGATGCCCTGCGCGGGCGGCGTCCGGGGCCAGCCCCCGGAACCCCCGCCAGGGGCGATGCCCCTCAATAGGTGTCACTTTCTACGGGTTTCCGAGGCGTTTTTGATAAAATATGCGTTGTGGTTGATTCGGCCAGGGTGCGCCTTCGTTGATGGCGGTGGTAGATGGTTGGTGGGTGGATGCCCTACGCGGGCAGCGCCTAGGGGCTAGCCCCTAGGAACCCCACGAGGGGGTGTAACCCCCTTCGAACCCCCAATTTTGGGCATTCCCGTGCTGTCCGCTGGCAGCTGGTGTTCGTGCATATGGCCAGTGGGCACGCGTGGCACCTTCGCCGTATGGGACAGGTGGGCTGGTATGCCGCGATCATGGGTTAGCGCGAATGAGGTGTAGGGAGCGCTTTTAGAAGATGTGATCCTTTGTGTATGGTCTGGCACGCCATCTTGTTCGCTTTGTCGCATTCAGAAGCCTCGCCTACAAAAGTGACACCATGTGAGGGTGATGCCCCTCAATAGGTGTCACTTTCTACGGGTTTCCGAGGCGTTTTTGATGAAATATGCGTTGTGGTTGATTCGGCCAGGGTGCGCCTTCGTTGATGGCGGTGGTAGATGGTTGGTGGGTGGATGCCCTACGCGGGCAGCGCCTAGGGGCTAGCCCCTAGGAACCCCACGAGGGGGTGTAACCCCCTTCGAACCCCCAATTTTGGGCATTCCCGTGCTGTTCGCTGGCAGCTGGTGTTCGTGCATATGGCCAGTTTGCACGAGCGACACCTTCGCCGTATGGGCCAAGTGGGTAGGGTTAGCCCCGCTCACACCACCAGCCCTTCCTGTCCCTTCGCGCCGTCGCGCCTTCGTGGTATTCGTTATCCTTTGCCCCTTGGCGTCTTGGAGTCTTGGTGGTATCGGTTTCCCTTCGTTCTCTGCCCTCTGTGTGCCCGCTTGCGCTATAATACGCCCACCGGAACCCCAAGCGAGCCACCCCTTCGCCCCGCGCATCGGGCGCAGAGTGACTGACAGGAGCAGCCCATGGCAAAGATACCCCGCAGCCAGTACGCCGCGCTCTATGGCCCCACCACCGGCGACCGCGTGCACCTGGCCGACACCAACCTGCTGCTCGGCATCGAGCGCGACCTGCTGACCTATGGCGATGAGGTTGTGTTCGGCGGCGGCAAGACCATTCGCGACGGCATGGCCCAGCGCTCGAACATCACCAGCCGGGCTGGGTCGCTGGATCTGGTGATCACCAACGTGATCGTGTGCGACCCCGTGCTGGGCGTGCTGAAGGCCGACATCGGCGTGAAGGGCGGGCGGATCGTGGCCATCGGCAAGGCCGGCAACCCCGACACCATGGACGGCGTGCACCCGCAGATGGTGATCGGCCCGGGCACCGAGGTGATCGCGGGCGAGCACCTGATCGCCACGCCGGGGGCGATCGACACCCACATCCACATGATCTGCCCGCAGCAGGTCTACGAGGCGCTCTCCAACGGCGTGACGACCATGATCGGCGGCGGCACCGGCCCGGCGGATGGCACCAACGCCACCACCTGCACCCCCGGCCCCTGGAACATCGCCCGCATGCTGGAGGCGGCGGAGGCGCTGCCGGTGAACTGGGGCGTGTTGGGCAAGGGCAACGCATCCACGCCCGAGGCCCTGCGCGAGCAGGTGGAGGCCGGGGCCTGCGGCCTGAAGGACCACGAGGACTGGGGCACCACCCCGGCGGTGATCGACGCCTCGCTGAAGGTGGCCGACGAGTACGATGTGCAGGTGGCCATCCACACCGACACCCTGAACGAGGCCGGGTTTGTGGAGGACACGATCAGCGCGATCGGCGGGCGCACCATCCACACCTACCACACCGAGGGCGCAGGCGGCGGGCACGCGCCCGACATCATCAAGATTGCCGCGCTGCCCAACATCCTGCCCTCCTCCACCAACCCCACGCGGCCCTACACCGTGAATACCCTGGCCGAGCACCTAGACATGCTGATCGTCTGCCACCACCTGAACCCCAGCATCGCCGAGGATGTGGCCTTCGCCGAGAGCCGCATCCGCGCCGAGACGATCGCCGCCGAGGATGTGCTGCACGACCTGGGCGTGATCTCCATGTACTCATCCGACTCGCAGGCCATGGGCCGCGTGGGCGAGGTGGTGACGCGCGCCTTCCAGACCGCCCACAAGATGAAGGCCCAGCGCGGCCCGCTGCCCGGCGACGGCGAGAGCGACAACGAGCGCATCCTGCGCTACCTGGCCAAGCTCACCATCAACCCGGCGCTGGCCCACGGCATCGCGCACGAGGTGGGCAGCCTGGAGCCGGGCAAGCTGGCCGACATCGTGCTGTGGGACACGGCCTATTTCGGGGCCAAGCCCAAGATGATCATCAAGGGCGGCATGATTAGCTGGGCGGCCATGGGCGACCCCAACGCATCCATCCCCACGCCCCAGCCGGTGCTCTACCGACCCATGTTCGGCGCGCTGGGCCGCGCGCTGGGGCAGACATGTGTGAACTTCGTGTCGCAGGCCTCGATCGACCTGGGCGTGCCCGAGCGGCTGGGGCTGCAGCGCCGCAGCGTGGCGGTGCGCGGCTGCCGCAGCGTGGGCAAGGCGAATATGGTGCGCAACGCCGCCATGCCCCGGATCGATGTTGACCCCGAGACCTACGAGGTGCGCGTAGATGGCGAGCTAGCCACCTGCGAGCCTGCCGAGCGCCTGCCACTGTCGCAGCTGTTCTACATTGTCTAGGTTGCCCCCCTCCTTGACTCTACGAGCGCGCCGCCCTGAAGCGAGGGCGGCGCGCTTTTTGGGGTGGGGATTCCCTGCTGGGGGATGGTATTGCAGATTATTTGGTGAAAATGACCATATAGGTCAATAAGCGATTTGTGATATTCTTTTTCGAATTTCGGAAAATCCCCCAAAAAGTACTAATTGGCCTTTTACAAATCTTCAAACTTGTGTATACTATGGCGCATAGGTTTACCCCTAGATTGTTCTCAATACAAGCCAAGTGCCGTGAGCGCATTGATGATCGCCGCGATTGTCTATAGGTGTACCCTATAGTCTGCGCGCCCTATCTTGAGGCTACTGGTCTGCTATGATCCATAGATTGGATCATCATCACCTAGTAGCTTGACTTCGTGTATCTAAATGCGGAGTAGCACGCTATCCTTGCGGGTGTGGTAGTAAACCCTCGCTTTCCTGTTGTTGAAAATAAAGTAGAGCATCTTTATCCTAGCCATAGCGGCATAGGCCTATTAGGCGTGGAAAAATACCCTCTGTTGTAATATATCGGCATTGCTATGGCCATATAGTGCGAAGAGTGATTTCAATGATAGGATTGATCGAATTAGGAGGAGAAGTTCGATATCAAAGGGCTGTCGGCTGGAATTGAGCGTCATTGATAATGGATAGGGTAAAAACCGCATGAGAGGTCAACTGCAAGTCAAGCTTGCCGCAATCGTCACGTCGCTGGTCGTGGTCCTGGGCAGCGCCCAGTCGTCGCTGGCGGCCCCGCAGCCAGCCCCGGATGCAGCAACAAATGCCCCGCTCGGTATCTCATCGACTCTGCTCGGCCAGCTGCGCGGCCAGGCCAAGGGCGATGTGCAGGTGAGCATCAAGCCCTCCACTGGTGTGGCCAGCATGGTGCGCGTGCCTGCTGGCGGCGATCTGGTGCCCAACGTTCGCTCTCGCAACACTGCCACGAAGGCGGCGGGCTTCTTCAGCAGCTACGCCAAGCTGTTCGGCATTGCCGATGCCAACGCCGAGCTGCTGCCGATCGAGATGGTGCAGGAGCAGTACGGTGGCAGCCACATCACCTACCGGCAGGTCTACCACGGCGTGCCGGTGTTTGGCGGCATGTTGATCGCCCACTTCGATGCGAGCGGCGCGCTCACCTCGGTGAATGGCGTTGTTTCCCCTGCCTCGGAGCTGGATGTGACGCCCAGGCTGAGCGCGGCGCAGGCCGGGGCGGCTGCGGTGCGCCAGGTGCTGTCCGACCCACCGACCGACATCACCGGCCAGCCCGCCAAGGTGCAGCCATCCGACCTGTGGCCTTCGGCTGCCGACCTGTATGTGTACCGCACCGGCCTGGTGCGCAGCGCCCCCGGCTCGAACCAGCTGACCTACGAGGTGACAGTGACGAACGGCGGCAGCATCCGCGAGCGGGTGTATGTGCACGCCAACGCGGGCAAGGTGCTCAACCGCTACACCGATATTGAGAGCGACATGCACCGCGTGCTGTATGAGGAGGATACCGACCACCAGGTCTGGGAGGAGGGCCAGGCCTTCCCCGGCGCGCTGAACCAAGATCAGCAGAACATTATTAACGCCAGCGGCAACGCCTACTACTTCTTTCTGAACAGCTTCGGGCGCGACTCGTATGATGCTCAGGGGGCATCCATGCGGATTGTCAACAACGACCCGAGGATTCTCTGCCCCAACGCCAACTGGAACGGCACGACCACCAACTACTGCAACGGCGTGAGCGCCGACGACGTGGTGGCGCACGAGTGGGGCCACGCCTTCACCGAGTACACCCACGGCCTCGTCTACCAGTGGCAGTCTGGCGCGTTGAACGAGGCCTACTCGGATATCTGGGGCGAGACGGTCGATCTGATCAATGGTGCTGGCTCCGATACGCCTGGCGGCGTGCGGGCGAATGATGCCTGTTCTGGCTACTCGCTTTTGCTTACCCCTGTGCTCCAGATTCTTAGCCCCTCAGCGCTTGCAGGCATATGCGCTGCTGGTACCGCATCCTTTGGCCCCTCCCTCACCTATGCTGGGGTTTCTGGTACTGCGGTGGTGGGGCTTGATGGTGCCAGCAATACCGGATGTGTTGCGCTTACCAATGCGGCTGCGGTCAGCGGCAAGATCGTTTTGCTCAATGATAGCACCGCATGTAATGCTGTTACCAAGGTGCGCGCTGCCCAGACTGCTGGTGCGAAAGGTGCAATCATCGTTAGCACCGGTGAGACGGCCAATAATCTGAACGGTACATCGAGTGTCGTTACAATCCCATCGATCCGGATCGCTCTGAGCAATGGCAACCTGATCAAGAATGCGATCGCACAAGGGCAGACGGTCGATGTTTCGCTGCGCCTCTACACATCGAAGACGGTTGAGGCATCCTACCGCTGGCTGGTGGGCGAGGATGCGACCGCCTTCGGGTCGGCGCTGCGCGATATGTGGAACCCCAGCTGCCTGGGCGACCCGAGCCGGGTGAGCGATGCGAACTACTACTGTGGGACAGCCGATAGCGGCGGCGTGCACACCAACTCGGCGGTGCCCAACCACGGCTACGCGCTGCTGGTGGATGGCGGCAGCTACAACGGCCAGACTGTAGTGGGCCTGGGCCTGGTGAAGGCTGCCCACATCTACTGGCAGGCCCAGACGGCCTACCAGACCCCCGTCACCGAGTTTGCCGACCACGCCGACGCGCTAGAGCAGTCGTGCCAAGATCTGATCGGCCAGCCGCTGAAAGATCTCTCGACCGCACCTGGTGGCTCGGGCATCTCTGCCGAGGTGATCGCCGCCAGCGACTGCGAGCAGGTGGCCAAGATGGCGGCGGCGATCGATCTGCGCGCCGTGCCGACGCAGTGCAACTACCAGCCGCTGCTCAATCAGAATACTCCCGCGCTGTGCTCGGATGCCACGAAGATCTACCAGCCGATCTATGAGGAGCATTTTGAGCAGGGCCTGGGCGGCTGGACACAGACCAATTCGGGTACGTATGCAGGCTGGCCGGGCTACAACTGGTCAACCGCAAGCACGCTGCCGAAGGGTCGGGCTGGTTCGGCTATCTATGCCAGAGGCAAGGATGAGGGCAACTGCGATACCGGCGCTGGCGATATCTCGGGCGTGCAGATGCTGACCAGCCCTGCGATCACGATTCCGTCCGGTGCGTCGCCCAAGCTGGCGTTTACCCACTATGTGGCGAATGAGATGCAGGTGGATGGTGGGAATGTCAGGATCAGCATTAATGGCGGTGCCTATACCCTGATCGGTAACGCAGCGTTCACCTTCAACCCGTACAATGCCACCCTGATCACCGCCCTGAATGAGAATACCAACCCGCTTGCTGGCCAGCGCGCCTTTACCGGCACCGATGGCGGGCACCCGTGGGGTAGCTGGGGGCAGTCGCAGATCGATCTGACAAAGGCGAATGTGAAGGCTGGCGACACCATCCGCCTGCGCTTCGATTTTGGCACCGATGGCTGCGGCGGCCTGGATGGCTGGTATGTGGATGATCTGCTTGTCTACACCTGCGCCGACAATGTCGCGCCGGTGGCGGTGGATGATGCCTACACGCTCGACCAAGACACCACGCTGACGGTGGACGCGCCTGGCGTGCTGGCCAACGACACCGATGCTAACACCGCCGATACCAAGGCCGCTACGCTCGCCACCGATGTGGCCCACGGCACGGTGTCGCTGCAGTCGGATGGCTCGCTTGTCTACATCCCTGCCGCTGGCTTCTTCGGCTCCGACAGCTTCACCTACACCGTTACCGACTCCAAGGGCGCGGTCTCGGCTGCCGCCACGGTGACGTTGACCGTGAATGAGGCTGTGGCCACCGCCACGCCGGTGACGACGACGCCGGTGACGACCACACCGGTGACGACCACACCGGTGACGACCACACCGGTGACGACCACACCGGTGACGACCACGCCGGTGACGACCACGCCGGTGACGACCACACCGGTGACGACCACACCGGTGACGACCACGCCGGTGACGACCACGCCGGTGACGACCACGCCGGTGACGACCACGCCGGTGACGACCACGCCGGTGACGACCACGCCGGTGACGACCACGCCGACCGTCACGACGACTCCGGCTCCTGGCCCGAACAGCTCCATCTACCTGCCGCTGATCACGCGGTAGGAGTTCGCTGGAGGGTTTCGAAAATAGCAACAACAGCGGGCGCGATAGCATAGAGCTACCGCGCCCGCTGTTGTTGCTGCTGGCTTTTGCTTTTGCGCTCTGATCTCAGAGGTATGGTGACTCCAGCCCGTGTCGCTCAAGTAGGGCCGTATCGCGTAGCAGCGCCTCGGTCGCGCCGTCGGCCACCACCGCGCCCTCGTCCATCACCACCATGCGTGGGAACAGCTCGCGCACCATCAGCATGTCGTGGGTGGAGACCAGCATGGTCAGCGGCAGCTCGCGCAGCAGGTTGATCAGGCCGCGTCGCGCGCGCGGGTCTAGCCCGGCGGAAGGCTCATCCAGCACCAGGATCTCGGGGTCCATGGCCAGCACGGTGGCGATGGCGATGCGCTTCTTCTCGCCCACGCTCAGGTGGTAGGATGCGCGCTCGGCGTAGGCCGCCATGCCCACCATGCCCAGCGCCCGCGCCACCCTGGCGCGGATCTCCTGCGGCGGCAGGCCCATGTGCAGCGGCCCAAAGGCCACATCCTCGTGCACCGTGGGCGAGAACAGCTGGTCGTCGGGGTTCTGAAACACCAGCCCGACCTTGGCCCGAGCCTGCGGCAGCGTCTCGCGGGCCAGCGTCATACCGGCGATCTGCACCGCCCCCGCGCCCTGCAGGATGCCATTCAGGTGCAGGATGAGCGTGCTCTTGCCCGCCCCGTTCGGCCCCACCAGGGCAACCTTCTCGCCCCGCGCGATGCCCAGGTTTACGCCGCGCAGCGCCTCGCGCCCGTCGGGGTAGCTGAAGCGCAGGTCGGCCACGCGCAGCACATCCGCCGCGCCCGTATGTGGTGATGTCATGCTATTCGGCCTATGATCTGAATAAGTGCGATGGAGGCCAGCAGCGCGGCCAGGGCCAGCCAGTCGGCGCGGCGCATGGCGTGCTCGCTGATGGTGCGGAACTCGCCCTGGAAGCCTCGGGCGAGCATGGCGTTGTACACGCGGTCGCTGCGCTCGTAGCTGCGCAGGAACAGCTGCCCGGCCATATGCCCGGCGGTGGATGCCCGCCACCCCAGCGAGCCGCCGCCGCGCACCCCGGGCAGCCGCGCGCTGCGTGAGTCGCGGGCGCGCATCAGCCGCGCCGCCTCATCCAGCAGCACGGCTAGGTAGCGGTACATGAACGAGACGATCTCGACCAGCAGCGGCGGCATGCGCAGGTGGCGCAGGCCGTGGGTCAGGTCGGGGAAGCTAGTGGTGGCCGCCAGCAGGATGGCCATCTGCACCGAGAGCCAGCTGCGCGCCACGATGCTGGCGAAGCGCACCAGCCCGGCGTCGGTGGCCACCATGTGCCACGGCCCCAGCGCGAAGGCCAGCAGAGGCCGCCCCGGCAGCGCCACGATCACCGAGAGCGCGGCCAGCGCGAAGGGCAGCGCCACGAACGAGCGGCGCAGCGTGTAGCCGTAGCCCACCCCGGCCAGCCGGTTGCAGGCCAGCAGCCCGCCCCACGAGAGCAGCAGCGCCAGCCACGCGCCGTCAGGCAGCAGGCTGTTGGAGAGGATAAAGGCGACGGTGGCGGCGATCTTTACCTGCGGCGTCAGCTGGTGGATGCGGCTGCGGCGCTGCTCGTAGCGGTCAAGGTAGAGAAGATTCATGGCGCGTTAGGGTGCCTATGCAAGAAAAGAAGCGAAGGCCTGGCGCAGGCAGGCCACGATCGCGTCGGCCTGCTGGCCCGTCGGGTCGAGGTCGGGGTCGTAGATCGTTAGCTCCAGCCCCACGCAGGCGGGCGAGGCCACCAGCGCACCCAGCAGCGCCGCGACCTGCTGGAACGACGGCCCGCCCGGCTCGGGGCAGTCCACCGCCGACATCTCGCTGGAGTCGACCACATCCCAGTCGAGGTGCACCCAGAACCCTTGGGTCTCGGCGGTCACGCGCTCGGTGATCTGCCGCGCCACATCCTCCGTCCCGCGCAGCAGCAGCTCGTCGCTGTTGATGCCCAGGATACCCAGCGCGGCCAGCTCGTCGCGGCAGTCGTCCTCGGGGCGGAAGCCCACAGCCACCATGTCGCGCTCGCGGATGTACGGCCCCTGCCCGTCGAGGTTGACCAGCCGCTGGTCGCCGCGCCCGGTCATGATCGCCAGTGCCTCGCCGCCCGCCGCGCCGATGGCCACATCGTTATCGGGGTGGCGGAAGTCGCTGTGGGCATCCATGTACACCAGTCCGTAGCGCCCGCGCCGCTGGAGCGCCAGCGCGTTGCCCACCAGGATGCTGCACTCGCCGCCCAGCACCAGCGCGAACTGCCCGCCGTCGATGATTGCGCCCACGCGGTCGGCCAGCGCCAGCGAGAAGCTGGCGATCGCCTCGGCGTTGCGGTCGCCCTCGCCGGGCTGCCACTCGGCGCGGTAGCGCGGCGGCACCAGCGCGCCCGCGTCGCGCGCGCCCAGGCTGGCCAGCAGCCCGCGGTCGCGCAGCGCCCAGGGCATCTTGTAGCAGCCCGGCACCGCGCCAGGCAGCGGCGGGCGCAGGCCAAGGTTGGATGGCGCGTCCAAGATCGCGATCTGGCGATCTGCCATGGCTTGGTTCTCCTTGGGTCGATGTGGATGCGTGGGGCGATTGTAGCACAGCGGCGGCGGGCGCGCGCCCGCCGCCAGGGGGAGATCAGGGCCTATGCGGTCTTACGTCACCGAAGTTTTTTACCACAAAGACACGAAGACGCGATGCCTTCACCTTTTTTCGCGCCTTCGTGCCCTCACGATAATTCGTTCCCGTTTTCCTTGGAGTCTTGGTGTCCTGGTGGTAAAAGAATCGGCGGCTAGGCCTGCGTGGCCGTGTCGGCCTGCGCGGCGGCGGGCCTGCGCAGCGCCTTGCCCAGCAGCATGCCGATGGCGGCCAGCACCGCCACGCCGATCAGGCCGGCGGCGATGGTGGAGATAGGCGTGCTGCCTAGGAAGGGCAGCGTGTAGTCGGGGATGATCTCGTAGTGGGCCGCGCCAGCCTGGCCGATGAAGCCCATGTCCTCGGCCACGCGCTCCAGCCCATCCGGGTCGGAAGAGGCCAGCGGCGAGAGCAGCGCGGTGAGCGCGGCGATGCCCACGCCAGCGGCCACCCAGCCCGCGCCGCCGCGCTGCTGGCCCTGGCCCAGCAGGTCGGGCCGCGTGCGCATGATGAAGCCCAGCGCCGCCACGGTGATCAGCGCCTCGCCCAGGCCGATCAGGGCGTGCACGCCCAGCATCGCAGGCACCACGATGTCCAGCCGGGCCGTGCCGCTCAGCCACAGCTCCAGCGAGGTCAGCAGGGCGGCGGTCATCACGCCCAGCCACGCGCCCAGGCCAGCGCCCGCTAGCTGCGCGCCGCGCCCGCGCCCCGCGAACGCGCGGTAGATGCCGTAGCCCACCAGCGCGGTGGCTAGGCCCATGTTCAGGATGTTCGCGCCCAGCACCACCAGGCCGCCATCCTGGAACACCAGCGCCTGCACGCCGATCACCGCCGCCATCACCAGCATGGCGGGCCACGGCCCCAGCACCATGGCGGCCAGCGCGCCGCCCAGCAGGTGGCCGGATGTGCCGCCCGCCACCGGGAAGTTCAGCATCTGCGCGGCGAAGATGAACGCCGCCATCACGCCCATCAGCGGCACCTGGCGCTCGCCGAGGCTCTCTTGGGTCTTGCGCAGGGCCGCCGTCAGGGCCGCCACCGTCAGCAGCCAGCAGACGATGTTGACGCCCAGGCTGAGGAAGTTGTCGGGGATGTGCATGGCCAACGGCGGGATCCAACCCTGCAGAAACATGTCCATTGTTTGAAACCTCCACCATCTGCTGCGCATTGCCAGTTGCAATTAGTTGCACCTACTATAAATTGCAATAAGCTGGCTGTCAAAGGGCTTTTTGCCTATTTACATCGCGCAGATCGATATACGCGCGCCGCTGCGCTCCGGCCTTCTGCAGCACGGTAGGGCCTTTACATTCTGCTGAGATGATCGGTTGCCTGCGTGCCTTCGTGCCTTCGTGGTGAATCGGCCCCGGTGTTCCTTGGCGTCTGGCTGCCTTGATGGTGAAAATCTTCGGGGCATCGAGATGGCACGTGGTGCGATTTCTTGACAGCCGCTAGCCCATGCCCGTATGATGTCGTGAAGGTTTTCCCAAAGTGAAATAGGGCATGTGGAGGCGAGATGTACGGCTTTTTTCTTGGGCTGCACAATGTGACGCGCTGGCTGGTGCTGTTCGCGGCGGTGTACGCCCTGTATGTGGCCTACAGCGGCTGGCTGGGCAAGAAGGCGTATGGAAAAGAGACACGCCGCGCGGGCATGATCTACGCGAACGTGACCGGCGTGCAGCTGATCTTGGGCCTGCTGACGATGTTCTGGCCCGGCTCGCTGATCATGAGCGTGCTTGGCAACGCGGGCTTTGGTGCGGCCATGAAAAATGCGGATGTGCGCTACTTCCTCGTGGAGCACCCGGTGATCATGCTGGTGGCCATCGGCCTGCTCCACATGGGCACCGGCATCGCCCGCCGCGCCCCCACCGACGAGGCCAAGTACAAGCGGCTGGTGATCTTCTTCACCATCGCCACGCTGCTGATCATCGTGGGCATCCCCTGGGGGCGCAGGCTGCTGCCTAGCCTCTAGGGGGCACGGGCGGCGTGGGGGTGCGTATCCCCACGCCGCTTTTGTTTTTGCGGCAGTTTGAATGCGGTAGGAAGCGATCTGCTATGCCTCTCCCAACATCAGCACAGCGTATTCGCCTGATTGATGGACATAATGACTACGTGAACACCTGCGCGATTGCCCCCGATGGGCGATGGGCTGTCTCAGGTGTCGGCGGTATCTTCCCAACGCATGGCGTGCTGAAGCTCTGGGATGCCCAGTCTTGGCAATTGCTGGCGACGCTTGAGGGCCATGAGGACTATGTGACATCCTGCGCGGTGAGCCGCGATGGCGCGTGGATCGCCTCATGCTCGGTCGATCATACCGTGCGGCTGTGGGATGCCCGCGCGGGGACGCTTTGCCGCACTTTGCGCGGCCATACGAGCTATGTGAGCGGCTGCGCGTGGAGCGCGGATGGCACATGGCTGGTGTCTGCTTCCGATGATGAGACGCTGCGGGTGTGGGATGTGGCCTCGGGCACCACGCGGCTGGTGCTGCGCGGCCACGAGGAATATGTGACAAGCTGCGCGCTTAGCCCTGATGAGGCGGTGATCGTCTCAACCTCCTGGGATGCTTCAGTAAGGGTATGGGATGCACGGTCTGGCCAGTTGCGTGCTACGCTGCTGGGGCATACGGATGAGGTTGAAAGCTGCTGCGTCGATCCAACCAGCCGCTGGGCGCTCTCCAGCTCCGAGGATAGAACGCTGCGCATGTGGGATCTCCACAGCGGCGCAGCGGTGCGAACCTTTGTTGGCCACGAGAGCGCGGTGGAGGCCTGCGCGTGGAGTCCCGATGGACGGTGGGTTGTTTCAGCATCGCGAGACGAGACCCTGCGCCTTTGGGATGCCGCCACCGGCCACGAGCGCTGCTGCCTGCGCGGCCACGAGGCGCTGGTCTCGGGGTGCGCTATCAGCCCAGATGGCGCGTGGCTTCTCTCATCCTCCTGGGATGGGACGCTTGGCGTGTGGCTTCTCGCATATGATGAGAAATAGCAACTATATTTTGTTTGTGGTGGTTGTCTGAATGGGATTCACGTAAATATGGCGGAAATAGCTGTGAATGAAGAGTAGTGGGTTTTTTATGAAAAATCGCGTAAGTAATAATAAAATTTGGTTTATGGCTTTATTTTGTATGACTATATGTGTGTTAGTGTGGTTGATGTTTATGTTTGCTTTGAATTTTAATGGGGTTGGATTTGCCTTTTCTGGTGATAAACTAGGTTTGAGTTTGTTGGAGATAACGTTAGTAATGACCATGTTGGGCTTAGGGGTTATTGGTATCGTGTATTTAATCGCTTTATGCTGCTCGATTGTTATATCAGATGATGGTGTATATCAAAATAGATTTAAGAAGATATTCATAGATTGGAAGGATGTCAAGGAGATTAGAGAAGACGGTAATTATTTGTATATATACGGTAATAATGATAAAGTTTTATTGCCTTTGGTTTACTTTAAAGATGAGAGGGAATTAATGGTTTTTATATTTAAAAGGATGGGTGATAAGAAGCATGGTGATGAAGGTGTTTTCTTGGGTAGAGAGTAAGTTCTTTATGAGTGTCTGAGTAGAGATTTACGTCTAACATAGTGATTTTAATTTATATGGATTTCTTCTTCACCGAAACCTAGAAGATCTGCCCACGCCCGCGCGGGCGAGCCAGCCGCCGCCGCCTCGCCCGCGCTAGGCCGCGCTACTGCCGCGCGTCCACCACCGCCAGCGTGCAGCGCGAGACGCACACCAGCTTGCCATCCTCGCCCGCGATCTCGATCTGCCAGACCTGGGTGGTGCGCCCGCGGTGCAGCGGCCAGCCGGTGGCCACCAGCGCGCCGCCCTGCTTGGGCCGCAGGTGGTTGGCGTTGATCTCTTGCCCGAACACGGCCTTGCCCGGCGGGCAGCCCAGCAGCCCGCCCACGCTGGCCACCGTCTCGGCCAGCGCCACCGACGCGCCGCCATGCAGGAAGCCGAAGGGCTGCTGCACCCGCTCGCCCACCTCCATGCGCATCACCACGCGATCCGGCGTGGCCTCCACCAGCTCGATGCCCAGCGTGTGCCCCAGGCCACGGCCCTCGTTCAGCCGCATGATCTCCGCAAGCTCCATGTCTGCTCCTTTACAGAACGTAGGGGAACCCGCTTCCCTTTCGTTCGTTTCGCTCGGTTGTGAAATGGTATAATACCAACACGCAGCCTTGGTTGAAACCAGCCCGGCTTATCGGGCAGGCGCAGAATCACACATAAGGAACGATATCCATGTTTGAGGATAAACCACAGCACGAATGTGGTGTCTTTGGCATTTATGCACCAAGCGAAGATGTCGCGCGTCTGACGTTCTTTGGCCTCTATGCGCTGCAGCACCGCGGCCAGGAGAGCGCCGGTATCGCGGTGACGGATGGTCGCCGGATCAATCTGCATAAGGACATGGGTCTGGTCTCGCAGGTTTTCAACGAAGACAAGCTGCGTCCCCTGGGTGGCCACATCGCTATTGGCCACACCCGCTACTCGACCACCGGCTCCTCGAAGCTGCTCAACGCCCAGCCTTTCGTCGTGGAAAGCGCGCTGGGGCCGCTGGCGGTGGGCCACAACGGCAACCTGACGAACGCCGTGCAGCTGCGGCAGGAGCTGCTGCAGCGCGGCGTGGGCCTCAGCTCCACCAGCGACAGCGAGGTGGTGATCCAGATGCTGGCGGGCGGCGAGGGCCGCACCTGGGAGGAGAAGATGCGCGTCTTCATGGTGCGCGCCCAGGGTGCCTACTGCCTGACCGTGCTCACCAAAGATAGCCTGTTCGCCGTGCGCGACCCGTGGGGCCTGCACCCGCTGTGCCTTGGCCGCATCGGCGAGAACGGCTGGGTGGTCGCCTCCGAGACCTGCGCGCTGGCCACCATCGGCGCGGAGGTGGTGCGCGAGATCGAGCCGGGCGAGATCGTGGCGATCAACGAGAACGGCCCGCACACCGTCTCGCGCATCCCCGCGCCCGAGCGCGCCACCTGCCTGTTCGAGTATATCTACTTCGCCCGCCCCGACAGCATCCTAGATGCCCAGACCCTGCACGCCACCCGCGTGGCCCAGGGCCGCGAGCTAGCCAAAGAGTCGCCGGTGGAGGCCGATGTGGTCATCCCCGTGCCCGACAGCGCGGTGCCCGCCGCTATCGGCTTCGCCCAGCAGAGCGGCATCCCCTACAGCGAGGGCCTGATCAAGAACCGCTACATCGGGCGCACCTTCATCCAGCCCGACGATCGCCTGCGCAAGGTGGGCGTGCAGCTGAAGTTCAACCCGCTGGCCGACAATCTGGATGGCAAGCGCGTGGTGCTGATCGATGACTCGATCGTGCGCGGCAACACATCCGGCCCGATCGTGCGGCTGCTGCGCGAGGCGGGTGCGAAAGAGGTGCACCTGCGGGTGTCCTCGCCGCCCATCCGCCACCCCTGCTTCTTCGGGGTGGACATGGCCACCTACCCCGAGCTGATCGCGCACCGCATGAGCGTGCCCGAGATCCAGGACTACCTGGGCGTGGACAGCCTGTCCTACCTGAGCCTGGATGGCCTGATCCGCTCGACGGGCAAGCCCAGCGGCGGGTTCTGCCAGGGCTGCTTCTCGGGGCGCTACCCGATCGACATCGAGTTTATCGAGAAGGCGGCCTTCGAGCACTAGGCGGTCGCGTTTTTGCCCAACGGCCCCGCTGGAATATGCCCCAGCGGGGCCGTTTTGTCGCGTGCGCACGGGCGGCCTCGCCCATCCGGCGAAGGCGCTGCTATTGGATGCTGGCCATAATCCAACCCGCAGCGGCACAGCTGGCCGCAGGCTTCGGCGCTTTTTTTTCTAGAAATGAGGGGCTGTGGCGATGGAGCAGGCTGGATTGAACGATACGACAGTGGCCGAGCGCATCCTGATGCTCTACGATCTGCTCTCGGCGCACCTGCCCTACGAGCCGCACTGGTGGCCGATCTTCTCCGCCGACCAGCCGTTTGAGGTGGTGGTGGGCGCGGTGCTGGTACAGCAGACCCGCTGGGAGGCGGTGGAGGCGGCGGTGCTGCGGCTGATCGGGCGCGGCTGGCTGGCCCCCGCCGCGCTGGCCAGCGCCGACACGGGCGAGCTGGCCGCGCTGATCCGCCCGTGCGCGTTCCCCAGCCAGAAGGCCCCAGGGCTGCAGGCGATCGCCCGCCACCTGCTGGCGCACCACGGCGGCGACGCCGCCGCGCTGCTGCGCCAGGGGCGGGCGGATGCGCGGCGCGAGCTGCTGGCCCTGCCGCGCGTGGGCCGCGAGACCGCCGACACGATCATGCTGTACGCGGGTCACCACCCGCTGTTTATCGTGGATGCCTACGCGCGGCGGCTGTTCGACCGCCTGGGCGTGCTGCCCGAGCTGGATGTGCTGCGCATGCCCTACGATGCGCTCCAGGATGCGGTGGAGCGACCCTTCGCGGGCTGGGCCGGGCCGATCGCCGACGCGCCCACGCCGCACGCCTTCTTCTGGCGGCTGCACGCGCTGATCGACGAGGCCTGCATCCACCACTGCCTCACCACCCCGCGCTGCAACCTGCCAGGGGCTAGGCGCAGCTTCGCCGAGCAGCGCAAGTGCGCCGAGCACTGCGTGGGCTGCGCGGGCTGCCCGCTGCGCGGGGTGTGCCGAGCCTACCGCGCGGCCTAGAGCCGCACCGGCGCGGCTGCGGCCTGGGCCTGCCCAGGGCGGAAGGCTAGCTCCCAGCGCCACAGCGGCCCAAAGCGCGTGCCGTGCCACACGCCCGCCGTGGGCGAGCAGTTGCCGTAGTCGTAGACGTGCTGGGCCAGCTCGATCTTGCCCTGGGTGGTGTGCTGCAGCAGCGCCTTGATCGGCGCGCCGTGGCTGACGAGGGCCACGCGCCGCAGCGGGCTATCCTCCAGCTGGGCGTACAGCTCGGCGATGCGGTCGCGGGTGACGCTCTCTTGCTCGTGGGGGGCGGCCTCGCGCAGCCCCTCGACGTAGCCGATCTCCAGCCCCAGCAGCTCGGCAATGGGCGCGGCGGTCTGGCGGGCGCGCTCGAAGGGCGAGCAGAGCACGCGCTCGACGCCCTGGCTGGCCAGCCACGCGGCCATCTCGCGGGCCTCGCGGCGGCCCGCCTCGGTGAGCGGCGGGCCGGGGTGGATCTGGTAGGGCACGCCGGTGGCGCGGTCTGGCGTGGCGTGGCGGATGAGGAAGATCGCTTCGAGCATTGGGCTTTCCTTGGGTTGAACTGGGTGTCGCAGCCGCATTCTACCCGATCTTCTGCGCGGCCACATCCGCCAAAGGGGCAGGCTGCGCCGCTGCGGCCTCGATGATGATGCTTCCTCATGGTTGGTGGGTGTGTGCCCTGCGCGGGCGGCGCCGAGGGGCTAGCCCCTCGGAACCCCACGAGGGGGCGTCGCCCCTCACATGGTGTCACTTTTGGAGTGGTTCTGCATCGGCCCGACCGTGGGCAATGCTTGAAGTGTTGCCCGGTCGGGTCGACCGGTTGCGGCTTCGATGACGGTGATCCTTTTGTTTGGTGGGTGGATGCCCTGCGCGGGCGGCGCCGAGGGGCTAGCCCCTCGGAACCCCACGAGGGGGCGTCGCCCCTTTCGAACCCCCAATTTGAAGCATTCCAATGCCGAATGCTGGCAACTGGTGTTCGTGCATATGGCCAGTTTGCCCGAGCGGCACCTTCGCCGCATGGGCCGGGTGGGTAAAGCTGGCACGTCGCCATTTTCTAGCGCCGTTTGTTTCCTTGGTGTCTTGGAGTCTTGGTGGTAAACGGTTCTCCTTCGTGCCTTCGTGTCTTCCATATGGCCAGTTTGCCCGAGCGACACCTTCGCCGCATGGGCCGGGTGGGTAAAGCTGGCACGTCGCCGTTTTGTAGCGCCGTTTGTTTCTTGGAGTCTTGGTGGTAAACGGTTCTCCTTCGTGCCTTCGTGTCTTCGTGGTAAATAGGTTCCCCTTCGAGGTGAAGCGGCTAGGCTGGCGGGTGGCGCAGGGCTGACTCGGCGGCGTAGTAGCCGCACATGCCGTGGACGCCGCCGCCTGGTGGGGTGGATGCGGAGCAGAGGTAGATGCCGCGTGCGCCGGTGGCGTAGGGGTCGCGGCGCAGTGTGGGGCGGGCGTAGGTCTGGATGAGATCCTGCCTGCCGCCGTTGATGTCGCCGCCGATGTAGTTGGGGTTGTAGGCCTCCATCTCCTGCGGGCCGCGCACCGAGCGCGCCAGGATGCGGGCGCGGAAGCCCGGGGCGAAGCGCTCGATCTGGGCCTCGATGCGTTCGGTCATGTCGGCGGCGCTGCCGTGGGGCACGTGGCAGTAGGCCCAGATGGCGTTGCGACCGACAGGCGCGCGGCTGCGGTCGAATACGCTCTGCTGGGCCAGCAGCACGAAGGGCGCGTCGGGCACCTGGCCGTGCGCCACCTGTCGCTCACTCTCGGCCACCTCATCCAGCGTGCCGCCCAGGTGCAGGGTGCCCGCGCGGGCGCACTGGGGCGCGGCCCAGGGCATATCGCCCTCGATGGCGTAGTCGATCTTGAACACGCCCGGCCCGTAGCGGAACCGCCCCAGCGCGGCGCGCTCGCCTGCGGGCAGCCGCTCGCCTGCGATGCCCAGCAGCTGGCGGGGCGTCAGGTCGAATAGCGCATCGCCGTGCGGCGGCAGGTCGTCGAGCGAGCGCACCATGCGTCCGGTCTGCACATGGCCGCCCAGGTCGCACAGCAGCGCAGCCATGGCGCGGGGGATGGCCCTGGCGCCGCCGCGCGGGAAGGGCCAGCCGGTGGCGTGGGCCAGGGCCAGCAGCAGCAGCCCGGCGGCGGCGGTGGCTGGCTCCTCCAGCGCCACCATGGTGTGGGCGGCGTGCCCGGCCAGCAGCGCTCGCGCCTCGGGGCGGCGGAACAGGGCGCGGGCCAGCGCCGCGGCGGGCCACAGGGCGCGCAGCCCGAAGCGGGCGAAGGTGAGCGGCTGGGCGGGGACGGGCCAGGGGCGCATGAACATGGCCAGGATCTGCGGCAGGTGGCGCACCAGCGGGGCCATCAGGGCGTAGTACGCGCCTGCATCGCGCCCGAATTGCGCGGCGGTCTCCTTCACCGAGCGGCCCACCAGCACCGCGCGCCCGCCATCCAGCGGGTGGGCCACCGGCGCGGCGGGGTGCACCCAGCGCAGCCCGTAGCGCCGCAGCGGCAGGCCGCCTAGGAACGGCGAGGCGTAGGCCATGGGGTGGATGGCCGAGCAGATGTCGTGGGTGAAGCCCGGCAGCGTGAGCGCCGCCGAGCGCACCCCGCCGCCCACCTCGTCGGCCTGCTCCATCACCAGCACGCGCCTGCCCGCCTGGGCCAGCCGGATGCCCGCCGCCAGCCCGTTTGGCCCCGCCCCAACGATCACCGAGTCGTAGTCTGTCATCTCGCCGCTCCTTTGCGCCAGAGGATGCCTGCCCCATGGTAGCAAAAAGCCCCAGCACTGTCGCATGCTGGGGTACGGCGGGCGGGCGCAGAGCGGATGCGCTACGGCTCAAGCTGGCGCAGCGCCGACTCGACCACCGAGGGCAGGCGGGCCAGCAGGTGCTCGTCGTGGCGGATGCAGGCGTCGGCGGTGTGCAGCAGCAGGCGCAGCCGCTGGAGCCGCCGCTGCTGCTCGGCGGATATCGGGCCAGCCGAGTTGTAGCCCTCGTACACGCCCTGCTGGAAGGGGCCGGGGTGCCTGGGCAGGGTGGCCAGCGCCAGGTCGAACAGCGGGTCGCCGCCCACGATGTCGCCGGGGCGCACCAGCGCCTCCACGTGGGCCGCGCTGCTCACCGTCACCAGCGCGCGCTCGGGGGCCACCGCGCCGTGGATGATGCGCGGCTCGGCCCAGTCGGTCTGCGGGTGGTCGAGCGTGGCCTGCCAGAGCGCGGTGGCCAGCGGGTCGCCCAGCACATCCGCCGCCAGGGCGCGCACGCCGCGCCGCCCCAGCCAGTCGCCCAGCACCCCGTTCCACGAGCGCGTGGTCCAGCGCCCCGATGGGCTGGGCCTGCCGAAGCCCGGTGCTGGCTGGCTGTGGATGCTGCGCAGCGACCGCCCGATCTGCCGGGCCGCCACCTTCACCAGCGGGTCACTCTCGACCGTGCTCAGCGGCGTGCCGGCGATGTGGCCGTGGATGATATAGCCAAACGGGACCGCGCTGCAGCTGAGATCGGCGGTGATGAAGGTGGGGATGGGCAGGTGCCGCCCCGAGAGCGTGCGGATGAAGAACTGCTCGGCGGCCAGGTCGCCCTCGGGCGCGATCACCACGATGATATGGATATCGTCGGTGCTGACCCGCACCTCGATCCGCTCGGCGTCCTCGTGGCGGAGGGCAGCCGAGCGGGGGCGCATGTTCAGCGGGCGGACGATGTGCTCCACATACTCGCCGAGGCGGTGGAGCACGCGTCGCTGGGCGAGGTCGGGCGGCTGCTCGCCCTCGGCGGGGCCAAGCAGCGTGTCGCTGCCGTTCAGGTGCTCGAAGATGTCGATCACGGCTCGCTGATCGTGCGGATGGCGAACCCGCGCTGCTCAAGGGCGTAGGCGATGCCTGCCTCAAGGTTGGCCATGGTCATGATCGCGCTCATATCGAGGCCCAGCTGGATGATCGTCTGCGCGATCTCGGCCCCGATGCCCACCACCACCACCTCTGCGCCAAGCAGCGAGATGGCGCGCGCCATCTGCAGCAGGTGGTTGGCCACGCCCGTGTCCACGATCGGCACGCCGGTGATGTCGATGATCAGCACCTCGGCCTGCTTGTCGACGATATGCTCCAGCGCCGACTCCATCACCTGGCTGATCCGCAGCGAGTCGAGCGCGCCTACCAGCGGCATCACCAGGATGCCGTCGTAGATCGGCACGATCGGCGAGGCGGTCTCGCGGATGATCTGGCTCTGCGTGGCGATCTCGTGCTCGCGCTCCTCCAGCTGGCGCTGGGCCTCCTGCAGGTGGGTGTTATAGGTCTCGGTGAAGCTCGACCGCATGTCGTGGATCCAGCCCTCGCTCGTATGCAGCAGATCGAGATCCCAGTCGCCCTTGACGTAGAAATCGCTCATCACCTGCCAGACCACCTTGCGCACCTGGTCGATCACGCTCATCATCACGCTCGGGCCAAGGCCCTCGGAGAGGCGGGTGGTGCCGATCTGCTGGCTGAAGCTGCTCAGCCGCTCGGGTTTGCCGTGGACGAGGACATCGAGCCAGATGTCGATGATGGCGGCGGCGCGCTTCAGAAGCTCATCCTGCGAGAGGTTCTGATAGTAGGGGCCGCAGTTGTCTCGCAGGCTCTGGGCAAGCGATTCAATCGTGCTGTCCTTGCGGCTAGACCAAAAATCGAAGAGGCGCTGTGAATCTGCTGCCATAAAGCTGCTCCTGCAAATAGAAGGTGTGATGGAAAAACAAGCTCAGGCGGAAGCTCCGCCATGGAGGTATACCGCGCCTGCTGAGGAATAGTTGCTCGCCAGCAGGCGCGCTGTTTCTCCTATGGCTGGTAGCTAGTAGGCGCGGGCGAAGATCACCATCTGGCTGGTCTCTTTGCCGGTGTAGAAGCAGGTGCCAGGGGCCTCGGGCTGGTCCAGCGGGATGCAGCGGATGGTGGCGCGGCACTCATCCTGGATGCGCTGCTCGTCCTCGGTGGTGCCAGCCCAGTAGACCCGCGCGAAGCCGCGCTCAACCTGCTGCTTCAGCTCGTCGTAGCTGCTCACGTCGGCGGTGCGGTCGTCGCGGAAGGCTAGGGCGCGCTGGTAGAGCGCGTTCTGGATCTCCTCCAGCAGCGCCTCGATCCGTTCGGTCAGGCCCTCCTGGGGCACGAACGACTTGCCCGCCTTGCCGGGGATGTCGCGCCGCGCCATGGCCACGGTGCCCTTGTCCACATCCTTCGGCCCCACCTCGATGCGCACCGGCACGCCTTTCAGCTCCCACTCGTTGTACTTGAAGCCGGGCGTCAGGTTCTGGCGGTCGTCGATCTTCATGCGGATGCGGCCCTTCCAGGGCTTGGTGATGGTCTCGACGGCGGCCATCACGGCGCTGCGCTCGGTGTCGTTCTTGTAGATCGGCACCACCACCACCTGGATGGGCGCGAGCCGCGGCGGCAGCACCAGGCCCTCGTCATCCGAGTGGGTCATGATCATCGCGCCGATCAGTCGGGTCGAAACGCCCCACGAGGTGGTCCAGGCGTGCTGGATGGTGTTGTTCTGGTCGGTGTAGGTGATGTCGAAGGCCTTGGCGAAGTTCTGGCCCAGGTTGTGCGAGGTGCCGGCCTGCAGCGCGCGGCCATCCTGCATCATGGCCTCGATGCAGTACGAGCGCAGCGCGCCGGGGAACTTCTCCTTCTCGGTCTTCAGGCCGCGGATCACCGGCATGGCCATCTCGCGCTCGGCGAAGTCGGCGTAGACATCGTGCAGGATCATCAGCGTCTCGCGCTCGGCGTCGGCCTCGTCGGCGTGTACGGTGTGGCCCTCCTGCCAGAGGAACTCGGCGGTGCGCAGGAACGGGCGGGTGCGCTTCTCGGCGCGCATCACGTTGGCCCACTGGTTAATCAGCAGCGGCAGGTCGCGGTAGCTGCGGATCCACTTGGCGTAGAAGTGGCCGATGATCGTCTCCGACGTGGGGCGCACCACATAGGGGTCTTCCAGCTTCTCGCTGCCGATCTGGGTCACCTCGAACAGCTCGGGCGCAAAGCCCTCGACGTGCTCGGCCTCCTTCATGATGAAGCTCTTGGGGATGAGCAGCGGGAAGTAGGCGTTCTCGTGCCCGGTCTCCTTGATGCGGTCATCCAGCGCGCGCTGCATGCGCTCCCAGATCGCGTAGCCGGTGGGCTTGAACACGATGCAGCCGCGCACCACCTCGGCGTAGTCGGCCAGGCCAGCCTGCTGCACAATATCCAGGTACCACTGCGAGTAGTCACGGTCGCGTGGCGTGATTCCGTCTTTCGGCATCTATTTCCTCCGCTCTTGTCGAGCAAACATACACACTAGCTGGGGATGCGATTCTTTTGGGCTGCGAAATACAGCGCATGGCTGTAGATTGTACCATAGCCCGATACTGGTACTGCGGCGCTGTGCGACGGGCTTGCGCAATCAGCTGAACGGGAAGAGCGATTCGACCTCGACTCTGGCCACATCCAGCCGCAGCGCCCACTGGCGCGGGTCGGCATCCAGCCGGTCGATCCACGCGGCCAGGCCGCCCAGCGCGGCCACCTGGTCGCCGAAGCGGTCGGCGGTCTCGAACTCCATGCCCTCGGTGGGGATACAGGCCACATCGAAGCCGCCCTGGCGCAGCAGGAACAGCGGCCAGGCCACATCCACGCCCACGCTGGTGTCGGAGCAGCCCGCCAGGATGGCCTCGGCGGCGCGGCGCGAGAGCCCGCGCGCCCCAGCCCCTGTGTCCCAGGCCAGCCCGCTCACGGCGGCGAAGGCGGTGTTGATCGTACTCTCGGTGTCGCGCTGGCAGCGCGGGTGGCTGGCGAAGGCGCGCGGGGTGCGGGCCAGCACGGTGAAGTCGTGCTGGGCGATCTGGTCAAGCGTGGCGGCCAGCTCGGCGGGGTGGTGCTCGGCCCAGTGCAGCATGCGGTCGAAGTCGCAGAACACCACGTGGCCAGCGCCCAACTCCAGCGCGCGGCGGATGACGCTGCGGCGCGGCTCGCCGAGCTTGGCCAGCCCGCCGGGCGGCTGCGGCTCGCGGGTCGTGTCGCAGCCCGCCTCGCGCAGCAGGGCCTCGCTGCGGGCCTGGCTGGTGCTGGTCAGCAGCACGGTGATCTGCGGGAACAGGCCTGCAAGGCGCGGCAGCATGCGCGCGGTCTGCTCGTACAGCCGCCCGTCGGGGTCGTGGTTGGTGGCGGCCAGGGTGATGCTGGTCATCGGCTGCCTACTGCAGGGCGGCGCGCATCTGGCCGATGGCGCTCTCTACACTAAACGCGGGGCTGAAGATCGCCGAACCGGCCACGATATTGCTGGCCCCGGCCTCCACCACCGTGCGGATGTTGCTCGCCTTAATGCCGCCGTCCACCTGGATCTGCACGTGGCCCAGCCCGCGCCCGTCCAGCATGGCCCGCAGCCGCGCGATCTTGCCCGAGCTGGCCGCGATGTACTGCTGCCCGCCGAAGCCGGGGTTCACGGTCATGATCAGCACCAGATCGAGATCGGGCGCGATCTCATCCAGCGCGCTCAGCGGGGTGGCGGGGTTCAAGGCCACCCCGGCGGTTGCGCCCAGCTCTTTGATCTGCTGGATGGTGCGGTGCAGGTGCTGGGTGGCCTCGGCGTGCACCGTCACGTGGTTCGCGCCCGCCTTGATAAAGGCCTCAACGTAGCGCTCGGGCTGCGTGATCATCAGGTGGCAGTCCAGGGTGAGCGCCACCTCCTTGCGCAGCGACTCGACCACCGGCAGGCCGACGCTAATATTCGGCACGAACACACCATCCATCACGTCGATCTGCAGCCAGTCGGCCCCGGCCTGCTCGGCGGCGCGGGCGTCGCGGCCCAGGTGGGCGAAGTCGGCGGACAGGATTGAGGGTGCGAGCAGCACAGGCCGCCCGGAATATTCGGCAAGTGGCACGTGAGTTCCTCCACAGCATGAGCGATGGCATTATACACGAATCTGGCATCCGCATGCCCTATAGCTTGCGTTCTGCTAGAGCCCGAGGATGGAGAGCTGCGCCTCGGCCTTGGCCCGCCAGTCGCTGTCGGGCGCGAGATCCGCCGCCGCCACCAGCGCCTCGCGGGCTGGGCCGCGCTGGCCCCGCAGCGCCAGCGCCTTGCCCAGGTAGAAGCTGGCCTCGGCGCTGCGGGGGTCGCGTTGCTGGGCGGTGCTGGCCGCGCGCTCGGCCTCGGCGAAGTTGCCGCAGGCGATCTGGGCCTGGGCCAGGGCCGCCCAAGCCGCGCTGCTATCGACGAGCAGGGCCGCCTCTTGGGCGGCGGGTCGGCCATTTTCACAGATCCGCACGGTGGTCGTCAGGTGGAAGCGGACGGTCTCTGTCAGGTAGGTGCCTCGCTGGTCGGGCGGCGCAGCGGCCAGGGCTTTCTGGTAGCTGCTGCTGGCCTCGATATACTCGCTCTGCGCGGCGTACCACTGCGCCCATGCGAGGTAGGTGTTCGGGCTATTCGGCGCGATCTGGCGCAGCACCTTCACCTGTACCTCGGCGTGCTTGGTGTCGCCGGTCTCAAGCGAGGCCAGGGCCAGCATGGCCCGCAGCTGGGTATCGTTGGGATGGCTGCGCACCAGGGCGTTCAGTGCGCCGATGCCGCCTGCGGCGTCGCCGGTGCGCAGGCGGGTGTAGGCCGCATACGACTGGGCGCGCACCGCCAGCGGGCTATCGCTGGGCACAGCGTCGAACTGGGCCAGCGCCAGCTCGGCCATGCCCGCCGAGAGGTAGGCCTGCCCCAGCTGCATGGCGCGCTCGTCTGGCTGGCCCTGGATGGCTGCCGCCAGCAGGTCGGGCGCGGGGCTAGGCTTGGGCAGCAGCGGCGCGACCATCAGCGGGTCGGGCAGGGCGGGGGCGATGCCGCCGATGCCGCCCAGCAGCGCGCTGGCCTCGCCCGCGCTGTCGCTGGCGCGCAGCGTGGCCAGCCGCAGCTGCACCGCCCAGCGCCACTCCTGGGGCAGCCTGGCCTGCCGCAGCCCATCGAATGCCTGCTCGGCGGCGGCGTAGTTGCGCCCGCGCAGCAGGGCCTCGGCCTCCAGAACGCGGGCGTAGGGGGCCATGTCGGCGTGGTCGTCGATCAAGCGCCAGGAGCGGATGGCATCATCGTAGTAGCCCTGGGCCAGCGCGCTGCTGCCCTGGTAGAGCCGCACTAGCGTGTAGTCGCGGCCAGCCACACCCATGCGCAGCGCGCTGCCGAAGCTACGGCTGGCGGCGGCGTGCTCGCCGCGCACGGCCTGGATCATGCCCAGCCGCGCCATGCTCTGCGCGCTGGGGTGCTGGCTGGCTAGGCTGCGGTAGATCTGCCACGCCGCATAGTAGCGCCCTGCGCCGAACATGGCGTCGCCCTGGCGCATGTCGTGGTCTGGCTCGTCGCGGAACACTAGCTGTGCGCCTGCCAGCACAATGGCCAGGGCGGTGACTAGCGGGAACACGCGCAGGATATGGTGGGTGGTAGGGATGTTCCAGATCTGCATGGGTGGTTGCAATAGACCGCGGCTACTAGGGAGATCATAGGTGGTTCTGCGGCAGCCGTCAACCTTGCGGCAAAACAAAAGGCGAGCCGCAGGATGCAGCTCGCCAGAGATCGTTGGGTTGGTGATGACTACGCGCCGTAGAGCTCGGCGACCTTGGCCCAGTTGACTGTGTTCCACCAGGCGCTCAGGTAGTCGGGGCGCTTGTTCTGGTACTTCAGGTAGTAGGCGTGCTCCCACACGTCCACGCCCAGGATGGGCGTCAGCCCCTGGCTGATCGGGCTGTCCTGGTTGGCGGTGCTGATCACCGAGAGCGTGCCGCTGGCATCCTTCACCAGCCACGACCAGCCGCTGCCGAAGCGCTTCACGCCGGCATCGTTGATCTTGGCCTTCAGCTCGGCGAGGCCGCCGAAGGTGCTGTTGATCGCATCGGCCAGCGCGCCGGTCGGCTCGCCGCCGCCGTTCGGGCCCATGATCTCCCAGAACAGCGTGTGGTTGGCATGGCCGCCGCCGTTGTTGATTACGGCCTGGCGGATCTCGGAGGGCACATCGTTGATGTTGGCCAGGATCTCCTCGATCGGCTTGGCCTGCAGCTCGGGGTACTTCTCCAGCGCGGCGTTAAGGTTATTCACGTATGTGGCGTGGTGGCGATCGTGGTGGATCTGCATGGTCTGCGCATCGATGTGCGGCTCCAGTGCAGCGAAATCATACGGCAGCGGCGGAAGTTCGAAAGCCATAGGGATTCCTCCTCCAAAACTCGGCAAGAGAGAACGCTCTTCGTACACCTGTACGAAGAGCCGACGCGTTTGGTTTTCTTAGGTGGATGGGTGCCGCATATCTGATTGCGGCGGCTCCGCCCTAGAGGGCTGAAGCGGGGATGCGATAGCGACAGCAGGTGTCATCTTCGGTGATGTTCTGCTCGCGGATGATCGGCGTGCCCAGCAGCGACTCGTAGAGCGTTAGCTCGTGCGAGCAGATCTGCTGATAGGAGCGCGCAACGCAGTCGATCGGGCAGTTGTGCTCGGTGAGGATGACGGAGCCGTCAGGCTCCTGGGAGACTTCGCACATATAGCCCTGCTCGTTGAGGATCTCGGCCAGCGCGAAGACTCGTTCGCGCGGGGTCTTGTCGGCAAGCTGCAGGGCATACTGCTTCTCAAGCTTGCCGCGGCGGTAGGCGAACAGCCGGTTGATGGCCTCGTCGCCGCCCAGCATCTCGACAAATTCGAGGGTTTCCAGGGCGATTTTGTCGTAGCGCTTGGGGAAGAGCTGCTCGGCGTTTTCAGTGAGTGAGTAGAGATGGCTAGGCCTGCCGATACCTCGGCGAACATCGGCGATGCGCACCAGATTGTCGCGCTCAAGCAGCGCCAGATGCTGGCGCACGCCCACCGCACCAATCCCGAGTGCAGAACTGAGCTCAGCAGCGGTCATCGAGCCGTTCTGCCGAAGCAGGCCCAGAATCTCTTGCCGAGTTTCGCCTTGTTCGCGATGTTCAAGCACCATGGTGTCCTATGCTCTCTCGTTAATCAGTTCCTCTGGCCGTAAGTATAGCACTGCTGGTTTGAGTTTGTCAACTATTTACTTTCGAAAGTCAAATAATATTTTATGTGGCTAGGCCCCCCTGTCATCCCACGGGCCTCCATCGTAGGGTTGGTATGCCCTTGGTTCGTGCGCCACGTATAGTGGTGCTCGTCCTAGTCGCAATCAAATTGATACCATTTTGTCTATATTGTCCCTGAAGACAATATCGCAAAGAGAGATATTGCGCCATGTTGTCGCGTAGAATCTTTTTTGTGGCCCTTGGCATTGTTCTCATGGCGCTCCCCGGTGCGCAGGCCAGCGCCCAGCCCTCCTCTCAGAGCACGTGGCCCCCTGCTACGCTGAATGCCTCGATTGCGACCGACCGCGTGCTGGTGCGCCTGGCGGATGGCTCGCCAGCACTGCCCGGTGCCGCACCCCTGTTCGGCCAGTGGTACACGGCTCCCGTGGTGCCCGGCACCCCGCCCCAGCAGGCGCTGGCTCAGACGCGCGCGCGCTCCAGCGTGGTCGCCGCCGAGCAGGACTATGTGATCCAGATCAGCGATGCGGCGGTGCGCACAAGCAGCCCGGCGCAGCCCGGCGCAATCAGCGGCGCCCTCGCTTCGTATCAGTGGCACCTGCGGGTCACGCAGGCCCCGGCGGTCTGGCCGCTCACCACCGGCGCTGGCGTGGTGGTGGCGGTGATCGACACCGGGATCGCGACCAACGCCCCCGACCTCGGCTGCCACAGCTTCACCTCGCCCTACAACGCCATCACTGGTGCGGAGGGGTTGGCCGCCGCCCAGGATGACAACGGCCACGGCACCCACGTGGCTGGCACGGTGGCCCAGTGCGAAAATAATGGTATGGCCAGCGGCGTCACCCTGATGCCGATCAAGGCGTGTGACGAGTCGGGCAGCTGCCTCATGTCCAACGTGGCCAAGGGCATCGCCTGGGCCAGCAGCCACGGCGCTGCTGTGATCAACCTCTCGCTGGGGGCCGACTGCACCGGCGTGGGCACCGGCCAGTGGCCCGACTGCTCGTCGGATGTTGTGAATGATGCGATCGCGATGGCTACTGCCGCCGATGTGGTGATCGTCGCGGCGGCGGGCAATTTTGGCGAGTCGACGATCGATTTTCCCTCCAACCACCCCAACGTGATCGCGGTGGGCGCGCTGGATGTGCTGCAGCAGCGTACGCGCTATACCAACACAGGCAGGGGGATCAATCTCACGGCCCCCGGCGGCGATCTGTTTGCCGATGTGGATGGCGATGGCTATGCCGATGGCGTGGCGCAGCAGACGCTGGGGGCGCTCTGCGGTATGCCGAGCGAGTTTGCATGGTGCCTGCTGCAGGGCACCTCGATGGCCGCGCCACATGTCTCGGGCGCCGCCGCGCTGCTGCGGGCCGCCGCCCCCACTGCTACTCGCGGCGAGATCCAGGCGGCGCTTGAGAGCGGCGCGACGGATCTGGGTGTGGCTGGCTACGATGAGATCTATGGCTATGGGGCGCTGCAGGTTCAGGCGGCGCTACACATCCTACGGCCCGACATCGATATGACCACCCCGCCTGAGCAGCCTACCTCAGGGCTGCACACGACACACTCGATCTATCTGCCGCTGTTGGCGCGCTAGGGCGCATGTGCTAGGGGCTAGCTAGCCAAAAGCAGCGCGGGCAAAGAGCTGCGCTGCTTTTGATTTGTCGGGAATGGTGCGCTGCTGGGCAGCCCTGCTGCTAGTGGGGAGAAACAGGTCGATCTATCCTATAATATGGCCTTATCCGCACGTTTGATTCTATGCATCATTGTAACAACTGAAAAGAGAGGCGAATCTTCCATGCTGAAGCACGTCAAGAATCTGCGCGTCTATATTCTTTTGTACCTTCTTTTCTTTATCGGAATGATCGGTCTCGCGATCTATGCGGAGATCCCGTGGTACTGGGGGGTGGTCATTGGCCTGATCGGCATGGTGATCGAGGTCGGGCGGCACTACATACCCTTTTTTGACTAGGCCCTGCGGGCGCAGAGCGCAGCAAAAAGCCGCTGCCCAGAACAGTCTGGGCAGCGGCTTGGCGTATCGGGCTGGTGCGGGCTACTGATCGTGGCCAAATGCCGCCGCAATGCTCTGCTGCAGATCGCGCTGGGTGGTGATGGTGCCGAGATCCACGCCGAGGTGCACTAGCGTCTGCGCCACCTCGGCGCTGATGCCGCTGAGCGTGACATCGGCCCCCAGCAGCTTGGCGGCCTGGGCCGCGCGCATGAGCGCGTTGGCCACTTGGGTGTCCATGATCTTCACGCCGGTGAGGTCGAGGATGGCCTTTTCGGCCTGGTGGGTGCTGATGCCCTCGAGCAGGGCTTCGAGGATCTGCATGGCGCGGTTGCTGTCGATCGTGCCCACGATCGGCATGGCGATGATGCCCTCGGCCAGCGGGATGAGCGGGGTCGAAAGCTCGCGTAGGGTGGCCTGCTGGGCCTGGATGATCTGCTCCTGCATGGCGGTGTGCTCGGCCTCGGCCTCGACCACAGCGGTGATGTCGCGTACCATCAGGCCGATCAGGCTCTCGCCAGCGAGGGTCTTGAGCATGAAGGCCGTGACGGCCACCGGCACCAGGTGGCCAGCTTTATGCCGATAGTTGGTGCGCCCGCTCCACTTGCCAGTGCTGGCCAGGGTGCCGCGGATGTCCTCGGCCTGGGAGAGGTCGAGCACATCGTTGCCGTTCATCCCCAGCAGCTCATCGCCGCGCCCGATGATCGAGCGGAAGGCCGAGTTGGCGTAGAGGAAGGTGCGGTCGCTGCTCATATAGGCGACGCCGTCGGGGGCGTTCTCGATCATCTGGTCGAAGATCTGCAGCCGCTGCTCGTTGTTCTGCTGGTCGGTGATGTCGCGGAAGAATGAGATGAACTGCTGCGGCTGATTCTGCTCGTCGGAGATCACGAAGATCGACGCCATGCCGGTAAATGGCGTGCCGTCGATCTTGGTCTCTTCGATGGCCCCGTGGAAGTAGCCGGTGGACAGCAGTTGCTCGAAGAACTTCTGAAATTGCCCGCTGTCCTGGTGCCGCGCGTGCGAGACCACATCGCGCCCGGTGAGCGGCTCGTCGTCGCTGAAGCCGTAGAGCTTTCGATAGGCGTGGTTGGCGAAGGCGATGGTGCCCTGCAGCGTGGTGACCAGCACAGCCTCGTGGCTGCGCTCGGCCAGGATCTGAAAGGGCCTGAGCGCGACGACCTGGGCCTGCAGGCGGTGGTTTTCCTCGTGCAGGCGGGCTAGCTCGGCCTGAAGCGATTCGATAGTTGGGGTATTGCTCGACACAGCTGCCTCGTTTTTGCAGTGATTGGCTAAGGGTAGATCTATGCTGGGCTATAACGATTTTGTCTCTAGTATCGCAGCGGGGCGTTACGTGCAAGTAACCGCCCAGCAACAAAAAGCGCCGCGCGATTGATCGCGTGGCGCTGCGTTGGTACCCCCGAGCCGACTCGAACGGCTGACCTGCGGTTTAGGAAACCGTTGCTCTATCCACTGAGCTACGGGGGCGGGCAGGATCTATTATAGCCGAGCCGCTAGCGAGCGTCAACGTTATGTGGGTGTGGGTCAGGGTCTATAGTGTTCTCGATAGAGCGCCGATTCGTTTACCACCAAGACTCTAAGACACCAAAAAAAGGCAACCAAAAACCACGAAGGCACAAAGATTCGAAGAAAAGTAGTAGAAATCTTCGAGCCTTCGCGTCTTGGTGGTAAAAAATCTTCAGTGGATCACGAACCCATAAACCCTTGGATGTGGGCCCTGCAGGCGGTGCGGTGGCATTTGCCCCATGTCCACACTTATGTTATAATCTGCCGCAGGCTCAACCAATGGTCAGGCGCTTTTTGGGGCCGATGGGGAAACAGCTCTATCGGGGCCCCATTTATTTGTGTAAAAAGGCAAAGGCTGGTTTCGCATGTCGCAGCAGATTTTGAATGAGATTGAGCAGCGCCAGTACAAAGCTGATATCCCCAGCTTCCGCGTTGGCGACACGCTCCGCATTGGCGTGCGCGTGGTCGAGGGCAACCGCGAGCGCGTGCAGGAGTTCGAGGGCGTGGTGATCAGCCACCGCAGCGGTGGTATCAACGAGAACTTCACGCTTCGCCGCATCGCCTCGCACGGCATCGGCGTCGAGCGCACCTTCCTGCTCCACTCGCCCCGCATCGAGAACATCCGCGTGGTTCGCCAGGGCAAGGTTCGCCGCGCCAAGCTGTACTACCTGCGCGGTCTCACCGGCAAGGCTGCCCGCATCAAAGAGCGGCGCTAGCCGCCTAGCTGGCACCCATGGCTGGGCGTGATCACAACACGCAGGCGCAGGGTGGGCCAGCGGGCATAGCATATGGCGTCTACGCGCGCCTGGTGCGCTGGGCCTTCGCGCGGTTCTACCGCGAGCTGGCCTGGACCTACGACACCGTGGCGGCGATAGTCTCAGGCGGTCAGTGGCCCCAGTGGTCGCTGGCCGCTTTGCCGTTCCTGCGGGGGCGGGTGCTGGAGCTGGGCTGTGGCACCGGGCACCTGCAGCTGGCCCTGGCCAGCCGCCCGCAGCACGCCGCCGTGGGGCTGGATGTCTCGCGGCAGATGCTGGGCCTCACGCGGGGCAGGCTGGCCCGCGCCGGGCTGGCGGCCCCGCTGGTGCGGGCCAGCGCCGGGGCTGTGCCGCTGCCCACCGCCGCCTTCGACACCGTGGCCGCCACCTTCCCCAGCGAGTACATCGTGGCCCCCGCCGCCGTGGCCGAGGTGGCCCGCGTGCTGCGCCCTGGCGGGCGGCTGGTGGTGGTGCTCTCGGCCCAGCTGCGCGGGGGCGGGCTCTACCACCGCGCGCTCGACCTGCTCTACCGCGCTGCGCTCCAGCGCCCCGTGCTGGCCCACGACCCGCCGCCAGCGCCCACGTCGCTGGTGGGCCAGCGCTACGCCCAGGCCGGGTTCGCCGTGCGCGAGCTGTGGCACCCGGCGGGCGGCGCATCCCTGCACATCATCCTGGCCGAGCGCCCTGGTGCGCCCCAGGCCCACACCGAAGAAGGCAACCCGTGGCACCCACTGTAAACGAGGAGCTGCGCCTGCGCGCGGCGGGCCACCGCGTGATCGCGGGCATCGACGAGGCCGGGCGCGGCTGCTGGGCCGGGCCGGTGGTGGCCGCTGCCGCCGTGCTGCCCGATGCCGTGCTGGAGCGGCCCGAGCTGCTGGCGGGCGTGGATGACTCCAAGGCGCTCTCCGCCGCCCAGCGCGACACGCTCTACGCCCGCGTGACCCAGGCCGCCAGCGCGTGGGGTGTGGGCGTGGTGCCCGCCCACGTGGTCGATAGCCACGGCATCCTGGCGGCCACCAAGGTGGCCATGCAGGTGGCCCTGCTCTCGCTGCCCGCCCTGCCCGACGCGCTGCTGATCGACGCCGTGCAGCTGCGCGACTGGCCCTGCCCGCAGCGCGCCATCATCCGGGGCGACGCGCTGTGCCTCAGCATCGCCGCCGCCTCGATCATCGCCAAGGTCACCCGTGATAGACTGATGACCGAGCTGGGCAGGCACCTGCCCGCCTACGGCTTTGCGGCCCACAAGGGCTACGGCACCGCCGCCCACGCCAGCGCGCTCGCGCGCCACGGCGTCACGGCGCAGCACCGCCGCACCTTCCGGCCGATCGCCGCGCTGCTCGACCAGATGGCCGAGAGCGAGCAGAAAAGGAGCATAACGCCATGACCGTTGACTTCGCCGCCAGAGAGCACGTGCAGAAGCTGCGCCGCGCCGGGCTGCGCCCCAGCGAGGCGCTCATCCATACCATTACCCGCAGCGGGGCCGCCGCTTTCGCCCCGCTGCTTGAGCTGGCCACCAACTTCGAGCTGTTCGACGGCGAGGAGCCGGAGATCTTCGCGCCCATCCACGCCCTGCGCCTGCTGGGCGAGCTGCCCCAGCTGGCCATGATCGAGCCGCTGCTGCGCAAGTACCCCGTGGCCACCTACGGCGAGTGGGATGAGCTGCCGCGCCTCTGGGCCACCGAGACGCCACAGATCATCGGGCGGCTGGGCGCGGCGGCCCACCCCGCCCTGTGGGCGATCGTGGACTCGGCGGAGTGGGAGCCGACCGCGCGCACCATGGCCACCATCGCGCTCTCCAACACTACCGCCGTGGCCCCCGAGCTGCGCCAGCCGCTGATCGAGGCCTACCGCGAGCGCATGCGCGGCAGCGAGGACATGGTGGTGCGCACCAACGCCGTGGTTGGCCTCACCGGCCTCGGCTCCAGCGAGGACTACCAGGAGATCATGGCGCTCTACCGTGGTAGCACCGTCAACAAGGGCGTAGTGGCAGCCTCCACCGCCCGCCAGCTGCTGCTGGGCGGCGGCGAGAAGACGATCGCATGCACCACCCACACCCTGGCCGAGCGCTACGAGCAGCACGGCCCCAACGAGAGCGCCGAGTAGCAGGCCCGGCGCAGATGGCGGCAGATCGCACATCGATCTGCCGCCATCTTCATTTCTGCCCAACGGCCAGCGTAAGAATCGCCCTCTTCTGAACCCTTCGCGTCCATAAAGATTCCTCTATACCGCCGAGACCCGCCCCAAGACCGATGGAAGTTCGGTGCTTCTCGGGCATAATAGGCCGCGCACCCCTTCACGAGCGACCTATACGGAGACGGAGTTTCGCCTTTTTTGAACGGAAAGATTTTGCGCATGTCCTCGCAGCTGATCAGCAACACCATCCGCAGCTCCAACATCCGCCGCATCATCACCAGCGTGATCATCGCGCTGATCGTGCTGGGCGTCGGCCTGCTCAACATCCGCTACATCGCCAACTTCTTCGCTGGCCCGCGCGATATCGACCACAGCGAGCTGCTGCAGATCGACGATGCCGACAAGGTCTCGCGCAACTGGGTGAATGTGAAGGCCGACCAGGCGATCGACACCGGCTACCAGATGGTCGAGACCAGCCGCACGGGCCGCGAGACCGTGGAGTCGAACTACCTGGCGCTGGTGATCGACGACCGCATCCTGCTGGTCGAGTCGCCCAGCGCCGACGAGGTGACTGAGGTCTCGGGCGCGCTGATCCCGATCTCTAACGAGATCCGCACCAAGATAGTTGCCGAGATCGAGCGTGAGGAAGACCTGGACGATGTCTTCCTGCCCTACATGCTCGACGCTGGCAACTTCCGCATGCCGGGCTATATCGGCATGGGCATCGGCGGTATCATCCTGCTGTTCTGTGCCTGGGGCGTGTTTTCGGGCGTGATGAACACCGACCCGACCCGCCACCCGATCATGCGCCGCCTGTCGCGCTTCGGCGACCCGACCATGACGGTGTCGGAGATCGAGAACGAGCTGCTGGCCCCGCGCTGGCAGCACGACAAGCTGCGCATCACCACCAGCTGGCTGGTCTACACCGTGGCCGCCGACTTCAGCGCCATGCGCCTGAACGAGCTGGTGTGGATGTACAAGCAGGTGACTCAGCGCCGCGTGAACGGCATCCCGGCGGGCAAGACTTTCACCGCCATCTTCTGCGATAGCCACGGCCAGCAGATCACCGTGCAGGGTAAGAACGAGCAGGATGTCGAGGCGATGCTGACCGAGGTGCACGGATTCGCGCCGTGGGCTTTGGCGGGCTACAACAACGACATCGAGCAGGCCTGGAAGAAGAACCGCGCCGCCCTGATCGAGGCCGTGGCCCAGCGCCGCGCCCAGCCGCAGCAGCCCGAGACCGAGGCCTAGCGACCCACACAGCCTATACAGCCACACCGCCAGGCGCGGGGACGATCCATGGTACTATCGTCCCCGCGTTCTCTTTTTGTACTACTGGCAGGTTCGCCCGTGAAGCTCCCCCCCACCGCCGCCCGCTGGCGCATCGCGCTGCTGGCCTGCGCCGCCCTGGCCCACCTCGCGCTGCTGCCCGCCCTCCCGCTGGGCCTGCGCGGCACCCTCGCCCAGCTCATCCTGCTGCTGCCCGGCGCGCTGCTGGCCCTGTGGCTGCTGGGCGACGAGACCGACGGGTGCGAGCTAGCCCTGCTGGCCCTGGCGGGC
Organism: Chloroflexia bacterium SDU3-3; assembly: GCA_009268125.1. Lineage (NCBI taxonomy): Bacteria > Bacillati > Chloroflexota > Chloroflexia > Chloroflexia bacterium SDU3-3. The sequence goes on along the minus strand of WBOU01000022.1, from coordinate 46,600 downwards.
GGCGTGGCCTTCCAGTCGCTGGCGCTCTACGGCATCTACCTACTGCCCGCCGCCATGCCGTGGTGGCTGGTGCTGCTGCCCTTCGACGCGGCGGCGCTGGCCGCTGGCTGGCGGCTGCTGGCCGCCTCGCCGCGCGCCGCCGCCCCGCCGCCCCGCGCCGAGCTGCTGGCCCTGGCCGCCGTGCTGCTGGCGGGCGCGGCCTTCCGCCTGCCCTACCTCGGCCACGCCGAGTACCAGGGCGACGAGGCCCGCGCCATCCTGATGGCCGCCGACGCGGTGCGCGGGCGCGAGGACATCCTGCTCTGGCACTCCAAAGGCCCGGTCGAGATCCTGCTGCCCGCCGCGCCGCTGGCCCTGCTGGGCGCGGCCAACGAGTGGGCCGCGCGCCTGCCCTTCGCGCTGGCGGGTCTGGGGGTGCTGCTGGGGGCCTATGTGCTGGGCCGCCGCGTGCTGGGCAGCGGCCTGGCCGGGCTGGTGGCCGCCGCCGCGCTGGCCTTCGACGGCTTCATGATCGGCTTCTCGCGCCTGCTGCAGTACCAGATGGTGCTGGCGCTTATGGCTGTGGCCGCCGTCTGGTGCGCCTGGCGCTTCCGCCAGGGCGCGGCGCGGCCCGCCCGCCTGCTGCTGGCCGTCGCGCTGTTCGCGGCCACCGGCCTGCTGGCCCACTACGACGGGCTGTTTGTGCTGCCCGCCCTGGCCTGGCTGGCCATCGCGGGCGGCGTGCAGCGGCGCTGGCGGCCCGCCCAGTGGCTGCGCATGCTTGGCCCGCCGCTGCTGCTGGCCGCCGCGCTGCTGGCCAGCTTCTACGTGCCCTTCTTCCTGCACGAGCACTTCCTGCGCACGCTCAAGTACCTGGGCAAGCGCACCGGCCAGACCGACGGCGTGGCGCTGTTCAACAACCTGCCCGCCTACTACATCCGCGCCACCTTCTACTCCACCGCCTACCAGATCATCGCGCTGGGCGCGGCGCTGCTGGCGGGCATGCTGGCCTGGCTGTGGCGCTACGGCAGGCCGCGCCCGCTAGGCCTGGCCATGGCCGCCCTGCTGCTGCTGGCCAGCGTCGCCACCCTGGCGGGCTGGCCGCTGGCCCTGCCCAGCGGGCTGAACCTAGCGCTGCTGGCCTTCGGCCTGCCCCTGGCGGCGCTGGCGCTCTCCCCAGCCACGCCCGCCCCGCTGCGGGCCGTGCTGGTCTGGTTCGCCGCGCCCTTCCTGGCCGAGTCGTTCGTGCTGGGCGACCCCAAGACCCACTTCTACACCATGTACCCGGCCTGCGCCCTGCTGGTGGGCCTGGCGGTGGCCCAGCTGGTGGGCCTGCTGCGCCGCCGCGCCCGCCCGCTGCTCTGGCCGCTGGCCTGCGGCGGCGCGGCGCTGGCCCTGCTGGCTGCGCCCTTCCTCGCCATCGCCTACCTGCGCCAAAGCCCCGAGTACCGCTTCACCTTCGGCCAGAAGCCAGCGATCTACCAGGCATTCACCACCACCGATCTGGTCGCGGTCGGCGGCTTCTTCGGCTTCCCGCACAGCGCCGGGTGGCGCGCGGTGGGCGAGCTGTACCGCACCGGCGCGATGCGGGGCACCTTCGGCAGCAACGAGGACTACCTGATCGGCCACTGGTATACCCGCCGCGCCCCGCGCTGCGACACCAGCCCCGACTACTATGTGCTGGCCGACATCCCCTTCGACCAGAACAAGCTGCCCGAGGACCAGATCCGCCAGCAGTTTCACCTGTTCGCCACCATCCGCGTGGGCGGCGAGCAGAAGATGCAGATCTACAGCCGCCAGCCCGTGCCCGCCCCGCGCGAGCTGTCGCTGGAGCAGGATGGGGCCAGCTACGACCAGCAGCTGCTGGTGGACGTGTGGCAGCGCCACACCATGCTGGATGTGACGCCCGCCCAGCACACGGGCGCGCAGTGGCCCGGCGGACTCACGCTCAAGGAGTACGACCTGGGCCTCACCGCGCTCTACGGCGGGCAGGACAACACCCTCAAGCTCACATGGAAGGCCGAGCAGCCGATCGACCGCGAGTACACGGCAGCGCTGGAGATCGTGGATGCCTCGGGCGCGGTCGCATCCGCCGTGGCCCCGCCCTGCGTGGAGTCGCCCACAACCCAGTGGCACACCCACAAGAACAACCCCGTGACCTACCCCTGGGTGGTGGATGACGCGCTCGCGCCCGGCAGCTACACGCTGCGCCTCACCCTGCGCGAATCGGCCAGCGGCGCGGTGCTGCCCATGGCCGACGGCGCGCAGTCGCTCGATCTGGCCACGATCCAGGTGCGCCAGCGCTAGATCGGGCCAGCAGAGGAGGAAAAATCGGGCTTCGGCACCATGCCAGCGTTCCCGCGCTGGGGCAGGAGATCTGCGCTATCGTATCTCCCCCTTCGGCGCAGATCTGTACCAGCGGGATAGCCCTCGCCCGCAGCGGGAGCACCTTCACCCGCAGCGGTATCGCCTTCACCCGCAGCGGTATCGCCTTCACCCGCACCGGGATCACCTCCACCCGCAGCGGATATTACTTTTCTAGGCGTGGCATAGGGACACGGCAAATACTGCACAACCGCCTGCCAGACCATGCACCGCGCCCACAACGCACATGAGCCATGATCGCTGCTCCACCCCACCACCCGGCCCATGCGGCGAAGGTGTCGCTGATGTTTTGATGGCCATATGCACAAACACCAGCCGCCAGCGAACAGCACAGGAACGCCTCAAATTGGCGTCCAGGGGCCACTCCCCTGGCGGGGGTTCAGGGGCGCGGAGCCCCTGACGCCGCCCGCGTAGGGCATTCACCCACCACGAAAGAAGAACAGGTATCACTGATACAACCACAAGGTCGGGCCGACCTTCACCCGCAGCGGGATCGCCTCCACCCAAACCATGCAAACCTTTTCACCACCAAACAAAAGCACGAAGATCGCTTGATCTTCGTGCCTTTCCATCTCCATGGTTATTCGTCTTCTCCGTCCCTTGGTGCCTTGGAGTCTTGGTGGTAAAAGACCTTCGCGCCTTCACCTCTTCGTGGTATTCGTCTTCTCCGTCCCTTGGTGTCTTGGAGTCTTGGTGGTAAAAGATCTTCGTGCCTTCGCGTCTTCGTGGTTAATCGGTCGTGCGCAGCTCCAGCTTGCGGGCGCTGCCCACCTGCTCCAGGCCGCGTGCCGTCGCCGTGTTGCCCATGGCCAGCGCGCGCACCGCCTGATGGGGCAGCGCCAGCACGCGCAGCTCGGTGGCCGCCAGCACATAGGCGCGGGGCGGCGTGCCATCGATCAGCTCCAGCTCGCCGAAGAACTCCTCCGCGCCCAGGCGGTTCACCAGCCGCAGCCGCTGCTGGCCGCGCTCATCCTCGCCCGCCCGCACCATCACCGCCGCGCCGCCCTCCTGGATCACATACAGCACGCCCGAGGGCTTGTCTTGGCGGATGATCACGCTGCGCGGTGCGAAGCTGCGCTGCTCGGCCAGCTGGGCCAGGCTGCGCAGCGCGCCGCGCGGCAGGTCGGCGAAGATCGGCACGCGCTCCAGCAGGCGCAGCACCGCCGCGCTGTCGGCGGCCTGGGCCGCGTGGGGCGCGGCCTCGCGGATCAGGGCGATCAGCTCGGCGGCGGGGATGAACAGCAGCGTCGACTCGACCGAGGTGTAGAACGAGTGGGCCGCCGCGCGCTGGCTGGTCAGCTCATCCACGCCCACGGCGCTGGCGCGGTGTAGCTCGGCCACCACCGTCTCGCCGTCGCGGCCCAGCACCTCGCCTGCCTCCACGATCCAGACGCCGGGCGGCGCGTCGCCAGCGTGCAGCAGCGCCTCGCCCGCACGCAGGCGCTGGGTGCGCGCGCTGCGGGCCAGGGCCAGCAGCTCATCGTCGTCGCAGGCCAGCAGGGCCTCCACCTCGCGCAGCAGCCGCATGCGGCCCACCATGGCGTCGCCGAACGCGCCCGACAGCTCCCTGGCCCAGGGCGTGTCGGGGAAGCACAGCCGCCCCGCCGTCTCGCGCTCGGGCCAGGGCAGCGCGTCGTAGGCGGCCTGGATGGTGCGGCGGGCAAAGGACGCCCCGGCGATATCCTCGATAGTGGAGACCGTGTAGCGCAGCACCTCGGCGAAGCGTGCGCCCTGCACATCCAGCGGCTGGGCCTCCAGCCGCAGCGCCACCTCGGCCAGGTCGCGGTCGAGCCGCACGCCCCAGTTGGCCGTGGCGGCCAGCACATCCATGCGGTCGTCGAAATCCTGGGTGCGCCGCGCGCCGTACACCGCACGCAGCAGGCGGTAGCACCCGGCGTAGCACATCTGGAAGGCCCGCACCAGGCGCTCGGACTCGCTCAGGCCGGGCTGGTGATCCCACGCCAGCTCGGCGGGGGCGATCTGGCGCAGCGTGGCCAGGTGGGTGATCCACGAGGCCGCCCACAGGCCCGAGGCCAGCACATCCAGCCCCAGCGACGAGGCCCGCAGGTCGGTGATGTAGGCCAGGGCCGAGGCCGCCGCCGCCATCCACATCAGCCCCCACGACCAGATCAGGCGCGAGTCGGCCAGGCTGAAGATATAGGGTAGCAGCAGGGCCAGCGCCAGCGCGCCGAAGTAGGCGGGCGCGGCGGCCAGCAGCGCCAGCATGGCGGCGCGGCCCAGGGCGGCGGGCGGCAGCGGTGCCACGATCATCGTCAGCTCGCGGATCATCACCAGCCCGCCCACGCCGAAGGCCGCCATCAGCATCAGGGCGGTGGCCAGCTGCACCCGCTGGGGCGCGAAGCGCACGCTCACCTCCAGCTGGGCGGTGAACGCGGCCAGCAGCAGCAGCAGCAGCGCCGCGCCGTCGGCCACCTGCCAGAACCACATGCCCGGCAGGGCCAGCCGCAGCAGCGCGCCGAAGCCCGCCAGCACGGTGGCCGGGGCCAGCGCGCCCAGCGCGGGCGCGATCGCCGCGCCCTGGTAGTCGGGGCGCACCACCAGCAGCGCCACCGCCGCCACCACCCACAGCCCCAGCGGGATCAGCTGGCCGTAGCCCACGCCCTGGCCCCGCCCCAGCAGCAGCGCGGCGATCAGCACCGCCCCGCCGCTCACCCAGGCGATCAGGTCGGGCCTGCGCCCGTAGCCGTTGCGGATGAGCCAGGCCACCGCGCTGCGCACCCCGCCCAGCGCCACAAACACCAGCCCGAACACCACCGGCACGATCACGAACAGCACCAGCGCCGCCGCCGCCGCCCGCTCCAGCGCCCCGCCCGAGGCCCACAGGCCCACCACGGTGCCCCAGATCCAGCGCTGCCAGAACTGCAGCGCGAACCAGACCGCCGCCGCCGCGTAGAGCGTGGCCAGCGCACCGTACAGCGCAAAGATCCGCTCGTCGCGGCTGAGCGGCTGGGATACTACCAGCCAGCCGCGCAGGCCGTGCTCGTGGGCGTGCTGGCGCTCGGCGCGGGTGGCCAGCCGCAGCTTCTGCCACAGCGGCCCGCGCACGAAGGCCAGGGCGCGCTGGCGCAGATCGGGCAGGCGCAGCACATCCACCAGGATGAAGTAGCCATCTAGCTCCAGCAGCGGGTTGGCGTTCATCAGCGTGGCGATGTAGCAGGTGAAGGCCAGCTTGGTGGCCACCGGCGCGAGCGCCGCCTCGGGGTGCAGCCAGGCGAAGCCCGCCGCCAGCCCGCCCACCAGCAGGTCGGACATCGGCCCCGCCGCCGAGACGATCACGCGGTGCAGCCGCCGCGAGCGCCAGATGTCGCTGGTGTCCACATAGAAGGCGGGCAGGCCGTAGTACAGCATCATGCCGCCGCCGCGCAGCCGCCGCCCGAAGTGCTTCACCGCCAGGGCGTGGGCGCTCTCGTGCAGGAAGAACGAGACCAGCAGGGCCAGCCAGAGCGTGGCCACCTGGGTCGGCACGCCGCCCGCGTCGGCCTGGGCCACGCCGCCGGTGAGCATCAGCGCGAAGGCCGACGCGCCCGCCACGGCCAGCGCCAGCCACAGCAGCGCAAACACCGGCGTGAACAGCAGCCAGCCGCCGAAGCGGTAGATCGCGCCGTAGATCCCGTCGATATCGCGCAGCTCGAAGCGCCGACCGGCCAGCACGCGCAGCACGCGGCGGCCCCAGCCCTCGGCGGTGCGCTCCTCCAGCCGGGCCGCCAGCGCGCGGTACACGCCCACCGGCCTATCGACCAAGAAGCCCTCGGCGCGCAGCGCCTGCACCAGCTCGCCCACCGGCAGCAGCTGCTTGAACTGCAGAAATGCGCCCGTGGCCAGCTGAGCCACCGTGCGCGTGCCGTCCATCTGGTGCCAGATAGCGCGCTGCGCCGCCGTGAGCTGCAGGTAGGTGCCGCGCGGGCTGTGGATGATCGTCAGCTGCTGCCCGCCCTCCGCCACCTCCTCCTCGGCGATATCGGGCACGGCCACCGGGCGGTACTGCGCGGGGTCGACCCGCTGCGCCAGCGCGGCGTACAGCCCAGGGCCGGGCGACGCGGGCAGCTTGCCCAGGCGGCTGTGCCAGCCCCTGCGGGCCGCAGCGGGGCGCGCAGCCTCGCGCCGTAGCTCGGCCCACAGCCCCTGCGGCTCAACCGCAGCATCGGCGGTGTTGGAAAAAAGACGTCGTGTCATCAAAGCCTCTAGCGCTCATCCAGCCAGGCCAGCCACTCCTGCTCCAGCGCAGGCAGATCCTTACCATACACGCCCGCGTAGTCCGCCGAGCCAGGCGCGCCCGCGCCGCTCACGTACAGCGCGTCGAACTTCTCGCGCCCGTAGCGCCCGATCAGGAACTCGACAAAGCTCGCCCACTCATAGTACAGCGTGTTCATCGCCGCGATGCCCAGCCCGGCGTAGTGCGTGGCCAGCGGGTAGTGGTCGCCCGCCGCGCGCTGGGCCTGCACAAAGCTGCGGAAATCGGGCTGGCCGCCCAGCCAGTACTTGCCCGCGCCGTAGGTCGCCATCCCCTCGGAGAGGATGAGGTCGGCGCTCAGGTGGCGCTCGCCGTAGCGATCCTGCTCCAGCTGGTGCACCAGCTCGTGGGCCAGGATGTTCACCGCGCGCTGGGGCGCGATGCTGGGGCAGGTGAACACCTGCACATCGCGCACATCGGTGTAGGCGATGCCCTGCAGGCCGCAGCTCGCGTCGGCCACAAAGCTGGCCGTGAGCCGCGCCTGCGCACCGCCGCCGAAGCGCGCCGACACATAGGCCAGCGCCTCGCCCACCTGCGCGCGGATGGCCGCCTCTTGGCCGGGGTAGAGGTCGGCGGGCAGGGCCACATCCAGCCCGCCCTGGGGTGCGGGGGCCACCGTGGGCGCCGCTGCGGCGGGCGGCTGCGCCCCAGGCTGCCACTGCGACACCAGCGCGGGCGTGCCGCCGCCCGGCAGCAGCAGCGCGATCGCCACCAGCGAGATCAGCGAGATAGCGACCAGCGCGGCGGGCGGCAGCCGCATCGGGAGCGGGCGGCGATTCTGCATAGGGCACCTGTTGCGGGTAGAAGCGGGCTGCAAAGAAAAGTATACCATCACCCAGCGCCCATGCGTCCTCGGCCAATGAAGGAACCGCTACCACCAAGACGCCAAGGCACCAAGGCGACAAAGGCCATGCGCATAGGGTCGGAGCTAACCCTCACCCACCCGGGCCATGCGGCGAAGGTGTCGGGGATGTTTGGATGGCCATCTGCACGGATGCCAGCTATCTAAAGACCGCATAGGGATGCCCAGCTTGGAGATGCCAACAGGGCGATGCCCACACATAGTGTGATTTTGCTGCGCAGGGCCTTCGGCTGCTGCTGCGCGCCTTCGCGCCTTCTATTCATCGCCTTCGGCAAACTGCCGCTTGACGAACGCTGGCGGCGGTGCTATACTCACGCCGGTTTAGTCAAATCGTCTTTTAGGGAACCATGAACCACACCACGTTCCAGCAGAAACAGCAGGTGAAAAAACCGGACATCACGTCTGGTTAGCTTGCTTGTCGCGCGAATGTGTACAGGCCCGCTTCACCAGACATACGGTGGAGCGGGCCTTTTTGCATATCTATACCAGGAGCCAGCACCCATGAAACAGCTACTATCGACCAAACAGAAAACCCAGATGCAGCACGCCGCCGTCGCCCGCAGCCTGAGCATACCTGTTGAACGGAGAAGTAGCCATGGTGAACCTGAACGCACAGCATAGCCCTGCCCGCGCTGGCCACCGCGCGCCTGCCGCCCGCCCCATGGGCGCGGCCCGCCGATCTGTCCGCAGCCAGCGGCCCTGCTGCCGCCCCCGGTTCCACGTGCTCCTCCCCGCCTGCACGCCGCAGGCGCTCCCTTCGCCTCAACACGATCTCCGCCGCACGCCAGCGCGCTGGTGTGCCGAATCGCCGCGCGCCGCGCGAATCGGCGGGTTACGCCCGCGTGCTACAACATGGGGCAGCGCGCCCCGCCCCGCTACCGCGTCTTTTGCAACCCAAGCCTACTAAAGGAGCTACCGACACCATGGCACAGACACTGGCTGAGCAGATCCTCTCGCACGCCGCCGGGCACGAGGCCCACGCTGGCGAGAATGTGGTGGTGAATGTCGACCTGGTGATGATGCACGACAGCATCTCGCCCAGCATCATCAAGGTGCTGCACAACGAGCTGGGGGCCGAGCGCGTGTTTGACCCATCCCGCATCGCGGTGGTGGTGGACCACGTGGCCCCGGCGGCCACCGTGCAGAACGCCGAGCACCAGGCCAACCTGCGCCGCTGGGTGCGCGAGCAGCAGATCCAGCACTTCTTCGACGTGGGGCGCGGCATCTCGCACCCCGTGCTGGTGGAGGAGGGGCTGGCCCGCCCCGGCATGCTGATCATCGGCAGCGACTCGCACTCCACCGGCTATGGTACCGTGGGCGCGTTCGGCTCGGGCATGGGCACCACCGACATCGCGCTGGCCCTGGCCACCGGCCAGACCTGGATGCGCGTGCCCGAGACGGTGCGCGTGCAGGCCAGCGGCGCGCTGCGCCCCGGCGTCAGCGCCAAGGATCTGGGCCTGCGCGTGGCCCGCGAGATCGGCGCGGATGGCGCGACCTACCAGTCGGTTGAGTGGCACGGGCTGGACGCCCTCTCGCTGGGCGAGCGTATGACGCTGGCCACCCTCTCGATCGAGGTGGGCGGCAAGGCGGGCATCGTGGCCCCCACCGGCCCGGCCATCGAGGCCCACGCGGCGCGGCTGGGCTACCAGGTACCCGCGTGGCTCAGCGTGCAGGATGGCGCGACCTACAGCCGCGTGGTGGAGGTGGATCTGGGCACCCTAGAGCCGCAGATCAGCGTGCCGCACCACGTGGACAACGTGGTGGACCTGAGCGACCTGGGCCAGGTGAGGGTGGATGTGGTCTACCTGGGCACCTGCACCAATGGCCACTACGACCATATGGCCGCCGCCGCCCGCATGCTGAAGGGCCGCCGCGTGGCCCCCGGCACCCGCCTGATCGTGGTGCCCGCCACATCCGAGGCCATGCTCCAGGCCACCAATGACGGCACGCTGGCCACGCTCATCCAGGCCGGCGCGACCATCGGCACGCCGGGGTGCGGCGCGTGCATCGGGCGGCACATGGGCGTGCTGGCGGGCGGCGAGACCTGCCTGTTCACCGGCAACCGCAACTTCCGTGGCCGCATGGGCTCGCCCGAGGCCCAGATCTACCTCGGCTCGCCCGAGGTGGCCGCCGCCACCGCGATCACTGGCTACATCACCAATCCCGCCGAGGTTCTGTAGGGCGGGTGCCGCCGCGCTCTTGAGCGGTGCGCGCAGCGCAAAGCGGGAAAGATACCCTTTCATCTTTATCAATCTCGGTAGCTTTGCGATAGATGGCTTTGTTTGATGGAGGAAGGCATGAATCTGCTGCTTCAGGGACTGCTGATCGGCTTCTCGATCGCAGCGCCAGTCGGGCCGATCGGGGTGCTGTGCATCCGGCGGACGCTGGCGGATGGTCGGACGGTTGGGCTTGCCACCGGGCTGGGGGCGGCCTCGGCGGATGCGGTGTTCGGCAGCGTTGCCGCGTTTGGTCTGGCGATCATCTCCGGCTTCCTGATGCAGCAGCAGACCTGGATCAAGCTGCTGGGCGGCGCGTTCCTGTGCTACCTAGGCGTGCGCACGCTGCTCTCGCGGCCCGCCGAGCAGGCGGCGCAGGCGGGCGGCAGCAGCCTGCTGGGCGCGTATGCATCCACCTTCTTCCTCACGCTCACCAACCCGGCCAGCATCGTGCTGTTCAGCGCGGTGTTCGCCAGCCTGGGCCTGTTCGGCGGCGTGGGCGGCATGGCGCTGCTGCTGGTGCTGGGCGTGTTCCTCGGCTCGGCGCTGTGGTGGCTGCTGCTCAGCGGCGGGGTCAGCCTGCTGCGCTCGCGCTTCAATGCCGCCGCGATGCTGTGGGTGAACCGCATCTCTGGCCTGATCATCTTTGGCTTTGGCGCGGCGGCGCTGCTCAGCCTGCTGGCCCGCTAGCTTTTTACCAGAACGAACGCCCGCGCTGCGGGCAAGGAGAATAGACATGGCTCGCGTCTGGATCTTTGGCCCCAACGTCAACACCGATCAGATCGTCCCTGGCCGCTACGCCCCCTATATGCTGAAGGATGAGGCCATGCTGCGCCAGTACCCCTTTGTGGAGGCCCGCCCCGAGTTTGCGGGCACGGTGCAGCCGGGCGACCTGCTGGTGGCCGGCCCCAACTTCGGCTGCGGCTCCTCGCGCGAGTACGCGCCGCTGGCCCTGAAGATGGTGCAGGTGGGCGCGATCATCGCCCCGCTGTTCGCCCGCATCTTCTACCGCAACGCGCTGAACCTGGGCATCCCCTGCTTCGAGGCCGACCTGACCCAGCTGCTGCGCGACGGCCAGGAGGTCGAGACCGACCTAGAGCACGGCCTGATCGTGGCCGACGGCCAGCAGATCCAGCTGCCGCCGCCGCCCGCCTTCCTGCGCGAGGTGTGGGCCGCTGGCGGGATCGTGCCCTACTACAAGCAGCATGGCCGCTTCCCCGGCCAGCCCGAGGCGCAGTAGCCCATGGCCACCACCACACCGAGCATCCTGCTCATCCCCGGCGATGGCATCGGCCCCGAGGTGACCGAGGCCGCCGTGGCGGTGCTGCGCGCCAGCGGCCTGCCGCTGCAGTTCGCCGAGGCCGAGGCGGGCTGGGGCACCTTCCAGCGCCAGGGCGCGGCCCTGCCGGATGCCACGCTGGCGGCGGCCCAGGCCAGCGACGCCATCCTGTTTGGCGCGGTGGCCTCGCCCAGCCACCCGGTGCAGGGCTACCGCAGCCCGATCGTGGGCATGCGCCGCGCCCTCGACCTGTACGCCAACATCCGCCCGGTCACCTCCATCCCCGCCACGCTGGCCGCTGGCCGCGCCGCCGTGGATCTGGTGGTGGTGCGCGAGAACACCGAGGGCCTGTACGCCGGGCGCGAGCGGCTGGAGGACGGCGGCGCGACCGCCATCGCCGAGCGCGTGATCACCCGCGCCGCCAGCGAGCGGATCGTGCGCACCGCGCTGGAGCTGGCCCGCGCCAGGGGCCAGGCTGCCGCGCGCCCCGCCCGCGTGACGGTGGTGCACAAGGCCAATGTGCTGCGCGAGACATGCGGCCTGTTCCGCAGCGCCGCGCTGGATGTGGCCGCCGCCTTCCCCGATGTGGCCGTAGATGAGCTGCTGGTCGACACGGCGGCGCTCCAGCTGGTGCAGCGCCCCGAGCGCTTCGACGTGATCGTGACGACCAACCTGTTTGGCGACATCCTCTCGGACATCGCCTGCTACTGGGGCGGCGGCATGGGCATGGCGTCCTCGGCCAACCTGGGCCGCAGCACCGCGCTGTTCGAGCCGGTGCACGGGGCCGCGCCCGACATCGCGGGCCGGGGCGTGGCCAACCCGCTGGCCGCCATCGGCTGCGCGGCCATGCTGCTGGATCACCTGGCCGCCCGCGTGGCCGACCCCGCGCCCTACCTGGCTGCGGCCCAGCGCACCCGCGCCGCCGCCAGCGCCACGCTGGCCCACGGCCCGGCCACCCCCGACCTGGGCGGCAGCGCCACCACTGCCCAGGTCACGGCGGCGGTGATCGAGCTGATTCAGTCGGCGTAGCGCAAAAATATGCGTAGGTGATGTGAATCGGCGCGATTGTGCGAAAATAGCCAGTAGATTGATAGAACGTCTTGTAGATTGATACAAGGTCAGGGGGAACTGACGGAAGGTCAGGGGGAACTGACGGAAGGTCAGGGGGAACTGACGGAAGGTCAGGGGGAACTGACGGAAGGTCAGGGGGAACTGACAGAAGGCCAGGGGGAACTGGCCGAAGGTCAGGGGGAACTGACGGAAGGTCAGGGGGAACTGACGGAAGGTCAGGGGGAACTGGCCGAACGGCTGGAAGCAGCCACATTTTCTCGTGAAGACAGCGCGCGTCGCTCGGCGGCGCGGCTACAATAGCATTGAACCCGCAGGCGCGCACGCGCCACACAGCAAGGAGCACAGCCATGGAGACCACATGCCCAGAGTGCGAGGCCACCATCAGCCTGAACGCCGACACCGTCGAGGGTGAGATCGTCACCTGCCCAGACTGCGGGGTGGAGCTTGAGGTTGTGAGCGTCAACCCGCCCGAGCTGGCGCTTGCGCCCGAGGTTGGCGAGGACTGGGGCGAGTAGCTTTTCCACCGTAGCGCGCCGCCACCTGGGCGGCGCGCACAGCTTTAAGGAGCCACACCATGCGAATCGGAGTTCTCTGCTCGCGCATCCGCGTCGAAGAAAAGCTGATCTTCGCCGAGTTCGAGAAGCGCGGCGTGCCGTTCGAGCGCATCAACGACCAGGACATCGTCTTCGATCTGAACAGCGGCAGCTACCCCTACGATGTAGTGCTGGAGCGCAGCATCGAGCACAACAGCGCGCTCTACACCCTCAAGATCCTCAACGACGCGGGCGTGCCCACCGTCAACACCTACCAGGTGGCCGACACCTGCGGCGACAAGTTCAAGACCACCCAGGCCCTGATCAAGGCGGGCGTGCCCAGCCCGCAGACCCGGCTGGCCTTCACCCCCGAGGCGGCGCTGGCGGCGCTGGAGGATCTGGGCTACCCGGCGGTGCTGAAGCCCTGCATCGGCTCGTGGGGCCGCCTGATCGCCAAGGTCAACGACCCGCAGTCCGCCGAGGCCCTGCTGGAGCACAAGCAGATCCTCGGCTCATACCACCACTCGGTGTTCTACATCCAGGAGTACATCCAGAAGCGCGAGGATCGCGACATCCGCGCGTTTGTGGTGGGCGGCGAGTGCATCGGCGCGATCTACCGCACCAGCCAGCACTGGATCACCAACACCGCGCGCGGCGGCAAGGCCACCAACTGCCCCGTCACCCCCGAGCTGGCCGAGATCTGTGTGAATGCGGCCAGCGCCGTGGGCGGCGGCGTGGTGGCGATCGACGTGCTGGAGGACACCGAGGGGCGGCTGCTGGTGAACGAGGTGAACTACACCATGGAGTTCCGCAACAGCATCGAGACCACCGGCGTGAACATCCCGGCGCATATCGTGGAGTACACCCTGGCGGCGGCGCGGGGCCAGGCCTAGCCCTGCGCTGGTCAGGTTGCAACTCTGGAATGAGTCTTGGCAGATAGAGTTATGCTATGCTCTCCCAGATCCAGCCTTATCGCTCTGTGATAGAACCTTTGGGAGGAAGCTATGACCCATCCAGAACCGCAGCTCCGTATCGAAGTTGTGCCCGGCGAGCGCATCTACCTGAGCCACCCGCATCGCAGCGACCTGCCGCTCTTCGCCCGCTGGTTCGCCGACCTTGAGCTGACCGCCTACCTTGGCGCGTCTGGCCGCTCGTACACCTACGAGGATGAGGAGGGCTGGTACAGCAGCCGCAACAGCGACAGCACGCGCACCTTCGCGATCATCGTGCGCGAGACCGCCCAGATCATCGGCTCTGTCTCGCTGATGAAGATCGACCACCAGCATGGCCGCGCCGAGCTGGGCATCGCCATCGGCGAGAAGAGCGCCTGGAGCCAGGGCTACGGCACCGAGGCGGTACGCCTGATGTGCGAGTACGGCTTCACCTTCCTGAACCTGCACAGCATCCACCTGTGGCACACCGGCTTCAACGAGCGCGGCCACCGCGCCTACCTGAAGGCCGGCTTCCGCGAGGCCGGGCGGCTGCGCGCGGCCCGCCTGTTCGACGGCAGGCGCTACGACGACATCCTGATGGACATCACCCGCGAGGACTTTGGGGCCACCGGGCTGGGCCGCCTGATCGGCCAGATCGCGCCGGATGACGAGGCCCTGGCCAAGAACTGAAAGCAGTGGGCCGCCCGTAGGCGGCCGGTATCGCAAGAGGAATGAGAAGATGCTACGTGTCTCCATCATTGGCGGCAGCGGCTATGTGGGCGGCGAGCTGCTGCGGCTGCTGCTGGCCCACCCGGGTGTGGAGGTTGCGCATGTGACCTCGGAGCGGCTTGCGGGCAAGCCGGTGGCCAGCACCCACCCCAACCTGCGCGGCCACACCAGCCTGCAGTATGTGCCTGCCAGCAAGGTCGCGCCCTGCGACGTGCTGTTTCTGGCGCTGCCCCACGGCTCGGCGGCCAAGCGGATCGAGGAGTTCGCGGCGCTCGCGCCAAAGATCGTCGACTGCTCCGCCGACTTCCGCCTGCGCGATACGGCCGCCTACGAGCGCTGGTATGGCGAGGAGCACCCCAACCCCGCGTGGCTGGGCCGCTTCGTCTACGGCCTGCCCGAGATCTACCGCGAGCAGATCCGCGCGGCCAGCTACGTCTCGGGCGTGGGCTGCAACGCCACCGCCACCAACCTGGCGCTGCTGCCGCTGGCCCGCGCGGGCCTGATCGACACCGACCGCGACGTGATCGTGGAGGTGAAGGTTGGCTCGTCCGAGGGCGGCGCGCAGTCGAGCGACGCCTCGCACCACCCCGAGCGCTCGGGCGCGGTGCGCTCGTTCGCCACCACCGGCCACCGCCACACCGCCGAGGTCATCCAGGAGACCGGGGTCGAGCGGGTGCACCTCTCGATCACCGGTATCGAGATGGTGCGCGGCGCGGTGGCCACGGCCCACGCCTTCGCCAAGAGCGCGATCACCGAGAAGGATCTGTGGCGGGCCTACCGCGCCGCCTACACGCCCGAGCCATTCGTGCGGATCGTGCGCGAGAAGCAGGGCATCTACCGCCTGCCCGAGCCGAAGATCCTGGCCGGCACCAACTACGCCGATGTCGGCTTCGCGCTGGATGAGGCCACGGGCCGGATCGTCAGCATCTGCGCGATCGATAACCTGGGCAAGGGTGCCGCAGGCTCGGCCGTGCAGTGCATGAACCTGATGTGCGGCCTCGAAGAGACCGCAGGGCTTGAGTTCTGGGGGCTGCACCCGGTGTAGCCCCGCCAAGGGAGCACCACAACCATGACACACCACGCATCGCCCGCATTCCACATCCGCGAGGCCAGCCCCAGCGAGGCCGACCGCGCCGCCGAGATCATCCGCACCGCCTTCGAGGAGGAGGCCGTGCTGGACCCGCCCACCGGCGCGATCCGCGAGACGGGCGACAGCGTGCGCGGGAAGATGCAGCAGGGCGGCCTCGCGCTGGCCGAGATCGACGGGCGCGCGGTGGGCTGCGTGCTCTACGAGCTGCGCGAGGGCCACCTGTACTTCGGCAGGCTGGGCGTGCTGCCCGAGCACCGCGGCCAGGGCGTGGGCGGCGCGCTGATCGCCTACGTGGAGGCGCGGGCGCATGCGCTGGGCGCACCCCGGATCGAAATCGCCGTGCGCACCGCGCTGCCCCTCACCCGCGCCCGCTACGAGCGGCTGGGCTACGCGCTGGTTGAGGAGCGCTGCCACGAGGGCTACACGGTGCCCACCTACGCCGTTCTGGCAAAAACCTCTAGCTAGTGTGCGAGGGACGCGCACCGCGAAGCCGAACCGGCGCAGTGGCCAGCGGTGTTCGTCTTTCGCCCCTCCCTCGTCTCAAAGGAGACCGGCTGTGACAGGCACAGATCTACCATTGCCGCCGTTTCTGGCGGGCGAGAACCCGGCCCAGGAGCGCTACCGCGAGGCCACCGAGCTGTTCGCGCTGTTCGACTACCTGAAGGCCCAGGGCTTCGGGGTCTTCTCCATCCGCGAGTCGCTCCAGGCCGTGGGCGAAAACCGCGACGGCACGCTCCAGGGCTTCCACCTCAGCGCCGAGGAGGCCTGGGAGAGCGTGCGCTTCATGGACCGGCTGGGCGTGGGCGTGGTGGAGCTGCCTTCCAACCCCGCCAACGAGCCGGGCCAGGTCTGGAACCAGAGCCTGCTGGAGCGGGCCAGGCAGGCTGGGCTGGCCATCGACTTCGCGGCCCACGCCCGCTGCGTGCCGTCCGACATCGACGCGGCCTTCGGCTCGGGCTTCCGCCGCGTGCACCTGTACATCGGCACCAGCCCGATCAAGCAGGCTACCGCCAACGCCAGCATCCCGCAGCTGGCCGAGAAGGCCGCGCAGAGCATCCGCTACGCCCGCGAGCTGGGCTTCCACACCGTGCGCAT
This sequence comes from Chloroflexia bacterium SDU3-3, assembly GCA_009268125.1. Taxonomy (NCBI): domain Bacteria; kingdom Bacillati; phylum Chloroflexota; class Chloroflexia; species Chloroflexia bacterium SDU3-3. The sequence goes on along the minus strand of WBOU01000022.1, from coordinate 30,177 downwards.
CAGCACCGAGGATGCCTTCCGCACCCCGCTGGAGGACTACGAGCAGTTCTACACCGCGCTCCAGCGCCTGCTGGCCGAGAGCGCCACCGAGGTGGATGGCATCGGCATCCCCGACACCGTGGGACTCTCGTCCATCCCCGAGCTGGGCGACCGCATCGCCATCCTCCAGCGCGCCGGGATGCGCTTCCAGTTTCTGGAGTGCCACATCCACAACGACATCGGCAACGCCGACCGCATGTACGTGGACACGCTGCTGCTCTGCCAGCGGCTGGGCATCACCATGCTGCCCGACTTTTCCATCCTGGGCATCGGCGAGCGCAACGGCACCATCGGCCTCTCCTCGCTGCTGGAGGCGATCTACCGGCGGCTCATCCTGCTCTACCCGCGCAAGATGGCCGAGATCCGCCGCGCCATGCGCGATCGGCTGGGCACGCTGCCCTCGGGCGAGCTGTTCGTGAACTGCTACCGCGACATGGACGCCTTCTTCTACCATATCTTCGCCAGCAACGGCTTTATCTTCGACCGCAGCCCGTTCTCGGCCAACACCGAGTACGATGGCTCGGGCGTGCACGCTGACACCACGGCCCGCGCCTATCGGCTGGCGCTCTCGCGCAATGTGGAGGGCCAGGACGCGATCGACATCGGCAACAGCGCCTACGCGGGCGCGCTGCCGCCCTACGACATGCCGCTGCGCACGCCGGTGCTGGCCTGCTTTGGCTGCGGCAAGGCCAACGTGCGCTACTGGCGCGAGCGCGAGCGCCTGCTGCCCCGCCCGCAGGACGAGCTGCGCACTACGCTGCGCAGGCTGGCCAGCCAGACCGGCCTACCCCTGGCCGACACGCCGCCCGACGACCGCGTGGATGACGTGATCGCCCAGCTCATCCGCCGCTACAGTATCGCCCAGAACGGCATCTCGCACGCCGAGGCCATGGAGCTGGTGCTGATGTTCTACCAGCCGGGGGTCTACAACGCCTGATGCTCGGCTCCGCTTCTATAGGCCGCTTCAATGCGGGCTATAGCCAGAGGCGGATTGTACGCGGCCCGCTCGCGGCCTATACTTTCTATTAAAAGATTGTAAAAGGACACGAGCATGGCAATAGTAGAGCAGGCCGAGGCGATCGCGCCCGAGCAGCGCGGCGCGACCACGCCCACGCTGCGGCATCAGCTGGCGGTGTGGGCGCGGATCGGCACCCAGTCCTTCGGGGGCGGCACGGCCACCCTGTTTCTCATCCGGCAGGCGGCGGTGGAGCGCGAGCGATGGCTGACCGAGGCCGAGTTTAACCGCTTCTGGAGCATCTGCCAGATCTCGCCGGGCATCAACCTGCTGGGTCTGACCATCCTGATCGGGGCGAAGCTGGGCGGCGCGGCGGGTGTGGCCGTGAGCCTGCTGGGCCTGATGCTGCCCAGCGTGGCGGTGACGATCATGCTGACGGCGGGCTACGCCAGCATCCAGCAGGTGCCGCAGGTGCAGTCGGCGCTGCGCGGCATCATCCCGGCTACGGTGGGCTTCAGCCTGCTGCTCTCGTTTCAGATGCTGCGCCCGATCGTGGCCGAGAGCCGGCGCGAGGGCTGGGGCAGCCTGGCGGCCACGCTGGCGCTGCTGGCGGGCGGCGTGCTGGGACTGGGCCTGCTGCACATCCCCATGCTGGCGCTGCTGTGGGGCGCGGGTCTGGCGGGCGGCCTGCTGGCGTGGCGGCGGGCCGCGCGGGGAGGGCAGGCGCGATGATCGACCCGCTGCTGTACTTCCTCATCCTGCTGAAAGGCTCGTTGTTCTCGACCACCGGCGGCGGCAACCTGCCGATCGTGCACGAGGACATGATCGCGCAGGGCTGGGCGGGCGAGCGCGACTTCGCCGAGTCGCTGGCCCTGGGCCAGATCTCGCCCGGCCCCAGCGGCTTCTGGGTGATCGCCTTCGGCTACCTGACCTATGGGCTGATGGGCGCGCTGCTGGCCACGGCGGCGATCATCCTGCCGCCCATGCTGGTGCTGCTGGTCAACCGCATCTATCAGCGGATCGGCGGCCACCCGGCCACGGCGGGCTTCCTGCGCGGCCTGATGCTGGTGGCCGTCGGGTCGATGTTCGTGGTGGTGGCGGGCATCATGCGCACCGAGCTGAACCTGCCCAGCCTGCTGATCGCCGCAAGCACCATCGCGGTGGTGGCCCGCCTCAAGATCTCGCCGCTGCCCGTGCTGCTGGCTGCGGGCCTGGCCGGGGTGCTGCTCTATCGATAGCCTGCGGGATCTGGTCGCCGACGGCGCGGCGCTTGCCCAGGCCATGGAAAACCTTCAACCAACGGGAGAAACACGCGATGATTGTGATTAAAGTCGGCGGCGGGCAGGGGATCGACTACGACGCGCTATGCGCCGATCTGGCCGCGCAGTGGAACGCGGGCGAGCGCCCCATCCTTGTCCACGGCGGCTCGCACGAGACCAACGTGCTGGCCGAGCAGATCGGCTACCCGCCGCGCTTCGTCACCTCGCCCTCGGGCTACACCAGCCGCTACACCGACCGCAGGACGCTGGAGATCTTCATGATGGCCTACAGCGGCAAGATGAATAAGCTGATCGTCGAGCGGCTGCAGCGCCTGGGCATCAACGCCGTGGGCCTGAGCGGGCTGGATGGCCGCGTGCTGGAGGGCCAGCGCAAGGCCACCATCCGCATCGTGGAGGACGGCAAGCAGAAGGTGCTGCGCGACGACTGGACCGGCACGGTGGAGAAGGTGAACGCCGGGCTGCTCCAGCTGCTGCTGGATGCGGGCTACCTGCCGGTGGTCGCGCCGCTGGCCGCCAGCACGGCGGGCGATGCCATCAACGTGGATGGCGACCGCGCCGCCGCCGCCGTGGCCGCCGCGCTGAAGGCCGACACGCTGCTGCTGCTCTCCAATGTCCCCGGCCTGCTGCGCAGCTTCCCCGATGAAAGCTCGCTCATCCGCCGCATCCCGCGCGCCTCGGTGGAGGAGTACTTGCCGGTGGCGCAGGGCCGCATGAAGAAGAAGGTGCTGGGCGCAGCCGAGGCGCTGGCCCAGGGCGTGGGCCGCGTGGTGATGGGCGATGCCCGCAGCACCCAGCCGATCACCAAGGCGCTTGCGGGCGAGGGGACGGTGATCGCATGACGGAGATCTGGCTTATCCGCCACGGCCAGAGCGAGTCGAACGCGGGGGCGCGCGTGGGCGCGACCGAGCAGATCGGCCTGACCGCGCTTGGCCAGCAGCAGGCGGCCTTCGCGGCCCAGGCCTTCACCCGCGCCCCCTCGCGCGTGATCACCTCGGCCTACCGCTGCGCCAAGGCCACGGCCCTGCCGCTGCTGGATCGCTACCCCGGCACGCCCTGCGAGGAGTGGCCCATCCACGAGTGCGCCGCGCTCAGCGACGAGCACCGCCTCAACACCACCATCGCCGACCGCACCCCGCTGCTCGCGGCCTACTGGCAGCGCCGCGACCCCGACTACTGCGACGGCCCCGGCGCTGAGTCGTTCGTGCAGCGGGTGGTGCGCGCCCAGGCCGCCCTGGAGCTGCTACGTGGCGTCGGCGAGCCGTTCGTGGCGGTGTTCGGCCACGCCCAGTTCTTCCGCACCATGCTGTGGGTGCACCTAGCCCAGCCCTCCACCCTCGACGCCTGCGCGATGGACGACTACTGCCACTTCACCGGCAGCTTCTCGTTCCCCAACGCCGCGATCATGCGCGTGCTGCTCGCGCCCGACCGCAGCCTGTTCTTCGGTGCGCCCAGCACGGCCCACCTGCCCGCCCGCCCGCTCGAACCGTGGGGCGGCGCGCTGGCCGAGCAGGCCCTGCGCAAGGACGATTGAGCGGGGAATGGGGATTAGGCGGCGCACTTTTTTCACATGAAGCAAGGGAGAAACCCCTATGACCGATACAACCAGCGCAGCAATCATCGCCGCCGAGCAGGCCCACACCATCGGGGTCTACCCCAAGCGCAACCTGGCCCTGGTGCGCGGCGAGGGCGCGGCGGTGTGGGATGCCGAGGCCCGCGCCTACATCGACTGCGTGGGTGGCCAGGGCGCGGCCAATCTGGGCCACGCCCACCCGGCGGTGGTCGCCGCCATCCAGCAGCAGGCCGCCACGCTGATCAGCTGCCCCGAGATCTTCTACAACGACCAGCGCTCGGCCTACATGGCCGAGCTGGCCGCCGTGCTCCCGGCGGGGCTGGAGCGGATCTTCCTGTGCAACTCGGGGGCCGAGGCGGTGGAGGGTTCGATCAAGGCCGCGATCGCGCTCACCGGGCGGCACGGCGTGGTGGCCACCGTGCGCGGCTTTCACGGGCGCACGCTGGGCGCGCTCTCGGCCACCTGGGAGCCAAAGTACCGCGAGCCGTTCCTGCCCCTGGTCGAGGGCTTCTCGCACGTGCCCTACGACAAGATCGAGGCGCTGGACGCGGCGGTGACCGAGCAGACGGCGGCGGTGATCATCGAGCTGGTGCAGGGCGAGGGCGGCGTGCGCCCGGCCAGCGCGGCCTACGCCCAGGCGGCGGCGCGGATCTGCGCCGAGCGCGGCGCGCTGCTGATCGTGGATGAGGTGCAGACCGGCTTCGGGCGCACTGGCACGCTGTTCGCTTGCGAGCGCTACGGCATCACGCCCGACATCCTGGCCATGGCCAAGAGCATCGCGGGCGGCATGGCCATGGGCGCGTTCGCTCTGCGCGGCGCGCTCGGCCCCATGCCCCCGGCTAGCCACGGCACCACCTTCGGCGGCAACCCGCTGGCATGCGCCGCTGCCCGCGCCGCCCTGCGCGCCCTGGTGGAGGAGCGCCTGCCCCAGCAGGCCGAGGAGAAGGGCGCGTACCTGGTGGAGAAGCTGCGGGCGCTGCGGCTGGCCAAGGTGCGCGAGGTGCGCGGCCTGGGCCTGCTGGTGGGGCTAGAGCTGAAGGAGCGCGTGCAGCCCCACCTCCAGGCGCTGATGGACCAGGGTGTGCTGGCCCTGCCCGCTGGCCCCAACGTGCTGCGCCTGCTGCCGCCCCTGGTTATCACCTACGAGCAGCTCGACCGCGTGGTGGCCACCATCGGCGAGGTGCTCTCGTAGGGCGGGCGCGCGAGACATGGGAAAAGGGCGCGATCGAAGTTTTTCGATCGCGCCCTTTTTTGCTGAGAAGGAGGCCAGCTAGCCCTGCTGCCCGCGATCCTGCGCCAGCAGATCCTCGCGCGGCGGGCTGAAGGTGTCGATCACCAGCGAGTCTTCCAGGGCCTCGACATCGTGTGGCATGTTGGGCAGCATCAGCAGCGAGTCGCCCGCGCCGATCTCGTGGGGCGTGCCCGCCAGGTGCATGCGCAGCCGCCCGCGGATGACGTGCGTCACCTGCTCGTGCGGATGGTGGTGCAGCGGCAGCGTGCTGCCCTTTTGCAGCGTCACCTCCATCTGCATCAGGTGCTCGCCTGCGGCCAGGGTACGCCGCAGCACGCCGGGGGCCATCTCGATCCATCGGTCTGTCGTCATCGGTTGCCCTCTATCTCTACAGTTGGCGGTCGCCGGTTCTCGTTGCTGCGGCGCAGCGATGTGCTGAGCTGATCTCATCGCGGGCGGACACGAGATCCGCCCCTACGGCGGTGTGGGCGATGAACGCCCATTGCCGACATCGAAAATGCCGCGCGATGTGTGCATCGTATCCCAACGGGTGTAGGGGCGAACCTGGTGTTCGCCCGCATTGCATACATTGCGTTCATCGCACGCGACACGATGCGGCCAATGTATCTCAATGCTCATCATCGCGGGCGGATCCGAGATCTGCCCCTACGGCGTTGCGCTGTATTTTGGATGAAGGCGGATCTTGTGTCCACCCTCATCGAAAACACGGCTCCTCCGAAACTTGGGGCCTTGGAGTCTTGGTGGTAAAGGTTTTCTTAGCCCGCGATCGCAGGCCCCGCCGTCACCACCGCGTAGCTGCTGGTGGAGAGGTACTTGCGCGTCACGTCCACGATCTGCTCAGCGCTGATCGAGCGGATGATCTCCGGGTAGCGGCGGATGTAGTCCAGCCCCAGGCTGTAGCGCTCGATGCCCAGCAGCGTGCCCGCGATGCCGTCGTTGGTCTCCAGGCCCAGCACGGTGCTGCCGGTCATGTAGTCGCGGGCATCGGCCAGCTCCTCGTCGGTGGGGCCTTCGGCGGCGAAGCGAGCGATCTCGTGGACCATGGCGCTGATCGCCTTCTCCACATCCGCCGGGTTCACGCCCGCCAGCGCCACCCACGGGCCAGCGCCCATGTCGGCCTCTAGGCTGCTGCCGCAGTAGTAGGCCAGGCCCTGCTGCTCGCGCACATTGTCGCCCAGCCGCCCGCCCATGCCGATCCGGCCCAGGATCATGTTGGCCACGCTGGCCGTGTAGAAGTCGGGGTCGGTGCGGGCGATGCCGTGGACCGCCCAGATCACGTCGGTCTGGCTCTTGCCGGGCAGCGCGATGTCGCGTCGCTCGATGCCGCTGATTGGCGTGGGCTGGGGCAGCGCCAGCGTGGGCGGCTGGCCCAGCGGCTCCCAGTGCCCGAAGCTCTGCTCCAGCAGCTCCACCACGGCCTGCGGCTGCACGTCGCCCACGATCGCGATCGTGGTGGCGGCGGGGTGGTAGTTGCGGTGGAAGGCCACCAGATCGTCGCGGGTCAGCTTCTCGATGCTGGCGATGGTGCCGCTGCTCAGGCGGCTGTAGGGGTGCTCGGGCGGGAAGAGCATCTGGCGGATGGCCCGCGACGCCTGGGTGCGGGTCTCCTGCTCGCTCTCGCGCAGGCCGGTCAGAAACTGGCCGCGCAGCCGCTCGATCTCCTGTGCGGGGAAGATCGGCTGCGACAGCATCTCGGCCAGCACCTCAAGGATGAGCGGCAGATCCTCGGCCAGCGCCCGCCCGCCGAAGCCGCTGGCGTGCTGGCCGCCGCCCGCGTTCACGCTGCAGCCGCGCTCCTCGGTCTCGGCTACGATCTGCTGGAAGCTGCGGCGCTGGGTGCCGCGTATGAGCGACGCGCCGGTGAACACGGCCAGCCCGTTCTTCTCGGCGGCCTCGTGCACCGCGCCCGCCCGCACCTCGCCGCGCACGCTCACGGTGGTGCTGGCCGGGTTGCGCTGGATGAGCGCCACCATGCCGTTTGGCAGCACGTGCCGCGTGGCCGTCTCTATTGCGTCGCCCCCTGGGGGAGTTGTCATGCTCTGGCTCCTTTGAAGGTGTCGCACTGGACACCGGATCTGGCTAGGCCTCGTCCTCGGCCTCGCCCGCTTCGTCCTCGGTGGGGATGAAGTAGCCCACCGTGCGGTTGTTCTCGTGCAGGTAGGTCTGGGCCACGCGCTGCACATCCTCGGGGGTGACGGCGGCCACCTCATCCAGGATGGTGTCGAGCCGCTTGTAGCTGTCCAGCAGCTCCCACATGCCCAGCTGGAGCGCCTGCTGGGTCACGCTCTCGCTGGAGTAGGCGATCTGCGCCCGGGTCTGCTTGATCGCCTTGGCCACCTCGGCGGGCGAGACGCCCTCGGCGCGCACGCGCTCGACCTCGGCCACCAGGGCGCGCTCGACATCCTCGCAGGTGTTCGGCTCCTGCACGGTGGCGTCTAGCTCGAACAGGCCGGGGTCGAACGAGGGCCGGAAGCCGCTGCCCGCGTAGGATGCGATCTGGGTCTCGACCAGGGCGCGGTAGATGCGGGCGCTGCGGTTGGTCTGCGCGCCGCCGCCGAAGCCCAGGCCCTTCGCGCCCGAGAGCACCGCGTCCAGCACGATCAGCGGGGCGAAGTCGGCGTGGCGGCAGTCCACGGCGTGGTAGGCCACCTGCACATACTGCGCCGCGCCGGGGCGGCGGATGACCACGCGGCGCTCGCCCTGCTGCTCCGGCTCCACGGCGCGCACGGCGGGCAGCGCCGGGCCTGCGGGCAGGTGCGCGAAGTAGCGCTCGATCTTGGCCAGCATCTCGGCGTGGTCGAAGTCGCCCACCACCACCAGCACGGCGTTGTTGGGCATATAGTAGCTCTGGTAGTGCTGGTACAGCTCGTCGCGGGTCATGGCCAGCAGGTCGCTCTTCCAGCCGATGATCTCGTTGCGGTAGGGGTGGTACTGGTAGGCCGAGGTCATCATGGCCGAGCCGAGCCACCACTCGGGGTCGTTCTCGTGGCCCTCGCGCTCGGAGATGATCACGGTGCGCTCGCTCTCCACCTCCTCGGGGTCGAACAGCGAGTTCATCATGCGGTCCGACTCGATCTGCAGGCCCAGCTCGATCTTGTCCGAGGGCAGGGTCTCGTAGTAGGCGGTGTAGTCGTAGGATGTGAAGCCGTTGAAGGTGCCGCCGTTGCGGGCGATCAGGCGGTCCATCTCGCCCTTGGCGATGGTGGGCGTGCCCTTGAACAGCATATGCTCGACCCAGTGCGAGATGCCGGTGGTGCCGGGCACCTCGTTGCGCGAGCCGACGCGGTACCACACCCAGCAGGTGGCCACGGGCGCGGCGTGCGACTCGCGCAGCAGCACCAGCATGCCGTTGGGGAGGCGGTGCTCGTAGGTTGTCATCGCTAGCCTTTCTGTAAGGTAGATCTATGGTTCACGTGGGGGCGGCGCTGCCCGTCTTACTCCCGCCCATCGGGGAAGAGCGCGGCCCGCGCGCGCTTGGGCCATGCCGCGTCGTCGCGCAGCACCTCGCCCATGCACACGAGGTCGGCGCAGCGGTCGGCCAGCACGCTGTTGGCGAACTCGGGGTCGTCGTTCAGGTCGCCCACCATCACCGGCACATCCACCACGGCGCGGATGGCCGCCGCCAGCGGGGTGCGCCAGCCGGGGAAGTAGGCCATGGGCACCGCGCCCACCGTGGGTGCGAACACCTCCACCAGCCTGGCCCCGGCGATGCTCATGCGGCGGGCGATCACCCGCGCGTCCTGCAGCGTCACGCCGCCGGGGGTGAACTCCTCGACCAGCAGCCGCAGCCCCACCACCATGCGCGCGCTGAAGCGGGCGTGCATGCGCTCCACGGTGTCCTGCAGCAGCTGCATGCGCCGGTCCAGCGGCCCGCCGAAGCGGCCCGCGCGCTGGTTGGTCAGCGGCGAGAGCAGCTGCTGGAACGGCCCGCCGTCCACGCACGAGAGCAGCACGCCGTCGGCCCCGGCGCTGCAGGCCCGCTGTGCCGCTGCGATCCAGGCCTTGCTGATCTGGCCCAGCCCCTCGTCGGAGAGGCTGGCGATCACGATCGGCTGGTCGATCTGCACCAGCGCGCAGCTGCCCGCGCTATGGATACGCTCGATACAGCTTCCGAGATCTGCTATCTGTCGGTCGTGGTAGAGTCCGAGGTGGGGGATGGTCTGCGCGCTCGGCGCGAGCGGCCAGGCCGATTCGAGCACCACCGCGCCCGCACCACCTGCGGCCCGCGCGGCGTAGAACGCGGTGAAGGCGGGCGAGATGCTGCCATCTCTGCTCGCGTGGCCGCTTGGCAGCCCGGCAAACACAATCCGGTTCGGGAGTCGCGTCGGGCCGATACTCAGCGGGCTGAAGAGGTGCATAGGCAGTGGGCATTCTCAATGTGCGCGTGTGGGGGAATTATAGCCCAGCGATCTTGCCGCCGCAAGGCGCGAGATGTTCACCACCAAGACACCAAGGGACCGATTCACCACGAAGACGCGAAGGCACGAAGATGTTTACCACCAAGACACCAAGGGGCCGATTCACCACGAAGGCGCGAGGCATGAAGATTTTCACCACCAAGACACCAAGACACCAAGGGAATAAAAGGCACTAGGAAATGGTGAAAAGCCAGCCATCCCCACCTGGCCCATACGGTGAAGGTGCGCCCCTAGGCGCCGCCCGCGCAGGGCACGCACCCACTAACCATGAGCAACCGCCATCATGCATAGCACTTACTGCCATTGTTCTAGAGAACATATGTATATTGACCTCATGCATCATAAAACAATGCGTAGATTGACGGGGGAAGAGAGGGAAGAGACCGAGGAAGCGGGGGAAGTGACCGAGGAACAAGGTTACACTGCTCGTGAGGCCATAAAGCGTCGCCAGCGCAGCCCGACCGCAAGCACCACCCACGGTCGGGCCGCGCCGCCCGCGCTACATGCCCATACGCCTGAACACGCCGTCGATCTGCTCACGCGCCCACAGCTCCAGCCCGTTGTCCTCATACTGCCGGAAGGCCGGCTCGACGATCAGGATGAGCAGCAGGTGGATGTCGTAGAGATCGCGGCGTGTGTGGGCCGCCTCGTCGGCCAGCAGCCGCGCGCCGTAGCCCTCCGCGAAGGCATCCGACTCGCTATGGCAGAAGAACTGGTTCTCGATCAGCGGGTCGGCCCACATCGCCCGCTCAAAGTCGATCAGGCCCGTCACCTGCCCCAGCTGTTGGTCGTAGAAGATATTGCCGTCCCACAGATCCCAGTGCACTAGGCTGGGCGTGCGCACGGCATCCAGCAGCGGCGCGTGGCGCGCCACTAGCGCGCGGATGTCGGCGGCGGCGCGCGGCAGCGCCACCCCCATCTCCTCGCCATCGGTTAGAATATCATCCATCATCGCGTAGAAGGCCGCGCCCCAGGTGGGCATCGGCGCGGGCACGCCGGTCATCGGGCCGAAGCCTGGCCCGGCGATCCGGTGCATCTGCGCTAGGAAGCCGCCGATTTGGCGCTCCACCCCCGCCACCGCCTCAGGCGAAAGCTCGGCCTTGATCTTGTTTAGCGGCGTGCCCGGCACGAACGACATGATCAGGTAGTCCTGGCCCAGCAGGTGGTGGCTGGTGTCGAAGGCTAGCACGGCGGGCACTGGCGCGCTGGTGCGGGCGTGGGCTAGGCCCATGGCCGCGGCCTCGGCGCGCATCAGCTGGTGCTCGTAGCGCATCACCCGCACATCGGCGGGCGGCGCGGCCTTCAGCACGGCGCGCTGGCCGTCGCTCAGCTCCAGCAGGTACGCGGCGTTGAAGTAGCCATCGGTCAGCTCGCGGCTCTGCGCGAGGTGGCGGTCGGGGCCAAATGCCGATGCGACGATCTGGCTCAGCGTCGAGTGGTCGATCTTGGTCTTGGTTCGGCTGTACATAACGTGCTTCTTTGCTCTGCGGGCGGGTACGCCGCGATTGTAGCACCGCATGCTGGCGGCTTCATCCCGCCGGGGGCGGAGCCGCGCTACGCGATAATGATGAGCAGGCTTGATCAGCGCGGCACGCGCGAGGAAAGGGAGAGGATCATGCAGATCCGCACGATCACGGTGGGCGCGAGGGAGGACTCGCTGGCCCAGGCCGCTGCGGCGGCGCGGCTGGCGCGGGCCAGGCTGGAGGACGCGGGCTATGTGGTCCAGAACATGCGGCTGGCGCTTTCGCTGGCATCGAATGTGTGTGGCGATATGGCTACCATCGCCCGTGGGGCCGAGGAGCTGGCCCTAGAGCACGGCTTTGGCTTTGTGTCGCTCGGCCCGCTAGAGGGCGATCGGCTGGCCGCCGCCGCCGAGGTGATCGGCTCGACCCAGGCGGTCTTCGCATCGGCCCAGATCGTCACCCCCGACGGCCAGGTGCTGCCCGAGCACCTGCGCGCCGCCGCCGAGGCCATGGTGGCGCTCGCCCAGCTCTCGCCCGATGGCTTCGGCAATATGCGCTTCGCTGCGCTGGCCAACGTTGGCCCCGGCTCGCCCTTCCTGCCCGCCTCCTACCACGACCGGGGCGACCCCTGGCTGGCCATCGGGCCAGAGGCCTCGGCGCTGGCCCGCGAGGCTGTGCGCGGCCTGCCTGCGCCGGGCCAGCCGCCTGCGGCGCTGGGCGCGGCCTCGCGCCAGGCCATGGCCCAGCTCACCGCCCTGATCGAGCGCCACGACGCGGGCATCCGCGCCGCCCTGGGCGACCTGGCGGGCCAGACCGGGGTGCGCTACGCTGGCTGCGACTGGTCGCTCGCGCCCCGCCCTGGCGACGAGACCAGCGTGGGCGCGGCCATCGAGGCGATCAGCGGCGTGCCCTTCGGGGCATGGGGCACCATGGCGGCGGTGCGCGCCCTCACCGCCGCCATCCAGGCGGCCCAGGTCACGCGCCTAGGCTTCAGCGGGGTGATGCTGCCCGTGCTGGAGGACACCGTGCTGGCCCAGCGCTGCGACGAAGGCCGCTACACCCTGCGCGACCTGCTAGCCTTCAGCGCGGTGTGCGGCACTGGCCTAGACACCATCCCGCTGCCTGGCGACGCCAGCGCCCCCGCCATTGCCCAGGTGCTGGCCGAGGTCGCCACGCTCTCGGCCACCTACCGCAAGCCGCTCACCGCGCGGCTCATGCCCATGGCCGGGCTGCGCGCGGGCGACCCCACCCGCTTCGACCTCTCCGCCGACCCAGCGATGGCCAGCTATTTCTGCGCGGCCCGCGCGCTGGCGCTGTAGGCAAGCAAAGCAGAGGCCTCGCAGGTGTACCTGCGAGGCCTCTCTTTCGTCAATTATGCGATTGATGGGCACAATGGACGCATGCGCTGTTAGACTAGCACTCCCAAACAAAGCCATTAGGCGAGGACGCTGGCACGACCGGGTTGGGCGTGGAAGTGCTCTCGCCGGCGAAGGTGGGCTGCACGGACACGAAGTTTGCGAACAGAGCCAGAGCAACGGCGATGCTAGCGACCAGGGTTTTGAGTTTCATGAATTTGTTCCTTTTATATACGCTACTATTGAGAAGGGATAGGCAGATGTATTTTTAATAGATACATCTGATCTTAATACCTACCTTGAGATGCATCGATGATGAAGACCTCTCCTTCCTTGTGCTTCATTCGAGCTTTGTAGAATATTGATCGTTTAATACCCACCTATAAGAACAAAGCTAGCCCAGAAAAATGGGTGAGCATGCTCTTTTAAGGTAGCAAGTTGAGCATTACGTAGTGCTGTGGTTGGAGAATGGCCATTGATAAGATTGGTATAAAACGATCGCATAAGGTTCGTGGTGGCGATATCATCAGCAACCCACAAACTTGCCAGCAATCGCTCTGCACCAGCGGCAAAGAACCCTCGGATAAGCCCGAGCAGCTCATCTCCTGAGGCGATGAAACTCACGCCTGTTTCACATGCGCTCAATGCGACAAGACTGCCTTGAAGATTGAGCTCATAGATATCGTGGACTGTTAGCCATCCATCAGCCAGCTGTATCGCCGAGAAAAGCGGGTTATCTGGGCGGAAAATACCATGGCTTGCAATATGAATGATTTTGGACTGGGCTGCATACTTGCGAAGGTTTGTTAATGTTGCAGCTTCTTCCATGAGCAGTTGGCTATTTGGTAGGATCTGATGCAGAGATAGAAGCTCTTCATTTATGTGAGGTGCATTTGCATCAGATGCGCCCAGTAATAAGGTATCTCCATCAGGGCACTGCCAGGCCTCCCTACTACGATAGAGTAAAGTTGCGCTGAGCGTGTATGAGATCTCGCAGCGCTCGATGAGATATTGCTTGCCATCATGGAGCGCGTGGAATGGAACATAATGTAGCGTATGATAAGGTGCAATTATAATATGCTTTGTATTTAGGTGATTTGTAAATGGTCTGAGCAATAAATCATAGAGATTCTGAAGATGTGATTTTGTCCTATGCTCTAGCTGTGCAATATGTGCCTGAAGTCGTGATGATCCATAGCGTAGTGTATCGATCTGAAAATGGAACTGCCGGACAACAGCTTCGATCTGTTGTTGTTGAGCAATATTACGATAAACCGTAGTATGGTCTTTGTCAATAAGGAGTGCGATGATCTCATCGTTGATAACAAAATATTCGATTAAGACGGTGTTATCAGGTAGCGATTTTTGGAACACATCTAGGCTTACGGTGTGATATGGTGCTGCTTTGCTAAGGTTACCCTGCCGCAGCTGACGCATAAGATCAAGCATCTGCATCTCGCGGATTTGGGCATCCTTATAGAGGCGATCATATCCATCATCAGCTGGTAGACTCAGTTGGCTATAGATCCAACCTAGCTCGGTGGATAGCTGCTCGATTTTTGCAACCATTTGTTGCTCTTCAACATTGCTAGGTTGGATCTGCATTTGAATTGATCCTCCCACCATGTCCAAGAGCGCACGTGAACGTGCTTGTTCGATGGTCTGAAAAGCGAGTTCAATATTCTGCGTACCAGCCTCACCTAGCGCGAGGCGAGCCAACTCAATATAGGGCGTCAGTTTATTTAATAAGAAAGCGCTACGTAGTTCATCGGTTGGTAGCGGAGCGCGTATGGTCTCAATCAGGCTAATTGCGCGTTGGAACAGGGTTTGGGCACGGTCAATCTCTCCTACTTTCATGGCAAGCATGCCGAGAGATGTAATGCATAGTCGCACGATTTCCGGCAGCGGTTGCTGTTCTGCCTGGGTTAGGGTTGTCGTAAATATCTCTTCGGCTTCGGTAGGCAGGCCGAGGGCGGTTGCACATTGGCCACGCACCCATCTGGCCAGCAGCATCTTTCCGATCACATTGGTCGCAAGCAGCGCCCCTTCTGCCTGCGCAGCCGCATCATAGGCTTGGCTATATTCGTGCTGTTCATAGAGGATCTGTGCGCTCACTAGCGCAACTTCGGCGCTGCCCACCGAATTCCCTTCGGCAAGGTACGCATTACTAGCTTTTTGGGCAAGGGTGTGAGCCTCGGCAAGCCGACTCACGGCAAGGCACGCACGGGCATGGTTGGCCCAGGTATTTGCCAGCTCGCCGATCATTCCGCGCTCGGTAAATATCTGCTCTGCCCTTACATAGATAGATTCAGCCTCATAGGTGAGGTTTAGGTTGAGATAGGTATCGGCGATACCGAGTTCTGCGATTGCTGAACCATGGGTTCCAAAAGAAGCATACAGCCTGCGCGAGCGTCCGAGGTAGTCAAGCGCGCGATGGTACTGGCCTTGGAGGAGCGCTAGCCAGCCAAGGTTTTCTTCAATAGAGGCATGGATTTCACCCTCCTCATTTTTATCGAGTCGAGTGAGGGCCTGCTCGCAGAAATCTGCTGCCTCCTTGAGCCGACATTGAGAGGCGAGGATATTTGCTAGGTTGCTCTCAACACCAGCGATTTTCCGGTGTTGCCCTGCCTCAATGAAGTGGTCGCGGGCTAGGAGGAAAAATTGCTCCGCCTCGACATATTGCCCGCGTCTTCCGTAGGTATTGCCAAGGTTCTGTTCGATCTTGCCGACCGAGATCAGGTCGTTCTGCTCCAAGAGTATCGTGCGGGTTTCTAATCCGCAGGCGATCGCCTCATCATATCTTCCAAGGATGGCAAGGGCATGCATCCGGCTGAACTGCGTGTAGCTTGCCAGCAGTGGAAGCTGTTGCTGCTTGAAGTCTTCGATTGTTTGATCGAGAAGCTGAAGGCTCTGCTCGGCCTGGCCTTCAAGGTGGAGCGCAACCATCCCTTCAACCCATCGAACATATGCTGCAATGGTTGGTGAGTTTGTGAGATTGGCCGCAGCGCGCAGCGTATCCACGCATGCAATCGCTCGGCGCGCGTCCGATACCTTCGCATCGTCGTAGATCGTCTTGATCTCCCAGGCGAGCTGGACATCAATATCGGCGACACATTCTGCCAAGATGAGGTAGCGTGTCGCCGTGTCTGCGCTGACGAGGTGTTCGGCTAGGGCACGCCGTTCCATGGTTAGCCTTCGATGTGCAGGCGGTCGATGACAATCTCGGCATCTTCAAGCTCAAGGCTGAGCGTGTAGGTGCCTGCGGCGATCGGCGGCAGCTCAAACTCGGCCAGATCGTTGAGCTTGGCCTCCCAGCGGGTGCCCGCCAGCTCCAGCGCCACGCTGCCCGGCCCCTCGGGGCCAAGCACCTGGCCGGAGATGGTCCAGCTGCCGCCGCTCGGGGCGATGCGCAGGTCGATGTCGTGCATGCCAGCGTTGAACAGCAGCTGGCGGGTGCTGGCAAACCCCGAGCGCACCCCGAAGGCGGGCTGAAGCCTGCTGTCGAAGCGCAGCGCGGCGCTGACGCGCTCGCGCAGGCTGGGGGCACGCGGCGGGGCCAGCGGGCGCAGCAGCCGTGCGGCGCGCGCTACCACCTCGGGCGGTGCGCTGAGGCTCTGGTCGTCGCGTATGTGCGTGATGACGCGCTCGAGCCATGCAAGCGTCACCGCATCTTTTGGGAAAGCCAGCGCGCGCGCACGCAGCACGGCACGCTCCTCGGGCGGATATTGCCCTTCGGCAAGGGCCACAAGTTGCTCAAAGGTACACCGTGCGGATGCGCCACTCATGTTATCTACTCCAATAGCCATGAATTCTACTAAGGACAGTGTGGCGCCAGGCTGAAAAAATACATGCGGGCGGCGTGCTTGACATGCGGCGCGGTGTACTCTGTGGCCTGCGGGCTACTCAAACCCCATTTCCTCAAGCTTGCGGCGCAGTTTCTCAAGGCAGCGGGCGCGCGTTGGCCCAATGCTGCCCGTGCTGATGCCCAGCGTGGCTGCAATTTCGGTGTAGGCCGGGGTCTCATCCTGATAGTAGAGCATGGTCAGCAGCTTGGTGCAGCGCTCCCCCAGGGTCTGGATCGCGAGCCGGATCTGGTGCTGCTCTTCGATCTGCGTGACCTGATCATCGGGTAGGGCCGTGTCGGCGATGATGATCTCGCCATTTTCTTCATCATCCCCGAGAGCGATGTGGGATGTAAGGGCGCGCTGCTCTTGCTGGATGACCCGCCATGTCTCGCGTTTGGCTACGGTGGTGAGCCACGCGCTGATCCGCTCGGGCTGCTCGATCGTGCCGATCTTTTGCACTAGGAGGGCAAAAACACGCTGGAACACCTCGGCTGCTAGATCTTCGCCGAGGCCAGCGCGGCGTGGGATGGTATAGACTAAGCGCTGGTAGCGCTGAACAAGCTGTTCCCATGCATCGGCATCGCCGAGGCGGCAGGATTGTAGCAACGCCTCGTCGGATGGCTCCATTGTTTTCTCTCCCAACCACAAACGTGCCAACAGTATACATTAAAAGGCGCGTGTATTTTTTTGATCTTTGGCAACACTGTCTGAGTACACAAAGGTTGAGAAAGTGTAAAGGAGCAACCCTATGTGGTAGAAACCGCATGTGAATAGGGAATAGTGCTGTCTTTCATCCTTCGTTGCCTACCCGCAGTGGCCCTACGCCGTCGAAGATGCGTGGCTTTCTCTCATTCTTTTTATCGGCGTACGGTTGCGGTTGATCCACTGCTCGCCTTACGGCTGGGCAAGAGCGACCAACCAGGGGAGGTTTGCCTGCTACAGACCCCATGGCATCCACGGAAGATGCCCTTTACCGCTATAGGGTGGCGGGCGTGGCCCCTAGGCCTGTCCGCCGCTCGCGTCTCATTCCCCTCCCGCGCCTCCGGGCGCATCCCCCACCATGGTATACTGGCCACCTGTGCTGAATCGGCACAATCTAGTGGTAGGTATAGCGCAACATGGCCACGCTTTCTCCCGCGGCACGGCGTCGCGGCCTGATCTCGGTGCTGATCGACACCTTCTTTATGTGGGGTGGCTTCTTTATGGTCATCCCCATGATCTCGGTGCACTATGTGCAGGGTCTGGGCTGGAACGCAGCGCTGATCGGCCTGGTGCTGGCGGTGCGTCAGCTGACTCAGCAGGGCCTGACGGTGTTTGGCGGCATGCTGGCCGACCGCTTCGGGGCCAAGATCCTGATCTGTATTGGTATTGCCATCCGCGTGGTGGGCTTTGCGATGATGGCGCATGCTACCACCTTTCCCTTGCTGATGCTGTCGGGGGTGCTGGCCGCGCTGGGCGGCGCGCTGTTCGACTCGCCGAAGTCGGCGGCGATCGCGGCGCTGACCGAGCCAGAGACCCGCAGCCGCTACTACGCGATCATGGGCGTGGTGAGCGGGCTGGGCATGACGATCGGTCCGGCGGTGGGCGCGTGGCTGCTGCCCTATGACTTCGCGCTGGTGGCCTACGGGGCCACGGCCTGCTTCGTGGTGTGCCTGCTGATCAGTATTTTCCTCCTGCCGCCGGTGCGGGTGGCCGCCCAAGAGGGCGGCATGGCCACCCAGGGTCTGCGCATGGCCGTGGGCGACAGGCCCTTCGTGCTGTTTACCGCCATGCTTATGGGCTACTGGTTTATGTGGGTGCAGATGTCGATCTCGCTGCCGCTGGTGGCCACCACCATAAGCGGCAACGAGTCGGCGGTGAGCTGGGTCTACGCGCTGAACTCGGGGATGTCGATCGTGCTGCAGTACCCGCTGGTGCGGCTGGCCGAGCGCTGGCTGCGCCACGAGCAGCTGCTGGTGGTGGGCGTGGCCCTGATGGCGGTGGGCCTGGGCCTGATCTCGCTGGCCACCACCACCGCCGCTGTGCTGGGCTGCGTGGCGATCTTCTCGCTGGGCGGCCTGCTGGTCGCGCCTTCGCAGCAGACGGTGATGGCGCGGCTGGCCAACCCGGCGGCGCTGGGATCGTACTTTGGGTTTGGCTCGCTGGCGCTGGCGTTCGGCGGCGGGCTGGGCAACCTGGCCGGCGGCTGGCTCTACACCCTGGGCGGCCAGATCGCGCTGCCCGCGCTGCCCTGGCTCACCTTTTTTGTGGTCGGCGCGCTTTCGGCCATCGGGCTGGCGCTGGTGGGCCGCGCGGCCCCGCGCCCGGCGGCTGGCCAGAGCGGTGCCGCGTAGGAGGGGGTATGGAGAATCCGCGCTTCTCGCCGCCGTTCTGGCTGATCGGCGTGCTGGTGGCTATCGCGCTGGTGCTGATCGGGCAGTATGTGGGCGGTGCGGTCAACAACCAGGCCCTGGTAGACACCTTCCGCCCGCAGCCGACCGACCCAAGCGCGCCGCCCGCAGCGGGCAGCCTGCCCCAGGTGAGCCTGCCGCAGCTGCCGCCCGACGCCCAGGCCGCGCTCAAGAGCCTGGGCGACCGCTTCGCCAGCGGCGCGGCGGTGCCCGCGCTCACGCCGGTGGCCAGCGGCGCGCGCGCCCGCGTGGAGGTGAGCGCTCTGGCCCGCGATGGCGGCAATGTGAAGGTGCGCGGCACGATCACCAACACCGCCGCGCAGCCGCTGGATGTGCCGACCACCGCCTTCACCTTTCGCGACAGCGCGGGCGTGACCTACACCATCGGTGGCGGCGGGGCCACCAGCATCCAGCCGCAGCAGTCGGCCCCCTTCGACCTGAGTGTGCCGCTGCCCGCTGGGCGCGGGCTGGCGATGATCGTCACGCTGCCGCCCGACGAGCCGATCCAGCAGACGCTGGTGGTGGAGACGCTTGACGCGCCGTGATGCGCGTTTTCCCTTTTTGTAGCAGAAGGAAGAGCCACATGTCCGTTGTCTCGCAGTACTATGAGAATGAGGTCCAGCAGGTGTTCGAGCGCATGCTGCGCGAGGCGGGGCCGGAGATCGCCGCGCAGCCCGATTTCACCACCACCTACCACGTGGCCGGGGCCGAGGGCGGCACCTACGGCCTGCGGGTGGCCCAGGGGGCGCTCAGCGTGGTGCCCGGCGGTATCCTCGACAGCGACATGCAGATCTTCGCCAATGTGGATGAGTGGCGAGCTGGCCTGGATGTCGGTATGGCCCACCCCTTCTACTACTACCAGAAGCGCAAGATCGACCTGCTCAAGGGCTTTCGCGGCAAGGTGACGCTGGAGCTGGCCCAGCCGGACGGCGAGCCGATGCAGGGCAGCCTGGTATTTGGCGGCGCCGATGATCCCGAGGTGACGCTGCGCATGGCCGCCGACGACTATCTGGCCATGATGAGCGGCAGGCTCAATGGCCAGATGGCCTTCCTGACCGGCAAGCTGAAGTTCGAGGGTAGCCTGCCTCTGCTGATGCAGCTTGCGGCGCTGAACAGCTAGGGGGCAGCTATGGCGATCCGGGTGGTGATAGCCGATGACCACGGGGTGGTGCGCAAGGGCATCCGCGAGCTGCTGACCGACGAGCCGGATATCGCCGTGGTGGGCGAGGCTCGCGACGGCCACGAGGCGGTGGACCTGGCCCTGGCGCTGCGCCCCGATGTGGTGGTGATGGATATCGCCATGCCCGAGCTGTCGGGCGTGGAGGCCACCCGCCAGATCTGCGCCGCCGCGCCCGCCGTGCGCGTGCTGGCGCTCACCGCCTACGCCGACCCGCCCTACGTGTCGGGCCTGCTGGATGCGGGGGCCAGCGGCTATGTGCTGAAGACAGCGGAGAGCCGCGATATCGTGCGGGCGGTGCGGGCCGTGGCGGCGGGCCAGCGCATGATCGACCCCGCCGTGGCCCAGATCGTGGCCCAGCACCCCCAGCGCAGCGCCGCCGACCTGACCGAGCGCGAGCTGGGGGTGCTGCGGCTGGCGGCGCGCGGCCTCACCAACAAGCAGATCGCCGCCGAGCTGGCGATCAGCGACCGCACGGTGCAGAACCACCTGGCCAATATCTACGCCAAGCTGGGCGTGGCCTCGCGCACCGAGGCGGTGACGGCGGCCATCCAGCGCGGCGACATTCGCCTGGGCGAGTGAGCGCACGAGTGAGGCAGGTGAGCGCACGACGAAGCATGCAGGAAAAATCGCGCTGCCTCGTGCGCAGCCGCCTCGTCGCTACGGATGGGATTATGGCCAGCCGCCCCATCGCACACCTTCGCCGGATGGGCGAGGCCGCACGGCACTAGCCCGCAGGCCCTGCCAGCCCGCCCCGCTGCGGCGGGGGCACAAGGCTTCAAGCCTTGCCTACGGCTGGGGCGGGTGGAAGCATCCTTGCGCTATACCCTACCTACCCCGCCCATGCGGCGAAGGTGCCGCTCGTGCACACTGGCCATATGCACAAACACCAGCTACCAGCAGATGGCATAGGAACGCTCAAAATTGAGGGATCGAAGGGGGTTACACCCCCTCGCGGGGTTCCTAGGGGCAGTCCCCTAGGCGCTGCCCGCGCAGGGCATCCACCCAGCAACCAAGCGGAACTACTCGCACGTTCGGCCCGACGCGGAACTATCCCCGAAAAGTGATACCATCCACCGCCCAAGCACCACCGCCATCATCACATAGGCCAGCAGCGCGGCCACCGCCGCCTTTTTCAGAGCGAAGCGACACCATGCCAGGGGCAGCGCTATAGCGCCAAAAGCCCCACCCAACACCACCCCTCGGAGAACCCCAATGGAACATCAAGATGAGCAGCCCATCCTTGTGCGCTCGCAGGCCCTGCGCGAGCTGGTGCGGCGGGCCGAGGCCATGACGCGCGGCGACTTTGCGGCGCAGGGCCAGCCGCTGGATGGCCAGCCTGCCCTCGAAGACCTGCGCCGCGCCATCGACGTGCTGGGCACGCACACCGAGCAGGGCCTGCGCCGCCAGTACGCCTACATCGCCGCGCTCAGCACTGCCCAGGAGGCCGAGCGCAGCCGCCTGGCCCGCGAGCTGCACGACGACATCGTGCAGCGCCTGATCGCGCTGGGCCACAGCGTGGAGCGCGCCGGACGGCTGATGGAGCGCTCGCCCGACCATGCCGCCGAGCAGCTGCGCGAGACCCGCGCCAGCGTCACCGCGTTGGTGGACGACCTGCGCGGGATCATCGGCGACCTGCGCCCGCCCGCGCTGGAGGAGTTGGGCCTGCTGCCTGCGGCGCAGCTGCTCATCCAGCGGCACCCGGCCCAGGGCGTGGAGGCCAGCGTGGCCCAGCAGGGCGCGGCGCGGCGGCTGGCCCCGCAGAGCGAGCTGGCCGTGTTCCGCATCGTACAGGAGGCCTGGGCCAACATCGCCCGCCACGCGCGGGCTAGCCGTGTCGAGATCCGCCTGCGCTACGCGACCGATGGGCTGCACCTCACCATCGTGGATGACGGCCAGGGCTTCACCCCGCCCGCGCCCGACAGCGCCGCCGAGGGCCACTGGGGCCTGCGTGGCATGCGCGAGCGCGCCGAGCTGACCGGCGGCACGCTGGATGTGCGCAGCCAGCCGGGCCAGGGCACCGCGCTGGCGGTGTTCATCCCCTATCCTGGCGAGGATGGCCGCGACCCCGTGTGCGGCATGGCCGTCGGCCCTGGCGACCTAGGCGCGACACACGATGGCCGGATCTTCCGGTTCTGCTCGCCGGCCTGCCGCGACCTGTTTCTGGCTCAGCCCGATCAGTACTTGGCGCGGGGCTAGGGCGCATCACCCTTGGGCGCGGCGCATCCGCTCGAAGGCCGAGGGCCTAGCCCGCCGCCGCCAGGCCGCGATGATCTGCGCGGCGTTCTCCTCTGCGCTGTGCGCCGCGCTGTCCACCTCGAAGTCGTAGCTGCCGAAGGA
This sequence comes from Chloroflexia bacterium SDU3-3, assembly GCA_009268125.1. Lineage (NCBI taxonomy): Bacteria > Bacillati > Chloroflexota > Chloroflexia > Chloroflexia bacterium SDU3-3. The sequence continues at coordinate 8,093 of WBOU01000022.1, read as the reverse complement.
GTGGACCACCGCCAGGTGGTCGCGCGCCTCGCCGATGGCGCGGTCGCCGCGCTCGCGCTCGCGGCGCTCCAGCTCCTCCAGCGGGCAGCGCACGCCCACAAAGAACACGTCGTAGGGCGCGAGCAGGTCGACCAGCTCGTCCATCCACTCCTGGAACTCGATCACGTGGTCGACAATCAGGCTGTTCCCGGCGCTGAGGATGGCGGGCAGGCAGCGGTGGAACGCCGCAAAGAAGCGCGGCCTCTGCTCCTTCCATGTGAACTCCGGCGGGTGCGGGCGGCGCGGCGGCAGCATGCCCGCCTCGACAAACTGATCGGATGCGATATGCCAGAAGGGCCGGTCGAGCGTGGCCCGGATGGCGCGGGCCAGCGTGGACTTGCCCGCGCTCGACGGCCCGTTGAGCAGGATAACGTAGCTTTTCTCCAAAGGTGCACTTCATCGCCTAGCGAAATGCGAAGCTTCTGCAGCGCATTGCCTGCGCTGGCCGTACTCTACCGCGCTTACGCCAGTTTGTCTTGCTGTTGGCGTGCCTGCCTAGCCCTGCCCCCACCCGATCAGGCTCTGGGCGCAGTCTATCACCGTCTCGCGGGCTGACCGGGGCTGCCAGCCCAGCAGCTGCCGTGCCTTGGCTGCCGTGTGGCGGTTCTTCCTGCCCAGCGCGGGTGTGATCGACAGCAGGTCGCGGTCAAAGCGTGCCACCAGCTGGATCAGGATGTCGGGCAGCGTGTGGGTCGAGATGCCGCGCGCCGCGTCTCCAAGCCGGGCGCGCAGCTCGCCCGCGATCTCGCTCATCCACATGAACTCGCTCACAGCGATGAAGCGCTGGCCCGCCGCGTGCGGGTGGGTCATGGCCCGGATGTGGATGTCGGCGAGGTCGCGCACATCCACCACCTCGAAGCCGATGCGCGGCACGCCCAGCGCGCTGCCGCGCATGATGCGCTGGATGACCTGGGCGGTGCCGATATGCGCCGCCGAGAGCACCGGCCCGAAGACCGCGCCGGGCAGGATGGTACTTAGCTCGGTCTGTCCCCGCGCCTCTTCCTCGATATACTTCCAGGCGGCTAGCTCGGCCAGCGTCTTCGACTTTCGATAGGCGCTGATCCGGGTGTCGTTGGGGTCGGTCCATACGCTCTCGTCGCTGATGCTGTCGTCGGTGTAGAGCGTCGGGCTGGCCGCCGCGCACGCCGAGGTCATCACCACGCGCCGCACGCCCGCCCTGGCCGAGGCGCGCAGCACGCGCAGCGCGCCATCGCGGGCCGGGGCGATCAGCGCATCGGGGCCGCCCGCCGCATCCAGCGGCGAGGCGACGTGCAGCACATAGTCGCACCCCGCCACCGCCGCATCCCAGCCCGCATCATCCAGCAGGTCGGCGGCGAAGAACCGCAGCTGCTCGCCGGGGTCGATAGCCGCGCCGATCTGGGCGCGCACTTGCGGTTCCTTGGCTAGGCTTCGCACGGTGGTGCGCACCGTGTAGCCCTGCCGCAGCAGCTCGACCACGCACCACTCGGCCACATAGCCGCTCCCGCCGGTCACCAGCACCGTCTCGCGCATCTCCGCCTCCTCTTTCTAGCGGTCGATAGTGGCCATGATCCAGTCGGGGTAGCGGTTGCCCAGGATGGTGCCCGTGGGCATGGCCTGGTCGAGCCGCGCCATCTGGTCTGCATCGAGCGCCACCAACAGGCCGCCCATGTTCTCCTCCAGGTGCGTGCGGCGCTTGGTGCCGGGGATGGGCACGATGTCGTCGCCCTTGTGCAGCAGCCAGGCCAGCGCCACCTGGCCCGCCGCGCACCCAACCTCGGCGGCAATCTGGTGGACGATCTGGGCCGCGCGCATGTTGGCGTCGAAGTTTGCGCCCTGGTAGCGCGGGTCGATCCGGCGGGTGTCGCCCTCGGGGTAGTCCTCGGCGCGCGTCACCGCGCCGGTCAGGAAGCCGCGCCCCAGCGGCGCGAATGGCACGAGGCCGATGCCCAGCTCGCGTAGCACGGGGATGATCTCCGGCTCTAGGTTGCGCTCCCACAGCGAGTACTCGCTCTGCAGCGCCGAGACGGGGTGCACCGCGTGGGCGCGGCGGATGTTGGCCACGCCCGCCTCGGAGAGGCCGAAGAAGCGCACCTTGCCCTCCTTCACCAGCTCGCCCACGGTGCCCGCCACCTCCTCCATCGGCACGGCGGGGTCGACGCGGTGCTGGTAGAGCAGGTCGATATAGTCGGTCTGCAGGCGCTGCAGCGAGCCTTCCACCGCCTCGCGGATGTGCTCGGGGCGGCTGGCCCGCTCGGTGCCCACCTGCTTGCCGTCCTTGAAGCGGAAGCCAAATTTGGTGCCGATGATCGCCTGCGCGCGCCGCCCTTTGAACGCGCGGCCCAGCAGCTCCTCGTTGGTGAGCGGCCCGTATCCCTGGGCGGTATCAAAGAAGTTGCAGCCCAGCTCGATGGCGCGGTGCAGCGCCGCGATCGACTCGCGCTCGTCAGCTGGCCCGTACGACTGGCTCATGGGCATGCAGCCCAGCCCGATGCCCGAGACCTCCAGCCCCTGCGTGCCCAGCTTGCGTGTGTGTGCGGCCATGGTCAACCCTCGCTTTGTGTCAATGAATGATCGATAGGGAAATGGTACGTGGCGGCGGGGCTGCGGGCTAGTCCGTTTCTGCCGCTCATTTGCCTAAAGCTGCAAGAGCTGCGCGGGGCGTTCTATGCGATAATGGAGTGGAGGGCTAGGGCAGGGTCGAGCGTGGGCAAAAAGAGAGGCGTGGCACTGTGGAAGATCTGAGCGAGCGGCTGGCGGCCACTATCGCGCTGACCGAGCGCGTGACCAAGGCCGACGGCAAGGCCAAGACGAACATCCCATTTCTTACCGTGGTGCGCAACACCCGCGCCACGCCGCCCATCCCATCGGTGCTGTCGCCGTCTTTTTGTCTTATCCTGCAAGGCGGTAAGCGCATCCAGTTCGGCGAGCAGATCGTGGACTGTCCGGCGGGCAGCTTCTTGGTCTCGGTGATCCGCATGCCAGGACTGGCCCAGGTGGTCGGCGCGTCGGCTCACACGCCCTACATCGGCCTGCGCATCGACCTAGCCCCCGCCGAGGTCGCGGCGGTGCTCTCGGAGTCGGGCCTGCAGGTGCGGCCCCCCGAGGGCCAGCCCAGCATCGGGTCGTTCGTGGGCAGGGCGGATGACGAGCTGCTTGACCTGTGCTGCCGCCTGCTGCGGGCCGATGCCAGCCCTCGCGGCGCGGTGTTCCGCGCGTCGCTGATCAAGCAGGAGCTTATCTACCACCTGCTCTCGGGCGACTACGGCCACCTGTTTCTCCAGCAGGTCTTCTTCGAGCAGCAGGGCGACGGTATCGCCCAGGCGATTGTCTGGATCGAGCGACACTACGACTGCGCGTTCACCATCGAGGAGCTGGCGCGGGCCTCGAACATGAGCGTGTCGGGGCTGCACCACAAGTTCAAGGCGCTTACGGCCATGGGGCCGCTGCAGTACCAGAAGCAGCTGCGCCTGCAGGAGGCGCGGCGGCTGATGCTCAGCGGCGCTGCCGATGTGACCGCCGCCGCGCTGCAGGTGGGCTACCGCAGCCTCTCGCAGTTCAGCCGCGAGTACGCGCGGCTGTTCGGCATGTCGCCGCTGCGCGATGTGCGCACCATCCTCCAGCTCGCCCAGGTCGAGGCGCTGGAGCTATAGCCTTGACAGCCTGCGTGTGTTCAGCTGGATGTTGATCCTCTAACAATGCGCCCTATGCCTGAGAAATGGCATAGGGCGCATTATTCGTGTAAAGTGTTGTGCGGCCAGAACTAGAGCCGCACGCCGCGCAGCCGCAGCGAGTTGCTCACCACGAACACCGATGAGCAGGCCATGGCCCCGGCGGCGATCATGGGGCTGAGCTGGATGCCGAGCGGCGCGTAGAGCAGGCCAGCCGCCAGCGGGATGCCGATCACGTTGTAGATAAACGCCCAGAACAGGTTCCAGCGGATGGTGGCCATGGTGCGCTGGCTGAGTGTGATCGCCTGGGCCACCGCGCGCAGGTCGCCGCGCAGCAGCGTGAGGTCGGCGGTCTCCATGGCCACGTCGGTGCCAGCGCCCATGGCCACGCCCACATCGGCCTGGGCCAGCGCAGGCGCGTCGTTGATGCCATCGCCCACCATGGCCACGGTCGCGCCCTGCTCCTGCGCGCGCTTCACCTCGGCGGCCTTCATCTCCGGCAGCACCTCGGCGCGCACCTCGGCGGCGTCCAGCCCCACCTGCCGCGCGATGGCCTCGGCGGTGGCGCGGTTGTCGCCGGTGAGCATCAGCACCGCCGCGCCGCGCCGCTTCAGCTCGTCGATGGCGGCGGCGGATGTGGGCTTGAGCGTGTCGGCGATGCCCAGCGCGCCTAGCGCCGCACCGTCGGCGGACACCACCACGGCGGTCTTGGCCTCGCGCTGCATGCGCTCGATCTCCCCCCGCAGCGCGCCGATCTCGATCCCGCGCTCAGCCATCAGGCGGGGCGAGCCAACCAGCACCGCCGCGCCATCGACCATGGCTTGGATGCCGTGCCCGGCCAGCGCCTCGAACTGCTGGGGCTGGGCCAGCGCCACGCCGCGCTCCTGGGCGGCGCGCACCACCGCCTCGCCCAGCGGGTGCTCGGATGCCCGCTCGGCGCTGGCGGCCAGGCGCAGCAGCCGCGCCTCGTCGGCCCCAACCATGTCGGTGACGGATGGCCGCCCCTCGGTGATCGTGCCGGTCTTGTCGAAGATGACCGTCGTCAGCTTGCTGGCGCGCTCCAGCGCCTCGGCGTTCTTGATCAGGATGCCGTGCGCCGCGCCCGTGCCTGTGCCGACCATGATCGCGGTCGGGGTGGCCAGCCCCAGCGCGCAGGGGCAGGCGATCACCAGCACCGCCACCGCGAAGATCAGGGCCTGGGTGAAATCGCCGGTGGCGAGCATCCAGGCCACAAAGGTCAGCGCGGCGATGCCGATCACCACGGGCACGAACACCGCCGACACCTTGTCCACCAGCTGCTGCACCGGGGCCTTCGACCCCTGGGCCTCCTGCACCAGCCGCACGATCTGCGCCAGCGCTGTATCCTTGCCCACACGGGTGGCCCGGAATTGGAACGCCCCAGCGCGGTTGATCGTCGCACCGATCACGCTGTCGCCCACGTTTTTCTGCACCGGCATGCTCTCGCCGGTGATCATGCTCTCATCCACGGTCGACTGGCCCATGGTGATCACGCCGTCGGTTGGCACCTTCTCGCCGGGCCGCACGCTCACGATATCGCCAGCGCGCACCTCGGCCAGCGGCACCTCGGCCTCGGCCCCGCCGCGCAGCACGCGGGCGGTCTTGGGCTGCAGCCCGATCAGCGCGCGGATGGCCGCGCCGGTCTGGCTCTTGGCCCGCGCCTCTAGGAACTTGCCCACCAGGATGAGCGTGATGATCACCGCCGCTGTCTCGAAGTAGACATGGCCCGCCATCCCGGCGAGCAGCACCGCTAGGCTGTAGAGGTAGGCGGCGGAGGATCCGAGCGCGATCAGGGTGTCCATGTTGGCCGTGCGCGCCCGCAGCGCCTTCCAGGCGTGGATGTAGAAGCTGCGCCCGCTGTAGAGCTGCACCGGCGTGGCCAGCGCCAGAAAGATCCAGTTGAGCAGATCGTCGCGGGCAGGAATCATCTTCATCATCTCATCCATGGGCATCGATGGCATCTGCTCGGCTATGGCGCGACCCGCGCCGATCAGCCACGGCTGGATGAAGCCCAGGTCGCGGGCCATGGAGACCACGAACAGCGGCAGGGTGAAGATCACCGCCACCACCAGCTTGCGGCGCTTCTCATCCAGCTCGGCCTGCCGCGCCTGCGCCTCGCTGTCCACCTGCGCGCTCTCGGCGGCGGGCATGATCACGCCGTAGCCCGCCTTCTCCACCGCCGCCCGCAGCGTGTCGAGGCTGGCCACCCCCGGCGCGTAGGTGATGCTGGCGCGCTCGGTGGCGAGGTTGACGTTGGCCTCGACCACGCCCTCGGCCTTGCGCAGCGCCCGCTCCACACGGCCCGAGCACGACGCGCAGGTCATCCCCGTCACCGGCAGCTCCACCTGCTCGGTGATCACGCCGTAGCCGCTGCGCTCCACGGTGGCGATGAGGGCCTGTGGCTGAGCCTGCTGCGGGTCGTACTCGACATGGGCCTGCTCGGTGGCAAGGTTAACGTTGGCCTCGACCACGCCCTCGGCCTTGCGCAGCGCCCGCTCGACGCGGCCCGAGCACGACGCGCAGGTCATCCCCGTCACCGCGAAGGTGATATGTTTTGTTGTCATATGCCAAACCTCTGGAATAGTGCTCCTGATAGCCTCAGTGTAGCGCGGCGGGGCGGCGGGCGATACCCGCCAAATAGCCTACGCACCCTGGCCGGTGCCAGCGGCATAGCAAAGCGGCGGAGGAATGCTCCCCCGCCGCTCTTGGATGGGCCGCGCTAGTTGCCGCAGCCGCAGTCGCTGGCCTTCTTGGCCGCCGGGGCCTCGGCGTGGTAGCCTGCCGCCCCAATCGCCTCGCTGATCTGCGTGGGGGTCACGCCCTCGCCAGCGGTCACGTGCACCAGCTTGGTGGGGATCTCGGCCACCACGTTGGTCACGCCCGCCAGCGCCGTTACCGACTTGGTGATCTTGGCAGCGCAGCCCTTGCAGCTCATATCGTTTACGGCAAATGTGTGGATCATTGTGTGCTCCATTTGTTCATCAGGGTAGCGCCATGGTAGCGCGCCGCTGGCGAGTATACCACCCGCCAAATGGCCTACGCGCTACTTGCCGTACCAGGCCTTCTGCCAGCCCTGCATCTGCGTGATCTCGCCCTCCTGGGCTGCCACAATCGCATCGGCAAGGCTCTTGATCTCGGCGTGCTCGGCGCGCTGCTGGGCGTCCTTGGCCATGGCGATCGCGCCCTGGTGGTGGGCGATCATCGCGATGATAAAGCGCTGGTCGAACGGCACGCTCGCATCATTTTCCACCTGCATATCGCCCATCGACATACCCATGCCGCCGGTGCTGGCCAGCTCGGGGTACCATTCCGTGCGCCACGCCTGCATTTTGCCGATCTCCTCCTGCTGCGCCGAGATGATGGCCTGCGCCATCGTCTTGATCTCCTCGTGCTCAGCGCTCTTCAGGGCCTCGTTGGCCATGGCGATCGCGCCCTGGTGGTGCTCGATCATGCTATCGATAAACTGCGCGTCGTATGGGGCGGCAGCCATCTCCGGCATCGCGGTCATATCCATATCGCCCATTGCGGCGTGGCTATCGGCTGTTGGTGTGGCTGCTGGTGTTGCGCTGGCTGCTGGTGCTGCGCTGGCTGCTGGCGCTGCGGTTGGCGTCGGTGCGGTGGCAGCCTGCCCACAGGCGCTGATCAGGCCAAGAGCTAGTAAACAGGTAAGACCTAAAATGCTTTTCGTCATGCGTTACTCCTCGTGCTATGCATAAAACCATAGGTAGGCAAAGCGTATATGCTGGGCGCTGGTGGGCGCTACCCGCCAAATGGCCTATAGGCGCACAAAGCGCCGCTGGCGGATATTCGCCAGCGGCGCTCTGCCGATCTCCACGGTTGCTATGCCATCGCCGCCATCTGCGCGCATGACTCCGCGCACGAGCGGCACACCTGGGCGCAGGCCATCATCATCTGGTCGCCGTCGGCTAGGCGGGTGCAGTCGTCGGCGCAGGCTGTGCACACATCGGCGCAGGCCTGGCAGAAGGAGGGGTGGAAGGGCGACATGCGCAGCATAAAGTCGGCGCTCGTGGCGCAGGCCTGGGCGCAATCCTGCAGCAGGCGGATGTGCTCCGGCGCGGCGTGCTTGCCGCCCATGCTGAGGCAGTGGATGCTTGTCTGGGTGCAGGCGCTGTGGCAGTTCAGACAGTGGGTGATGCATTCCTGCATCGAGACATCCATCTCCATCTGGTGCTCAGTTGCATGTGACATAAAGCATACTCCTTTCGCGTATTTGGAACTGACTAGCAGAGAGCGTGCCATGTGCTCGCGCCGATTTGACAGCATCGCGGTGGAGTGCTATAGTACGCCTCGTTGCGAGCGGCGGTGCCGCCCGGAACCCGAACAACCAGAGGCGCCACACACCGAGCCGAATGGCCCGTTTGACAC
>WBOU01000021.1 GCA_009268125.1 Chloroflexia bacterium SDU3-3 | reverse complement strand
AGAGCGCGGTGTTGGGCATGCCCTCGAACCCGCCGATGTCGTGGCTCCAGAAGCCGAAGCCCGAGAGGCCCAGCGAGAGGCCGCCGCGCAGGCTCTCGGCCATGGAGGGGAAGGTCGAGTCGTTGTCGCCGCCCCAGTGCACCGGGTACTGCTGGCCGCCCGCCGTGGCCGAGCGCGCGAACACCACCGCCTCGCCCTTGCCGCGCCCTTCCTCTAGCACGTCGAAGACCACCTGGTTGTAGCGCTGGGTGTAGTAGTTGTGCATCTTCTGCGGGTCGGAGCCGTCGAAGTACACGGCGTCGGTGGGGATGCGCTCGCCGAAGTCGGTCTTGAAGGTGTCGACGCCCATAGCCATCAGGCCGCGCAGCTTGTCGGCGAACCAGGCGCAGGCGGCGGGGTTGGTGAAGTCGACGATCGCCATGCCGGGCTGCCAGAGATCCCACTGCCAGACATCGCCGTTGGCGCGCTTGATCAGGTAGCCATTGGCCGCGCCCTCGGCGAAGAGCGGGGAGCGCTGGGCGATGTAGGGGTTGATCCAGGCCGAGATGTGCAGGCCGCGGGCCTTGAGGCGCTGGAGCATGGCCTGGGGGTCGGGGAACATGCGGGTGTCCCAGACGAAGTCGCACCAGTTGAACTCGCGCATCCAGAAGCAGTCGAAGTGGAAGACGTGGAGCGGGAGGTGGCGCTCGGCCATGCCGTCGATGAAGGAGGAGACGGTGGCCTCGTCGTAGTTGGTGGTGAACGAGGTGGTGAGCCAGAGGCCAAACGACCAGGCCGGGGGCAGCGCGGGGCGGCCCGTGAGCGCGGTGTAGCGGCCCAGCACCTCCTTGGGCGTGGGCCCGTAGATCACGAAGTACTCCAGCGTGTGGCCCTCCACGCTGAACTGCACCCGCGACACCTTCTCCGACGCCACCTCAAAGCCGACCTGCTCGGGGTGGTTGACGAACACGCCATAGCCCTTGTTGGTCATGTAGAAGGGCACATTCTTGTAGGCCTGCTCGCTGCCGGTGCCGCCGTCGCGGTTCCAGGTCTCCACGGTCTGGCCGTTCTTGACAAAGGCGGTGAAGCGCTCGCCCAGGCCGTAGACGTTCTCGCCCACATCCAGCGCCAGCTCCTCGCGCATAAAGTGGCCCAGGCCGTCCACATCGATCGCCGCCGCCGCGCGGAAGCCGCTGGTGGTCAGCACCCTGCCGTCGCCCACAAAGTCCACATTCCACGGCCCGCGCGCCACCCGCGCCGAGAGCCGCCCGCTGGTGAAGGTGGCCGCCTCGGCCTCGTCGGTGATGCTCACGCTGGGGTGCGTGTCGTTGATCGTGAACTCTGGCGCTTTCTGGCGCACGCCCGCGAAGTGGGTGATCTTCACCTTGATCACATCCTCCATAGGCGAGGAGAACTCGACCGTCAGCATGGCGTGGTTCAGGCGGTCGCCGCGCCCCGGCACGTGCTTGGCGGGCGCGTAGACCGTCAGGGTGTTGTCGCTCACCGCTATATCATAGGCTTCCACCGCGTAGTTGGGGTGGACCCCATCGCGCAGCAGCCAGAATCCATCGGTAAATTTCATGGCGCGCCTCTACTTCACGCTGCCTGCGGTGATGCCGCGGGTGAGCGTGCGCTGGAACAGGATGAAGAAGACGATGCAGGGAAGGATGCCCATCAGCGCCGATGCGCTCGACATGGTCGCGTCCATGTTGTACTGGCCCTGCAGCGTGGCGATTGCCAGCGGCACGGTCTGCTTGGCGTTCGAGAGCAGCAGGATGAGCGGCAGGAAGAACTCGTTCCACGTCCAGATGAAGAAGAAGGTGAACAGCACCGAGAGCGTGGGCAGGTTGCTGGGCAGGATGATCCGCAGCAGCAGCTGCAGCTTGGTGCAGCCGTCGATATATGCCGCCTCCACGATGTCGCGCGGCAGCGTGCTGAACACCGACGAGAGCAGGTAGGTGCCGAAGGCGCTCTGGATGACCGCGAACACCAGGATGACCGAGAACTGCGTGTCGTAGATGTTGAGGGCCTTGGCGAAGAAGTAGATCGGGTAGGCCAGCGACTCCTGCGGCAGCGTGTTGGCGATCATGAAGAAGATCAGCATCATGATCCGCCCGCGCACCCTGCCGATGCCCAGCGCGAAGGCGTTGAGCAGCGAGAGCGCAACGCCCAGCACCGCCACCGAGAGGCTGATCAGCAGGCTGTTGGCCAGCTTGGTGCCGAACTCCACGCGGTTCCAGAAGTCGATGATGCCCTGCACATAGAAGCCGTGGGGCAGGCTCAGCGGGCCGCCCGCCACATATTCCGACGGCTCTTTGAAGGAGTTGATCGTCACGATGTAGAACGGGAAGAGCATCACCGCCAGGAACAGCAGCAGCAGTGCCAGCGCAATATATTTACTTACGCCGCCCGAGAGGCGTCGTGTTGTATTCATCTTAAATGTTCTCCTTCGACTGCATCTTGATGAAGACAATCGTCAGGATAACGATGATGATTGTCATAATGGTTGCGATAGATGCGCCATAGCCGACGCGGTTTGTACCGCCGAAGAAGTTCTGGTAGGCGAAGTAGGAGGGCACCAGGGTCGCATTGCCAGGGCCGCCACGGGTGAGCACAAAGATCGGGCCAAAGACCTTGAGCGCCGCGATCACGGTGGTGAGCACCACCACAAAGATCTCGGGCTGGATGATGCGGATGGTGATGTAGTAGAAGCGCTGCAGCCAGGTCGCGCCGTCGATCGACGCCGCCTCCAGCAGCTCGGGGTCCACGCGCTGCAGCCCGGCCATGAAGATCACCAGCGGGTAGCCGATCTGGAACCAGATCATGATCACCATCACGGTGCCCAGCGCGGTGCTAGCGTCGCCCAGCCAGTTGTGGGCCAGCGAGGTGGTGTTGGTGGCCTTGGCCAGGCCGTCGAGCAGCCAGTTGAGCACGCCGGTGCCGGGCTGCAGGATCCAGCCCCACACCACGCCGGCGATCGCCACCGGCAAGATCTGCGGCAGGTAGAAGCCCGCGCGGAAGAAGCTGGTGATGCCCTTGCCGCGCTTGAACACGCGGGCGATGTAGTCGAAGAGGAAGGTGGCCAGGAACAGGCCGACGATCGTGGGGACGATCGTCATAGCGACGATCATGGCCAGGTTGTTGCGGAACGAGGCCCAGAAGGCCTTGTCTTGAAACAGCCGGATGTAGTTCTCGAAGCCGATAAACTTGGGGTTACGGATGCCGTTCCAGTTGGTGAAGCTGATGCCGATATTCATCAGCAGCGGCAGGATGATGATAAATATAAAAAGAATGAGGCCTGGCACCAGAAATGGCCAGTAGCCTTTATTCAGCGTAGATGCCTTACGTGCCACGGAGCAGCCCCTCTCTACAAGCAGTGCGCGATGGTGGACGAAAAATGTGTGCGCAGCCGCCTGCGGCCTAACATACTGCACGGTTCCCTGCGTTGAGTAGATGTATCTGCGGCAGCACGGCAGGGGAGCGAGCGCTGCCAGTTCGAAGGGGGCGGGCGAGCATGGCCCGCCCCCCACGCATGCGTTACGAACCCATCGCGTCCTTGTTATCCTTGTACGGGATCGCGATCTCATCCAGCACCTCGGCGGGGGCCTTCGCGCCCGAGAGCAGCTCCTGCACGCCAGCCACCAGGGTGTCGTAGTAGCCCGGCACCGGCCAGTCGGGGTAGAAGGCCAGGCCGTCGCTCTTCACCACCGTGTCGAAGTTCTGGATCAGCTCCTTGACCTTGGGGTCGGTGATCTTGGACACGTCGGCGTTGATCGGCACGCCACCGGCGTTACCAAGGATGGTCTGGATGTCCTGCTTCAGCGTGATCTCGATGAAGTCGTAGGCCAGGTCCTTGTTCTTCGAGTTCTCGGGGATCACCCACAGGTTGCCACCCGAGCCGGGGTGCAGCTTGTTGCCGGGGAACAGGAAGGTGCCCCACTCGAAGCCCTTGATCTCGGTCATGAAGCGGCCATACCACCAGCTGCCCGAGATCATCATGGGGTAGGTGCCGTTCTCGAATGCCACGCCCATGTCCTCGGCCTTCATGCCCGTCGCGTCCTTGCTGATGTAGCCCTTCTGCACCCAGTCCACCAGGCGCTCGGCGCCGTAGGTGAACTCGGGGCCCTTGAAGTCCACATCGCCCTGGTACAGCTCGTAGGCGTTCACGAAGTCGCGGTTGGCCTTGCTCAGCGCCAGCGTGTAGAAAATCTGCTGGGCCGGGTACTCTGCGCCGCCCACGGCCAGCGGGGTCACGCCGGCTTTCACGAAGGTGTCCATCGCCGCCTCGAACTCATCGAAGGTGGTGGGGACGGTGACGCCGTACTTCTCGAACATCGCCTTGTTGTAGTACACCATCACGTACTCGCCGTAGTTGGTGACGCCGTACCACTTGCCCGAGCCCATCACACCTTTGTCATCGTAGAGGCTGGTGGTCTGAAGGCTGGGGCTGAGAATCTTATCCCACCCGCGCTTGGTCGCCTCATCGGTCATGTCGGTCAGCAGGCCCTGCGAGGCCAGCAGGCCGGCGGTGGCGTTCCCCTTGTTGTACTCCATCACGTCTGGGGCCTGGTCGGAGTTCAGCACCATGTTGGCGGTCTGGCGGATCTGCTCGAAGCCCTTCTGCTCGAACTCGACCTTGACGCCGGGGTGGCTGGCCTCGAACTGCTTGATGGCCTCGGCCCAGGCCGCGCCCATCGCGCCCTGCGGCGACTCGTAGTGCCACAGGCGCAGCACGCGGCCCTCGCCCGTGGTGGCCGCTGCGGTCGGCTCGGCTGCTGCCGTGGTCGGCTCGGCTGCTGTGGCTGCGGTCGGCTCGGCTGCCGCAGCCGTGGTCGGCTGGGGGGCCACAGCGGTTGGCTGGGTGGCTGCGCCGCCGCCACATGCGGCTATGCTGAAGGCCATGATGCTGGCTGAGAACGCCATTCCAAACCGTGAAAACGTACGAGACATCTCATCCTCCTTGTTGAGCTTCGTCGATTCTCTGACGGAAATTGGGGATAGAGCTACGATCGTATGGGTTCCTTCTTCGGCGGTGCGGTCCCTCCCTTCAGGATACGGTGCGGCTTTTGGCCAGCCGCTCGTGCGGCGGGGGCGCAGAGCTGCCTCGCACATCCAGGTGGCATGGGATGACCATCTGGGGCGGCTCTAGCTCCTTCGTGTCCAGCTGCTGGATGAGCTGGAGCACGCTCAGGCGGCCTATCTCGGCGCTTGGCGAGGTCATCGTCGTCAGCGGCGGCACGCTCATGTCGGCCACGCGCTCCGAGGAGACGATCGAGACAAGCGAGAAGTGTTCGGGGACTTTCCAGCCCTGCTCGCCTACGGCCTGCAGCACGCCTGGGATGGCGCGCTCGTTCATGGCGACCATGGCGGTGATATCGGGGCACTCGTCGAGCAGGCTGCTCAGCGCGGCGTGGCCAGCCGCAGGGGTGGCGGCGCAGCGCCGGATGTAGCCAGCGATCTGGTGGCGCGCCACCGCCTGCTGGAAGCTGGCCTCGGCGCGGATCACCGGGCCGTAGCCGGTGTTGAATTCGGTCTGTGATTGGTTGAGAAAGGCGATCTGGGTGTGGCCCAGCTCGTAGAGGTAGCGCACGGTGTCGCTGCACGCCTGGGCGAAGTCGACATCGACATAGCTGATGCCCTGCGAGTTGTCGGTGCGCCCGATCAGCACGAAGGGCAGCTCGCTGGCCCGCAGCAGCTCGATCCGCTCGTCGTGGAGGTGGACCTCCATCATGATCACGCCATCGACGAGGCCCTGCTGCATCAAGTGGCGCAGCCCCTCGGCGTCGGAGATCACCGAGGACCACAGCACCAGGTTGTAGCCCTGCTCCATGGCCGCGTCGGTTGCGCCAGAGACAAATTCAAGCTCGGTGACGCCCAGCCCGCGCTCGGGGATGGGGAAGAGCAGCGCGAGGATGCGGCTGCGTTTGCTGGCCAGGCCGCGCGCCAGCACGTGCGGGCGGTAGCCCAGCTCTTCCATGGCGGTGAAGATGCGCTGTCGTGTCTCCTGCGAGATGGGCCGTGTGCCGTTGAGGGCATACGAGACCGTACTCAGAGAAACGCCTGCTCGCTTGGCAACATCAAGCATGGTTGGCATCAGTACCCCACGGCGGCTCATGGCCTACTGGTGCGGATCATCCCGCTATCGAAACGCATAGTCGAAACGCTTCGATCTCAATAGTAATACAAACAAAATCGCGTGTCAAGACTGGTGGGGCTGAATTATTTGTCTGCCAAAATAATTGACATTTTGGCCGTGTATGCTTGCCGAGGTGGTATGATGCGGCCATGCAGCGCCGCCTCTGAAAGCGAGGGTGCCGATGAACCTACACCCGCCCGTGCGTTTCGCCGCCATTGGCCTGAATCACGGCCACATCTACAGCATGGTCGAGAGCCTGCTGGCCGCCGGTGCCCAGCTTGTCGCATGTTTTGCCGAGGAGCCAGATCTCGCCTCTTCGTTTTTGGCCACGTTTCCGCAGGCGAGATTTGCTCGTTCAGCTGCCGAAATCCTCGAAGACCCGACCATCGCGCTGCTGGCCAGCGCCGCCATCCCCGCCGAGCGCGCCGCGCTGAGCGTGGCCGCCATGCGCCACGGTAAGGATGTGCTGGTGGCCAAGCCGGGGGCCACCACGCTGGCCCAGCTGGAGGAGGTGCGCCGCGCCCAGGCCGAGACGGGCCGCATCTACTCGGTGTTCTTCAGCGAGCGCCTGGGCAACCACGCCACCGTGCGGGCGGGCCAGCTGGTGCAGGCCGGGGCGATCGGCCAGGTCGTGCAGACGCTTGGCCTGGGGCCGCACCGCCTGGGCCTGGCCAGCCGCCCGGCGTGGTTCTTCCAGCCCGAGCGCGCGGGCGGCATCCTGGCCGACATCGCCTCGCATCAGGTCGACCAGTTCCTGTTCTTCACCGGCTCGACCAGCGCGCAGGTGGTGGCCGCGCAGGTGGCCAACTACGCCCACCCCCAGCAGCCCACGCTTGAAGATTTTGGCGACATGACGCTGCGCAGCCCCAGCGCCACCGGCTACATCCGCGTCGACTGGCTGACGCCCGATGGGCTGCCCACATGGGGCGATGGCCGCCTCGTCATCCTCGGCACCGAGGGCTATATCGAGCTGCGCAAGTATGTGGACATCGCCGGGAGGCCCGGCGGCAGCCACCTGTTCCTCTGCGACGCGCGGCAGACCAGCTACGTGCCCTGCGAGGATGTCGAGCTGCCCTTCGCCCGCCAGCTGCTGGCCGACATCCGCGACCGCACCGCTACCTCCATGCCCCAGGGTCACGTATTCCTGGCCAGCGAGCTAGCCCTGCGCGCCCAGGCCCAGGCGGCGCGGCTGGGCTTTCTGGCCCATGAAAAAACGCCCGCCAGCTCCTAGTCGAGCGGCGGGCGTTTTTGTGGCGCTTGGCCTATTTAGGGAAGAGCATGCGCGCGATCCGCGCGGCGATCGCATCCGAGTCGGCGCTGTGCATATTCGAGAGCACCACGATCGTGCTGCGGTCGGCGGGGTAGCGCCACACTACCGTCTTGCACCCATCCATGTCGCCCGAGTGGCCGTAGCGCAGGTGCCCGCTGTCATCCACGATCTTCCAGCCGTAGCCGTAGCTCTTCAGGTAGGGCGTGAACATCTCATCCAGCTGCGCGCGCGGCAGCAGCTGCTCGGTGTAGAGCGCCTGATCCCACAGGTACATGTCGTCGGCGGTGGAGTAGACCGCGCCCGCCGAGAACAGCGTGGTGGTGTCCAGCGGTGCGGCCAGCGAGCTGAAGCCCTGGTAGGGCAGCGCCCAGTTTTCGCCTGGCGTGGGCTCGTAGCTCACGCCGGAGTTGTGCATGCCCAGCGGCGTGAAAATGTGGTCGCGCAGGAAATCGCCGTAGCGCTGGCCCGACACCTTCTCGATCACGATCCCCAGCAGCACGTAGCCGCTGTTGCCATAGGCGTAGGTTGACCCCGGCTCGGTTACTGGCCACTGACCGCGCAGTTTCTCCAGCAGCTGCTCGGGCGTGGTTGGGTTCATCTGGGTCTGTTCGTAGCTAGGGAAATCGGTGTAGTTGGGCAGCCCGTGGGTGTGGGTCAGCAGGTGCTTGATAGTGATGGCACGCCAGCGCTCCGGGCAGTCGCTGATATAGTTGCACAGCGGGTCATCCACGCCCAGCTTGCCCGCGGCCACCAGCTGCATCACCGCCATGGCGGTGAACTGTTTGGTGACCGATGCCAGCCGCAGCCGCGTGTTGGCCGTGTTCATTGCGCCGGTGTCGATATTGGCAGGCCCGTACCCACGGCTCAGCAGCACGCTGCCGCGGTGCACCACCAGCACCGCGCCATGGAAGCGTTTGGCGGCCACCAGATTGTTCAGGTAGGTATCGATCGCGTCGCCCAGGCCGGCGCGCGGCGGGGCGTCGGTGGGCAGCGGGGTGGGCGTGGCGGTTGCGGTGGGCAGCGGGGTGGGCGTGGCGGTGGGCGTGAGCGTGGGGGTAGGGGTGGCGGTGCGCTTCTTGCGCTCCTCGGCCATGGGGTCGCGCGGCGCGGCCTTGGCCGCCAGCATGTCGTGGCCCCGCGCCGCAGGCGGCGCTGGCACCATGCTGATCGCCCCGACGATCAGAAAGACCCCCAGAAAGCATGCGCCGAGCGCCGATCTTCCAGATAGTTGCAGCATAGCGTAGGGGTGCTCCAAACACGCGCAGCGAGGTGGTAGGAGGCACGGTCGATCATGGGTCGTGCGTGGTGCTCAGCGCTGCTCGATCTGCCCATTCATTCAGAGCCGCCATCATACGCGAGCCACGTATACGTGTCAACTTGTATGTAGCGCGATCGTACCATGGCCCTGCAAAACATCCGGCCAGCGCCTCTTGGGCTAGCGGGCATGCCTGCGGCTCTCCAAGCCGTTCTCGCGTTCGTGCCTGTGTGGTGGATCTGCGCTTGGGCTGATTTGGTGTCTTGGCAGAAACGTTCAGCATGAGCGGACGCTTGGTGGTATCATTTCTGCACGGTCTGCCCAGGAAAAGCAGGGTATCCTGTCGGCGCATCGCCCGAGAAGAGAAAGGGAGAGAGATGTTTGACTCATTCCGCAAGAAGTTCGATCGCTCCACCCCCGAGGTGCAGGATCGCATCCCGCCCGGCCAGTATCTGACCGAGAAATTCCCCGTCCTCCACTATGGTGATGTGCCGCACTACACCAACCTAGAGGAGACCTGGGATCTGCGGATCTGGGGCGAGATCGCCGAGCCCAAGCGCTTTTCGTATGCCGAGTTCCGCGCGCTGCCTACTACCACGATCACCACCGACATCCACTGCGTCACCCGCTGGTCGAAGCTGGACACCACCTGGACCGGCGTGCAGTTCAAAGAGCTGCTCAAGCACATCCCGCCGCTCAGCGACGATGCGCGCTTCCTAGTGTTCCACTGCGAGCAGGGCTTCACCGCCAATGTGCCGATCGACCTCATGATGGATGATGGCGCCATGCTGGCCTATCGCTACGATGGGCAGGAGCTAACCCCCGAGCACGGCTACCCGCTGCGCTCGCTGGTGCCCCACAAGTATTTTTGGAAGAGCGCCAAGTGGCTGCGCGGTATCGAGATCCTAAAAGAGGATCGCTACGGCTTCTGGGAGCGCTACGGCTACAACAACCACGCCGACCCGTGGAAGGAGGAGCGCTACTCCGAGTAGCAGCCCCACGCCCTCGCTGCGCTAGCAGCATCGGCGATTTGCTGCCCAATTGTTGTCATGTCGATAATGTCTTGGCTGGTGCCCGCCCGTACAATACACACCAAGTTGCTGCGGTCAGCGCAGCTTGCTAGTGCCATACCCAGGAGTCGCTATGCATATTGAGCAGATGCACTGGAATTCGGCATCAGGGTGGGTACCACTGCCTCCAGAAGGCACGATCGACACGGCCCAGCTGGTGCTAGTGTTTGGCTCGCGGGCGCTGCTGATGCAGCCCAGCCTGCGCCAGCAGATCCGCGCGTGGTACCCCGCCGCCACGCTGGTGGGCTGTTCGACCGCTGGCGAGATCTACGACACCCAGGTGCTTGATGACTCGCTGGTGGTCACGGCCATCCAGTTCTCCTCATCCCGTGTGGCCAGCGCCATGGTCCCGATCGAACATGTGGGCCAGAGCCACGATGCTGGTGCCCAGCTGGCCCAGCAGCTGCCCCCCGACGATCTCGCCCACGTCCTCGTCTTCTCCGAGGGCCTGCATGTCAACGGCAGCGAGCTAGTGCACGGCCTGATCGAGAACCTGCCGCCGCATGTGCGGGTCACCGGCGGCCTGTCTGCGGATGGGCCACACTTCAATCAGACATGCGTGCTGTACAACGAGATCGCCTCGCCCGATATTGTGGTGGCGGTGGGCCTCTATGGCCAGCAGCTGCAGGTGGGCTATGGCTCCATGGGCGGCTGGGACTCCTTCGGCCCCGAGCGCCTAGTCACGCGGGCCGAGGCCAATGTGCTCTACGAGCTGGATGGCACCTCGGCCCTGGCCCTCTACAAGCGCTATCTGGGCGAGCACGCCGCCGATCTGCCAGCCAGCGGCCTGCTGTTCCCGCTCAGTATCTCGCCTGGCCCTGGCGAGCCGAGCATTGTCCGCACCATCCTCGCAGTGAATGAGGCCGATCAGAGCATCACCTTCGCCGGCGACATCCCCGAGGGCGCGTACGCGCGGCTGATGCGCGCCAACTTTGACCGGCTGATCGATGGCGCGATCGGGGCGGCATCCTCCAGCGTCCAGCGGATCGGCGACTTCACCGCCGAGCTAGCTCTGCTGATCAGCTGCGTCGGGCGCAAGCTGGTGCTGCAGCAGCGGATCGAAGAGGAGGTCGAGGGCGTGCGCGAGACCCTGGGTGCGCAGCCCGTGCTCACAGGGTTCTACTCGTATGGCGAGATCTCGCTGCTTGAGGCCACGGGCGACTGCGCGCTGCACAACCAGACCATGACGATTACGCTGCTTTCCGAGGCACCTTAGCTCTGCGCATCCGGCCAGATCGGAACATAACGGTATGCATAGGCTCCTTCAACGACAGATCAAGCGGTTTCTTGGCGATGCCCCGCTCTCGCCAGAGCTGGCAGGCTTTCTCGATGCGGTGAATGCCAGCTACCTGCAGGCAGACACCGACCGTGCGATGCTTGAGCGCTCGCTTGAGCTGACATCGCAGGAGCTGCGGAGCGCCTACTCAAATATGCGGGCGGTGTACGAGCAGCTGGTCAACAGCAGCATCGATGGGATCTTTGCCTTTGACCACCGCTACGCCATCCAGGTCTGGAACCCTGAGATGCAGCGTATCACCGGCATGAGCCGGACCCATGTGATCGGTAAGTCGCTGCTGGATATCTTTTCTGGGCTTGAAGGCTCGCTTGAGGCAGGCCAGATGCGCGCGGCCCTGCTTGGCAGCACCAGCACCAGCGAGCACCGCTCGCTGCTGGCCGCCGCCGAGCAATCCAAGCGACTGTTCGAGAGCCACTACTCGCCGCTGCGCAATGAGCACCAGGTCATCACCGGCGGCCTCGTGGTCATCCGCGATATCACTGAGCGCAAGCAGGTGGAGCAGGCGCTGCAGCAGCAGCTGCGCGAGACCCTGCTGCTCAATCGTGTGAGCACCGCCGCCACCTCGGCCCACGACCCCAACCAGATCCTCCAGATCGTCTGCGAGGAGCTGGCACTCATGATGGGGCTGCCACAGTCGGCGTGCACCACGCTGAGCGCCGACGGCACCGAGCTGCAGGTGATCGCCGAGTACTGCGAGCCGGGCCGGGTCTCGGCGCTGGGGCTACGCATCCCGCTTGCCGGGAATGATGCCAGCCTTCAGGTGATCACCACCAAAGAGCCGGTGGTGCTGACGAATGCCCAGACCGACCCGCGCGCCACCGGATTTCACGAGATCGGTCGTCAGCGCGGCACGGTGTCGCTGCTGATCATCCCGATCATCATTCGCGATAGGGTGATCGGCACGCTGGGCCTTGACTCGCCCGTGTCGCGTGCCTTCACCCCCGAGGAGATCGCGATCGCCCAGAAGGTGGCGCTGACCATCAGCCAGTCGCTGGAGAACGCGCGGCTGTACAGCGAGGTCCAGCAGGAGCTGGCCGAGCGGCGCAGGGTTGAGGCCGAGCGCGAACAGACCTACCTAGAGCTGCTGCGGGCCAAGGAATCGGCGGAGGCCGCCACCAAGGCCAAATCGGCCTTTTTGGCCACCATGAGCCACGAGATCCGCACGCCGCTGAACGGGATCATTGGTATGACCGGCCTGCTGCTCGATACCGAGCTTTCTGATGAGCAGCACCAGTTTGCCGATACGGTGCGGCGCTCGGGCGAGTCGCTGATGACCATCATCAATGATATTCTTGATTTTTCGAAGATCGAGGCTGGCAAGCTGGATCTTGAGCCGATGTCCTTTCCCTTTCGCGGCGTGCTGGAGGACGTGATCGAGATGTTCGCCGATCTGGCGGAGCGTAAGTCGATCACAATCGGCACAATTGTCGGCCCCGACATTCCCACCATGGTGTATGGTGACTCTGGGCGCTTTCGGCAGGTGCTGGTCAATTTGGTCGGGAATGCGCTGAAGTTTACTAACCATGGCGAGGTTATTGTCCAGGCGCATCTGGCCGAGCGCGATGCCCAGGGGGTGCTGGTGCAGATCGATATCGAAGATACTGGCATCGGTATATCGGAAGATGTGCAGTCCCAGCTGTTTCAGCCCTTCACGCAGGCCGATAGCTCGACCACGCGGCTGTATGGCGGCACTGGCCTGGGGCTGGCGATCTGCCACCAGCTGGTGGCAATGATGGGCGGATCGATGGGCCTTACCAGCCAGGTAGGCCAAGGCTCGACGTTCTCGTTTTCGCTGCGCCTGGGGGTCAGTGCGGATGCGCCTGCTGAGCATAGCCTGAGAGACCAGCAGCTGCGCGGCAAGCGGCTGTTGCTGGTGGGCGGCAATGCCCATGAGCAAAACCTCTTCCGCCGCATGCTGGAGCCATGGGGCATGGTAGTGACAGGCAGCTCCAGCATGCTTACGGCGATCACCACGCTGCGCCAGGCGCTACAGCGCGGCGCGGGCTACGATGCTGTGGCTATTGATGTGGATGCATCGAGCATGAACGGCATGTCGCTCGCGCGCGCGATCAAGAACGATGCGCTGCTGCGGGATGTTCCCATTATGCTGGTTGTGCCCTATGGGAAGCGCCTGCCAGGGCCGTTGTCCGGCATCACTGCACAGCTGAACAAGCCGCTGCGGCAAAGCCAGCTCTACCACGCCCTGCTTATGGCGTTCGGAGTGCAGCCCGCACAATCTTCTGACCCTGCCGCCAGCGCCGTGGTGCTGGCCCCGCCGCAGATCAATGCGCGGATCTTGGTGGTGGAAGATAATGCGGTGAATCAGCAGGTGACCGCCCGCATGCTTGAGCGGCTGGGCTACCGCGTCGATCTGGCCGCCAATGGCAAAGAGGCCCTGATATCACTGAGCCAGATCCCCTATAACCTTGTGCTGATGGACTGCCACATGCCCGAGATGGATGGCTTCACGGCCACCGCCGAGATCCGGCAACGCGAGGACGGGCGTCGCATCCCGATCATCGCGCTTACCGCCAATGCTCTGCAGGGCGAGCGCGAGCGCTGCATCGCGGCTGGTATGGATGACTATCTCTCGAAGCCGGTGCAGAGCCAGGCGCTTTCTGCCGTGCTGGCCCGCTGGCTTGCCCAGGAGAGCGCCGCCCCGCCACTGGATGATCCTACCCTTGACCCGCAGGTGATAAGCGAGCTGCGCGCGGTCGAGATCGACAATACCGTGCTGGTCGAGATGAAGGATGCGATGCTGGCCCAGGCCCAGGAGAGCATCGGTAAGGCCCGCGTGGCGGCATCCCAGGGCGACGCCGCCACCGTGGCGCGCGTGGCCCACTTGATGAAAGGCAATAGCGCCACGCTTGGCGCGCAGCGTTTTGCCCAGATGTGGGCTACGCTTGAGCAGCATGGCAAGGCGGGCGATCTGGCGGTTGCCGAACCCCTGCTCGCCGCGCTGAGCAGCGAGCTGGCGCACCTTGATGGCGCGTTTCGGGCCATGGGTATTGTCTAGATGCCCGGCTGTTTGCCGCTGAAGATGTATTCTACCTGCGCGAGGTAGGGGGCCTTGGCGGGTAGGAAGAGCGCGGTGCAGGCCGATGATGAATCGGCTGGGATCGCGCTCTTTTTGATGCCCGATGACCGGATGGCCTCCACAAAGGCGTCGTAGCTAGTGTAGCGATGGATGTGCGGCAGGCTCTCCACGCCCTCGGTGTCATCGTAGCGGCCCTTGCGCGGGGCTTCGCGGGTGTGCTGGTGCTGCTCGGTATCGTCGTAGCTGCCTTTGGGGCGGTCGTGCGCATCGGCGTCGTCGAAGGTGCCCACGCGCTGCTCCTTGGCATCCTCGTCGCTGAAGGTGCCCACGCGGGTGTGCTCGTCGCTGGCGGGGCTGAAGTGCGCGACCTGGATGTCGTTGGTGGGCACGCCCATCGACATCAGGTGGTTGGCGATCTGGTAGGCCTCGTTGGGGTCGGGGGTGATCAGCAGAGGAGTGACCATGGTTTTGCCTTTCCTTTCTGAGCGCCGCGCGGCGCAGTTGCTGTTAGAAGGAAAAGCAAACAGTGTTCCACCAAAAGCCCACGCCGCGCGGCGTGGGCTTTTGGTGGTTCGGGCTAGGCGTCGCGCTGGGCGCGGAAGCGGCTGATCAGCGTATTGGTCGAGCTGTCGTGGCCCAGCGCGGGCGCGGCCTGCGACTCAAGCTCGGGGATGATCCGGCTGGCCAGGGCCTTGCCTAGCTCGACGCCCCACTGGTCGAACGAGTTGATGTTCCAG
The DNA here is from genome assembly GCA_009268125.1 of Chloroflexia bacterium SDU3-3. NCBI lineage: Bacteria > Bacillati > Chloroflexota > Chloroflexia > Chloroflexia bacterium SDU3-3. Next base: position 81,389 of record WBOU01000021.1, on the reverse strand, counting down.
ATCACGCCCTGGGTGAAGACGGCGTGCTCGTAGAGGGCCACCAGCTTGCCCAGCACCGCCGGGGTCAGCTGCTCGATGAGCAGGGTAGAAGAGGGGCGGTTGCCCTCGAAGGTGCGGTGGGGGATGAGCCACTCGGCCACGCCGTCGGCGCGCACCTGCTCGGGCGTCTTGCCGAAGGCCAGCGCCTCGGCCTGGGCGAACATGTTGGCCATCAGCAGGTTGTGGTGGCGGCCCAGCGGGTTGAGGGTCTTGCTGAAGCCGATGAAGTCGCACGGGATAAGCTTGGTGCCCTGGTGGATCAGTTGGTAGAACGAGTGCTGGCCGTTGGTGCCCGGCTCGCCCCAGTAGATCGCGCCGGTCTGGTAGTCCACCCGCGCGCCGTCCAGCGTGGTCGATTTGCCGTTGCTCTCCATGGTGAGCTGCTGGAGGTAGGCGGGGAAGCGCTTGAGGTACTGGTCGTAGGGCAGCACGGCGGTGGTCTCGGCCCCAAAGAAGTTGGTGTACCACAGGCCCAGCAGGCCCATGATCGCCGGGATGTTCTGTGCCAGCGGGGCGCTGCGGAAGTGCTCGTCCATCTCGTGGAATCCGGCCAGCAGCTCGCGGAAGCCATCGGGGCCGATCGCGATCATGGTCGAGAGGCCGATGGCGCTGTCCATCGAGTAGCGTCCGCCGACCCAATCCCAGAAGCCAAACATGTTGGCGGTGTCGATGCCGAACGTGCTTACCTCGGCGGCGTTGGTGGAGACGGCCACGAAGTGCCGGGCCACCGCCGCATCGTCGGCCAGCGCGCCCAGCAGCCAGGTGCGTGCGGTGTGGGCGTTGGTCATCGTCTCCTGGGTGGTGAAGGTCTTAGAGGCCACAATGAACAGCGTCTCGGCGGGGTCGAGGTCGTGGGTGGCCTCGGCGAAGTCGGTGCCGTCCACATTCGACACAAAGCGGAACACCATGTCGCGGCGGGTGTAGTGGCGCAGGGCCTCGTAGGCCATCACCGGGCCAAGGTCCGACCCGCCGATGCCGATGTTGACGATGTTGCGGATGGGCTTGCCGGTGTGGCCCAGCCACACGCCGTTGCGGATCTGGTCGGCGAAGGCCGCCATGCGGTCGAGCACGGCGTGCACCTCGGGGACCACATTCTCGCCATCGACGATGATGCTGGCGTCGCGCGGGGCGCGCAGCGCGGTGTGCAGCACGGCGCGCTGCTCGGTGGCGTTGATCTTCTCGCCCGAGTACATCGCCTCGATGCGCTCGGCCAGACCAGCCTCCTCGGCCAGGGCGATCAGCAGCGCGATGGTCTCGCGGGTGATGCGGTGCTTGGAGTAGTCGAAGTAGAGCCCGGCGGCCTCGATCACCAGATCCTGGCCGCGCGCCGGATCCTCGGCAAACAGCTGGCGCAGATGCAGATCGCGGATCTCGGCGGCGTGTGCGGACAGCGCCTGGTATGCTGGGCGCTGGGTCAGCGATAGGTTGTTCGACATAGAAATCCTCATCAGCGCGGGAGATCGGCTCTCCTGCACGCTTATCCTCACGTTACCTTGCGACCATTATACGCGCCATCGCGGTTTTCTTAGCGATGTTGTTGGGGCGTATCGGTAATCAGATCGCGACGTAGCGATCTTTCCAGACAACTATGCGCGCTCAGGCGATTGCCTACAGGGTCTATGCGTTCTCCCTTGGCAGAACGTTTTTACCACGAAGGCGCAAAGACACGAAGGGAAAAACCGATTCACCACAGCATGCGCAGCGTCATCAGACAGAACGCATAGACCCTGGATTGCCTAATCCCAACGGTGCATCTGGTGATTGCCCATGGTATACTATTTTCGCCTAGCCGCAAATTTCTCTCGCAAGGTATCCGCTCCGGTGCTCTTCTGCCTCTGCGGGCAGTTTGTGTCTTGGCTCCTACTCGCCCTTGTTCATGGAGACGAACGCTATGCAGGTTTTGGGCACGCACCACGTGGCGCTTTGTACCCCCAACTTTGAGGCACTCCGTGATTTCTACACGAAGACGCTCGGAATGGTTCCGATCGGCAGCTTCTCATTTCGCAATATCGTCTATCTCGCCGCTGGCGATATCACCATCGAGCTGGTGGAGCGGCTGGAGCCGCCGAACGTGTCGCGCCAGGGCTGGGTACACCTCGCCTTTGAGGTTGAGGATGTCCAGAAATCGTACGAGACTCTATCGGCGAAGGGGGTTCCGTTTCATATTTTGCCGCAGGGATTCCCCGAGGACAGCCCGGTGTTCAAGATGGCCTTCTTCAAAGATCCCGATGGTAATGATATCGAGCTGGTACAGCCGCTGATCGATGGCTACCCGCAGCTGTAGGCTGGCCCGCCGGGCAGCGCTGGATGGCCAGGGGATCGCCCCTGGCTTTTCATTTGGAATAAAAACTATGACCGACTCAGAACAGCTGGCGCAGCGCAACCGCGAGCTTGCCATTCTCACCACGGTGGCCGCCGCCCTGAATGGCGAGTCCGATCTGGCCACCGCGCTGGGCGTGGCGCTCGACCACGTGTCCGCGCTGTTTGGGCTGCACAGCGCTTGGGTTTGGCTGCTGAATGAGGCGAGCGGCCAGCCCTATCTCGCGGCGTCGAAAGACCTGCCGCCGGCGCTGGGCGCGGTGCCCGAGCTGATGGAGGGCACGTGCTACTGCCTCGACCGCTTTTGCGATGGGCACATGGGCGGGGCCGACAATATCAGTATGATTACGTGCACGCGGCTCAAGGGTCTGGCGCGCGGCACCAATGGCCTGCGCTACCATGCCAGCGTGCCGCTGTATGCCCACCAGCGCCCCATGGGCGTGATGAATGTGGCCAGCGCCGACTGGCGCGCGCTCTCCGCCGATGATCTGCGCCTGCTGTATGCCGTGGGCGACCTGGTGGGCATGGCGGTTGAGCGCGCCCAGCTTTTCAAGCGCAGCGTGCAGTTGGGCGCGCTGGAGGAGCGCAACCGACTGGCGCGCGAGATCCACGACTCGCTGGCCCAGAGCCTAGCGGCCACGGCGCTGCAGCTCGATGCCGCCGATGCCCAGCTGGAGGGCGGCGCGGCCCCGCAGGCGCGGGCGGCGCTGCAGCGCGCCATCGCGCTGACCCAGGCCAGCCTCGACCAGGCGCGGCGCAGCGTGCTGGATCTGCGCGCCGCGCCGCTGGATGGCCTGCCGCTGGCCGAGGCCCTGGCGCAGCTGGCCGCACCCCATGGGGCGCTGGTGCGCTTCTCGGCGCGCGGGGCCGAGGTGCCGGTGGATGGCCGCGTGGCCATGGCGATCTACCGCATCGCCCAGGAGTCGCTCTCCAACGCGCTGCGGCACGCGGGGGCGAGCGAAATCGGCATTGCCCTGGCAGCGAGCTTGTCCCATGTCCAGCTGGCGGTGGAGGATAATGGCCAGGGCTTCGACCCAGATCGCATATACCCAGGGCATTTTGGCCTGATCGGCATGCGCGAGCGCTGCCAGCTGCTGGGCGGCAGCATGCAGATCGCCAGTGCGCCGGGCCTAGGAACGCGTATCGAATGCATACTACCAAACCGAGCATGACGGACAGCCTAGATCCTGCGCCCCCCATCCGCATCTTGCTGGCCGATGATCACCCGATCGTGCGCGATGGGCTGGTGGCGGTGCTTGGCACTCAGCCCGATTTTGTGGTGGTGGGCGAGGCCGCCGATGGTGTGGCGATGGTGGACATGGTGCGGCAGCTGCGGCCCGATGTGGTGCTAGCCGATCTGTCGATGCCGCAGATCGATGGGGCGGAGGCCATCCGGCGTATTCGCGCCGAGCAAATACCTGCTGCGATCATTGTGCTGACCGCGTTCGACAGCGACGAGCGTATTTTTAGCGCCATCGCCGCCGGTGCCAGCGGCTATCTGCTGAAAGGTGTGCCCAGGGCCGAGATCTTCCACGCTATCCGTGTGGTTGCCGCTGGCGGGGCGCTGCTGCAGCCGGTGGTGGCCACGCGGCTGCTGCGCCAGATCGAGCAGCAGGGCGAGCCGCCCGCCGCCCTCACCGAGCGCGAGCGCGAGGTGCTGTGCCGCATTGGCCTAGGCCACCCCAACAAGGAGATAGCCGCCGCCCTTGGCATCACCGAGCGCACCGTCAAGTTCCACGTCAGCTCGCTGTTTGCCAAATTGGGCGCGACCAACCGCACCGAGGCGGTGGCCTTTGCGCGTCAGCGCGGCCTGATCTAGCGCTGTACCAAGGTACAGGCCGCGCTCCCGCCGTGCGGCGGGCGATCCGCCGCCGCCCTTGGGCTACCATGGCGTTGTTCTACCTGATCATAAAGGAGAGAAACAATGCCACCAGTTGCTGTTATCACCGGCGCGTCACGCGGCCTTGGGCTGGCGCTTGCTAGCGAGCTTGCCCAGCAGGGCTGGCAGCTGGTTATCGACGCGCGTGGTGCCGATGCGCTCTCCCAGGCCAGCGCCGCGCTGGCGGCGCACACCCAGGTGCGCGCGATCGCTGGCGATATCGCTGACCCCGCGCATCAGTCGGCTCTGGCCCAGGCCGCGCAGTTGTTTGGCGGGATCGATGCCCTGTTCCTCAGCGCGAGCACGCTCGGGCCTAGCCCCATGCCTGCGGCGCTGGACCTCAGCCCTGACGCATTGGCCGCACTGCTGCAGACCAATGTGTGCGCCCAGCTCGCCGTGCTCCAGGCGCTCTGGCCGCAGCTTGCCCCTGCCGCGCCGATCTTCGCGATCTCAAGCGATGCCGCTGTCGAGCCATACGCGGGCTGGGGCGGCTACGGCGCAAGCAAGGCCGCGCTTGAGCAGCTGTTTGCGGTGCTGGCTGCCGAGCGCCCCGAGCGACGTATCTACGTGGTCGACCCCGGCGATATGCGCACCCAGATGCATCAGGATGCCTTCCCCGGCGAGGATATCGGCGACCGCCCGCCGCCCGAGGCCAGCGTGCCGGGCCTGCTGGCGCTGCTGGGTGGCGGCCTGCCGAGCGGTCGCTACCAGGCCCGCTCGCTGCCGGTGGAGGCCAGCCGATGACCAGCTTCGCCACCGACCCCATCGCCCCACTTTCGGGCATGCTCGATTTCGCGCTGCCGCCCGAGCTGGTTGCCACTGCCCCCGCCGAGCAGCGTGGCCCAGGGCGCGATGCGGTGCGCCTGATGGTCTCGCACTACCGGAGCGATCAGGTAGCGCACATGGGCTTTGGCGATCTGCCCAGCCAGCTGGGCGAGGGCGACCTGCTGCTGGTAAACACTAGCGCGACCCTGCCCGCCGCGCTGCCCGCCGTGCGCGCTGGCGGCGACCAGATCGTGCTGCATCTCTCCACCGGGCTGCTAGGCGGCCTGTGGGTGGTCGAGTGTCGCCAGCCCGCGCAGTCGGGCACGCAGCCGCTGTTCACTATGCAGACGGGCGAGCGTGTCGCGCTGCCGGGTGGCGGCTCTGCCCACCTGCTGGCTCCCTACAAGAACAATAGTCCTCCCCGCCTGTGGGTGGCCGCGCTCGATCTGCCGCAGCCGCTGCTGGCCTACCTCGCGCGCTATGGTGGCCCCATTCGCTACAGCTACGCCGCGCAGCCCTGGCCGATCGAGGCCTACCAGACGATCTTCGCCACCGAGCCGGGCAGCGCCGAGATGCCCTCGGCGGGCCGCGCCTTCACCCCCGCCCTGGTGACGGCGCTGGCCGCAGGCGGGGTGCGCATCGCCCCGCTGGTGCTGCACACCGGCGTGGCCAGCCAGGAGCAGGGCGAGCCGCCCTACGAGGAGCTCTACCGCGTGTCGGCGGCCAGTGCCCGCGCGGTGAACGAGACCCGGGCCAGTGGTGGGCGGGTGGTGGCAGTCGGCACCACCGCTGCCCGCGCTATCGAGAGCGTGGCCGACCAGCACGGCGTGGCCCACCCAGGCCGGGGCTGGACCGATCTGGTGATCACGCCCGAGCGCGGGTTGCGGGTGGTTGATGGCTTGCTCACCGGCTTTCACGAGCCGCGCGCCACCCACCTGGCCATGCTTGAGGCCCTGGCCGGAAGAGGCCATCTTGCCCAGACCTACGCCGAGGCGCTTGCCGAGCGCTACCTGTGGCATGAGTTTGGCGATCTGCACCTGCTGCTGCCATGAACTGGGCGGCAAGAAAAAAGCGCGCACTCGAGTGCGCGCTTTTTTGACGTTGTGATGCCCTAGACCTGCTAGCGATCTACGCCTGCTGGTATGGAAAAGCTACTTGCGCGAGCCAAGGATGCGCAGCAGGTACAGGAACAGGTTGACAAAATCGAGGTAGAGCGTGAGCGCCCCGATCACCGCCACACGCCCCAGGCCCTCGCTGCGATCTTCCAGGGCCATCTCCTTGATCTTCTGCGTGTCCACCACCGTCAGCCCCACAAAGATCGCCACGCCTGCGTAGGTGATGATCCAGTACAGCGTGCTGTTGGCCCACAGCATATTCACCACTGTGGCCAGCAGCAGCCCCACCAGGGCCATATACAGCACATTGCGCACCCGTGAGAGGTCGAGCTTGATCACCAGCCCCAGCGCGCTCATCACGGCGAAGGTTCCGGCGGTGACAAAGAACGCCTGGGCCACCGAATCCTGCGTGTAGATCAGGAAGATGCTGGAGAGCGTCAGCCCGTTGACGGCGGCGTAGGCCAGGAACATCGCCATGCCTGCCGCCGCCGAGACGCGGGCGGTGATCGCGCCGATGCTCAGCACCATCGCGATCTCGATGATGAACAGCACCCAGATCATAAATGGGTTGCCGAAGATCAGCGCCAGCATGCCAGGCGATCCGGCGGTGAATGAGGCCACTGCCCCAGTGGTGAGCAGGCCTGCCGTCATCCAGGCGTAGATCTGCACAAACATCTCGCGAATCTGCGACTCGGAACGGGTGGCCGCTGGTGCGTACGAGAAACTCATACATCCTCCTTGGTCATATCAGTGGTACAAGCGAAGACTCACAGGCCGATCAGCCGCGCATCATTCGCCCCAAGATCACATGTTGCTACAATCATGACACGTTCCACCCACGTCATAGGTTGCACTCAAGCTGGCCTGATTGAGTGGCTGGAAAGCAGTAGTATGAGTATAAACTCATCTAGGGATCCTATGCAAGCCATCTAATTGTAATAGAAAGCGGAGCACAATGCGCATCGCATGCTTGGCCGATATCCATGGCAACCTTCCGGCGTTCGAGGCGGCTATTACACATGCCCAGCGGCAGCACCCCGACCTGATCGTCATCGTGGGCGATATCGTCAATGGCTCGCCAGACTCGTACGCGTGCTGGCAGCTGGCCAGGCGGCTGGGCTTCCCGATTCTGCGCGGCAACCACGAGCGCTATCTGGCCCACTTCCACGCCCCCGATGCCCCGCCGATCTGGCATACCGAGCAGTTCTACCCGGTGCGCTGGGCCTATCAGCAGTTTCCCGCTGCCGAGATCGAGGAGTTGGGCCAGCTACCGCTGGAGCTCCGCCTGCCAGAACTTCCCGATCTGCTGTTTGTGCACGCCTCGCTGCGTAGCGATCGCGACAACTTCGACGCCTGCACGCCCGAGGCCGAGATCCCAGCCATGTATCCTGGCCTGACCGAGCAGCTGGTGGTGCGTGCTCACAACCACATGCCGACAATGCGAATCTGGGGCCGCCATACCTTTGTCACCACGGGCTCGGTAGGTCTGCCGTTGGGACTAGCGACAGAGGCCCAGTATCTGCTGCTCGAACGTAGATCCGCAGGCTGGCATATAGCCCATCAGTCTACGCCCTATGATCTTGATCTTGCGATTCGGCGCTTTCATGAAAGCGGATACCTAGATCAGTGCGGACCAATGGCCTATCTCTATATGCGCGAGGTCGCCACCGCCAGCGGCCATATTATTCCGTTCCTGCGCGCCTATCAGCGATGCCAGAACGAAGCGTTGCCACTGCGTGATGCGCTACACCACTTTTTTCAGGTTTCCTAGCTGCGCAAAGTAGGCATCCTTTTGGTGTGCCATGAAGAGATAGCATGACAAAAATGTCATAATATAAAGAGGTCCAATGTGCTTTTTGAGAGCATATTGGGCCGTTAGCCGATCATATGAAGAAGAGATAGCGTTCAAGCTCTTGATTCTTGAATATATACGTTTGATGGGGTTTTAAGGCTTAAAAGCATTGCTTATCTGAAATGATTGGGCGACCTTTTCGATATTAGTGCTGGTGATTTTTCCTTGCTCCTGCCAGGCGCTTTTTTCCATAAAGACGGAAACAACTACCGCCTCACGCCCATCCGATACGGGGTATGTTCCAGTGAGTACCAGGATCTGAATGTTTGAATCAGCGGCAAACATTGTATTGATCACGGTTGCGAGTTGCTGTTTTGCCTCTTCGATAAATTGTGCTGAGCTAGTGTTTGCGCTGCGTACAAGCGGCACTGATAGGAAGGTCGTAATCGTATTATTGGAGTTGATAGTACGTACTTTGGGTGGTACTGGCGTGGTTTGTGTTGTCCGCTCGATAGGGATTACGATCGAATCAATGATCTTTTGATGCGCCGCAGTGAGCGCCGGATCGGGGGGCGGCCCCTGGGTTGTGTTCTGGGCCTGGCGAGGCAGCAAAACCCATGCGATCGCGCTTACAATCAACAATGCCACAATGCCGATAGCTACTTTTCCGATCCACGGCAGACGACCGAAGCGTGTTGTTGAGCTAGACATAATTGTTCTTTCTGATATCGTTACCAACGGCTCTTCTGAGGTGAATCATAGCAAATAAAGTAAAGACTAGCGCTAATATAGGGTACATATATGACAAATGTGTCATATAAAAACCGCTGGAAAATGACAATAACATAGGATAAAGCGAGCGCTGACACTGTCAACATAATCAGAGGTTACTTAATCTTAACGGAAACGCGGAAAGGAGCCACCTGAGAATCTGAAAATACCAGTAGATTATATGAAAGATGTCCAATTTGTAATCTACCGAAGCATACAGGCTATGCGATATGCCTAGTAAAAAGACAGTACCAAAGTATTAGGTCTGAGAGCAAGGATAATATAGTACAGTCTCTCATGCATGTGATGTGAATGAGTGCCCAACGCCGTGCGTTTCGCACAGCGCCTCGATGTTCGCATCCTAGCTACGTATGGCGGTCTGCGTCATATGACACTTTCTTTTGAGCAGAGAGGTTTCCGTATGGACAAAGCGTTGCGAGCGACCCGGCTGATGCTTGGGTTTCTCATCATCGCGCTGAGTCTGGCAAACATCTCGCCCAGCGCAGCTCTTGCAGCCCGCGCACGAACCGAGGCCACGACAGCTACGAGTATCCCGACCGAGGCCCCCGCGACCGAGGCTCCTAAGCCGACGGAAGTGATCCCTCCGACCGAGGTACCCGCCACTGAGGCCCCGAAGGCGACTGATGTTCCGACTCAGGCTCCAGCGACCGACGTCCCCTCGACGACGGTTCCAACGCAGGGGCCACCGACACAACCACCTGCGGCCCCGACCGAGGCGAGCACCGCGACGCCTGTGCCGGCCACAGTGGTTCCAGCGACGGCGACCGCAGCAAGCACAGCCACAAGCGTGCCGACAAAAAGCACAGCTTATCAGTTGAACCTCTCCCACGTCTGCACCAACAATCAGACAGAGGTTCATTTTGTGCTTCTGCAGGTTGAAAATGGTATCACCCCTGGCTCGCTGACGTACAGCTACACCGATGCCTCGGGTGTCCAGCACACCGCCACTGTTGCGCCCGATAAGCGCAGCGGCAATGTCTGGCACTTCCGCGACTACCCGACCTTCCCGATGCCCTACGATGTCGCGTCGGCCTCGGTGGTGGTAAATGGTCAGACGGTCGAGCTGCACAACCCGCACGACTACAACACCCAGGTCTGCGGCGGCACTTCGACGGCCCCCACCAACACCGCTCTTCCCACAGCGACCGCGGTGCCCGCGACGGCAACCGCTACGGCTGTTCCGCCGACCGCTACGGCAACGGCTCTCCCCCCGACCACCACCCCGACGCTTGACAGCGGCTCGTGCCCTGTTTCGCCCGGGTTCGGCTGGATGTCGCAGTACAATGTCATCACTCTTGGCGATCTGAGCACTAGTTCCGATGTTGAGTACAAGACATTTGTGGGCGGTAACCTGACCGGTGGTAGCTCGGCGAACTTCGGCATCCACCTGAACCAGAGCAGCTTCAACCCGCTTGAGGCGAGCCTGGAGGTTGCTGGCAGCGTGAACGCTGGTGGTACCCTGAATGTCAATGCTGGTAGCGTGGTGGTTGGCAGCAACAATACTGTTGCCAAGCTCGGCGCTGTGCAGTACCAGGTGAATGGCCGATCGTTCAACATTAACCAGGGCAACAGCGGCTCCGCCGCCGTGATCGATAATAGCCTGGCGAATAAGGCTGCCTCGATCAGCTCCAGCGTCCGCGGTCTCTCTTCCGAGCTTGCTGCTCGCGCGGCTAATAACACGGCGACCATCCCCAGCTCGCAGCCGGGGCCGCTGGTGTTCAATGTCACGCAGCAGGACACCAAGGGCTTTGCCTTCTTCACCATCTCGGCTGCCGATCTTACCAGCGGTAAGGTTCAGCAGATCGAGGTGAACAACCAGGTTGGCGCGAAGCTGGTCGTGATCAACGTGACCGGCTCGAGTGCGACCCTGTCCAGCGGCAACATGGTTGGCTCGTGGCTCACCAGCCTCGATGGCCGTGGCCGCACCCTCTGGAACTTCAGCGAGGCGACGAGCCTGAACATCCAGCGCAACTTCATGGGCGCGCTGCTGGCTCCGAATGCCAACGTCACTTCGTCGGTGAACATCGACGGTGCGACAGCTGTCAAGTCGCTGACGACCTCGGGCGAGCTGCACAAGCCGGGCCTGAACAACCCGTGCGGCGGCAATGTGCCGACCAGCACGCCGGTGATCCCGCCGACCAAGGTGGCTACCAGCACCCCGGTGCCCGCCACTAGCACGCCGGTGCCCGCCTCGCCCACCACGCCTGCGACGAGCACCCCTGTGCCCGCCTCGCCCACCACGCCTGCTGGTAGCAGCTCGTGCCAGGTGACCTACACGGTCAACCAGTGGAACACCGGCTTCACCGCTGATGTGACCATCAAGAACACTGGCTCGACGCCGATCAATGGCTGGACTGTTGGCTGGACGTTTAGCGGCAACCAGAAGATCACGAATGCCTGGAATGCTGCTGTGACGCAGAATGGCGCGACTGTCAGCGCGAAGAATGTATCGTACAATGGCACCATTGCCGCAGGCGGTAGCACAAGCTTCGGCTTCCAGGCTTCCTACAGCGGTACAAACACCATTCCTGCCCAGTTCACGCTGAATGGCGTGGTTTGCGGTGGTACGAGCATCTCGACAAGCACGCCGACGGTTGCTCCGACAAATACACCGGTTCCTCCGACCGCTACGGCGACGGCGGTTCCTCCGACGGCGACCAAGACCGCTACCGCGACGGCGACCAAGGTTCCGACCAAGACCGCCACCGCGACGGCGACCAAGGTTCCGACCAAGACCGCCACCGCGACGGCGACCAAGGTTCCGACTAAGACTGCTACTCCGACGGTTGACCCGTGTGTTCCGGTTCCAGGCTCGACCCCCGATCCTCGAACCTACTTCTCGTGGTCCTTCATCGGCAACAACATTGGTAAGATCACCAACAACTCGGCCAAGTGTTCGTACCTGGTGGGTATGGCATCGTACCGCGAGTTTGATAATGTGATCGATCACCAGGAAATCTACGACTGGGATAGCGCAACGATCAAGCCTGGTCAGACTGTCTACCTGCAGGTGGACGTGCCGGCCTGCGCGGCTCAGATCGACCTGTTCTACGGACCAGTGCTGATGTCTCTGAATGGCCAGCGCTATGGCGCACGGCTGTTTGGTGCGCTGCACCCCAACGAGCCGAATTGGTGCACTAACGTGACACCGACGGCAACTAAGACGGCGACGAAGACGCCGACCGCGACGGCGACCAACACTGCCACCGCGACGGCGACCAACACTGCCACCGCGACGGCGACCAACACTGCCACCGCGACGGCGACCAACACCGCCACGGCGACCAACACTGCCACCGCGACGGCGACCAACACCGCCACGGCGACGGCGACCAACACCGCCACGGCGACCAAGACGGTTGCGCCGACCAAGACTCCGACCAACACGTCGACCCCGACCCCGACGGTTGATATGTGTGTGCCGAGTCCGAACGCCGATCTGAGCGGTATCTTCATTACCGACAGCCTTGGCAAGGTTACAAACACTGATACGGAGTGCACCTATCTAGTGGGTATGGCTTCGTATGAGAAGTTTGATAACGTGATCGACCATCAGAAGATCTTTGACTGGGATACCGCAATGGTGGGCCCTGGCCAGAGCGTGTATCTGCAGGTTGATCTGCCCCCGTGTGCGGTGCAGGTGGACATCTTCTTTGGTCCAGTTCTGATGTCGCTCGATGGCCAGCGCTATGGCACACGCCTGCTCGCTGATCGCCACCTGGGTGGTCTTGACTGGTGCCCTGTTGATGGTACGCCAACACCGACAAATACGCTGACCCCGACGAACACGCCGGTGCCGCCGACGAATACGCCGACGAACACACCGACGAACACGCCGGTGCCGCCGACGAATACGCCGACGCCGACCAACACGCCGACGAACACGCCAGTGCCGCCGACGAATACGCCGACGCCGACGAACACGCCGACGAACACGCCAGTGCCGCCGACGGATACGCCGACGCCGACCAACACGCCGACGAACACGCCGGTGCCGCCGACGAATACGCCGACGCCGACGAACACGCCGACGAACACGCCGGTGCCGCCGACGAATACGCCGACGCCGACCAACACGCCGACGAACACGCCAGTGCCGCCGACGGATACGCCGACGCCGACCAACACGCCGACCCGGACCCCGACGAACACGCCGACGAACACGCCGACGCCGACGAACACGCCGGTTCCGCCGACGAATACGCCGACGCCGACGAACACGCCGACGAACACGCCAGTGCCGCCGACGGATACGCCGACGCCGACCAACACGCCGACGAACACGCCAGTGCCGCCGACGAATACGCCGACGCCGACCAACACGCCGACGAACACGCCGGTTCCGCCGACGAATACGCCGACGCCGACCAACACGCCGACCCGGACCCCGACGAACACGCCGACGCCGACGAATACGCCGACGAACACGCCAGTGCCGCCGACGGATACGCCGACGCCGACGAACACGCCGACCCGGACCCCGACGAACACGCCGACGAACACGCCGACGCCGACGAACACGCCGGTTCCGCCGACGAATACGCCGACGCCGACCAACACGCCGACGAACACGCCAGTGCCGCCGACGGATACGCCGACGCCGACGAACACGCCGACGAACACGTCGACGCCGACAAACACGCCGACAAACACGCCGACGAATACGCCGACCCGGACCCCGACGAATACGCCGACCAACACGCCGACGCCGACAAATACGCCGGTGCCGCCGACGCCGACGAACACGCCGACGCCGACGAACACACCGACGAACACGCCGACGCCGACCAACACGCCGACGAACACGCCGACCCGGACCCCGACGAATACGCCGACCAACACGCCGACGCCGACAAATACGCCGGTGCCGCCGACGCCGACGAACACGCCGACGCCGACGAACACGCCGACGAACACGCCGACGCCGACGAACACGCCGACGAACACGCCGACCCGGACCCCGACGAACACGCCGACGAACACGCCGACGCCGACGAACACGCCGACGAACACGCCGACCCGGACCCCGACGAATACACCGACGAACACGCCGACGCCGACGAACACGCCGACGCCGACGAATACGCCAACGCCGACGAATACGCCAACGCCGACGCCAATTCCTCTGGGCAGCATTGGTGACCAGGTATGGTTTGACTGGGATGGCGATGCAGTCCAGGATTCCGATGAGACCTCCGGCCCGAATGACGTCCTGGTCTGGCTCTACCGCGATAACGGCGATGGAGTGTTTGATGCCGACACCGATACGTTGTCACAGACAACTACGACATCAAATGACGACACCGGTCACTACCTGTTCACTGGGGTAACTCCAGGTAAATACTGGGTGCTGGCGAATCAGTACGATCCTGACTTCCCAACGCTCATGATCTACCTTACCTCGAATGCGAACCCGCATGGTATGATCGATCTGCAGCCTGGGCAGAACTACCGAGACGCAGATATTGGGTTTGTGTACGGTGGTGTGTAAGCTCTAGCGAGAGTTGCAACCGAGGAGCCTGTGAGATCTGATCTCACAGGCTCCTTTTTGTTTGATGCAGTTGCATCGCTATCTGCGAAGGGTAACGCTACTATAGCCCTAGCTGTCTGCACATTTATAACGCAGACAGCTAGGGCTATAGTAGCAATAACCCACGCCTGTGAGTGAGATTGTACTCGCAGGCATGGGCTATTACCAATAACGGTGTGATGAAAGAGGATTATATGGCAGTAGAAGGTTAGAAAGCGTAGCTGTAGCGCTCTTGCTCGAAGCCGCCGCTGCGCGCCCGCCGGTAGGGTGCGTAGGATGCAGCATCACGCACGAGCCGCTGCAGATCGTCGCGCTCGATTGGCTCGTTATAGAGCACATAGAGCTTGTTGATACTGTCGGCTAGCTCTGGCAGGGGGTGGTAGCAGTAGATTGGCTCGCCGGCATTGCTGTGCTGGATCATGAGCACGCCATCTTCGGCTAGCTCGCGCAGAGCCTCGCGGGTGCTCCAGATGTCGCGGTAGGCGCGCTGGCCGATCTGCGAGGGGGTGCCGGTGTAGTTCTGGTGCTCGCAGAACAGCAGCAGCAGCTGGAGCTTAAGCGGAGAGTCAATCGTCCGTTCGATCAGTCGCTGAATGGTACTGTCAATCATTGACGAATCCTCCTTCTGAAGTCGCCATTGACTTCGCCCGAAATGTCGTGGGGTTGTCCATCCTGGGGGATTTGGCACCTGCACGCGGGGAAGGAGCCGGTCTGTGGGTGTGGGAAAGATGAGGCAGATGGGGCCGCATCTTTTTCAAAAGGCTGTTTTCGCATTTCCTCTTGATACTAGTTTTAGATTATACTACAACTTTTGACGGAAATATAGAGGCGCGGGCCTGAATCTTGAAACAATTTGTGTTAACGATTCATAACCAGTGGCGATCCCCTATGTATATGAGGTGAGGGAGTTGTTAGGCTTTCTGCTCCAAAGCAAGGCTGAGAAAAGTATAGCGGTATATAGTCTTTCTGTAGAACTAATCTATTGCGAAATGACGGCAATAGGTTGTCAGGTTGGTGACATAGCCATGTGATGTTGGGCTATGCCTCGTATCGCTTAATGGGGTGTAGGTTTACTATGGATCTTTCTGCCGATGAGCAAAAGCGCCGCGAGCTGCGCCGTATGCGCCAGCTCGCCACTGGGCTGCTGGGCCTCGTTGCCGCGGTATTCGCGGTGAGCCTCTGGCTACAACCGCGTTTCCCCGCGCTGGCCTTTGTGCGCGCCTTCGCCGAGGCGGCAATGGTGGGCGCGCTGGCCGACTGGTTTGCGGTCACCGCGCTGTTCCGCCACCCGCTGGGCCTGCCTATCCCCCATACTGCGATCATCGCGCGGCGGAAGGATAGCCTGGGCGAGAGCGTGGGCCGGTTTGTACAAGAAAATTTTCTGGCCCCGGATGTGCTGGTGGGGCGGCTCCGCGCCGTGCACGCTGTCGAGCGTGTGGGGCAGTTGCTGAGCAGGGAGGCGGTGAGCAGCCAGGTGGCTCGCCAGGTGGCCATGCTGGTCAACGGCGCGCTGGATGTGGTGAATGATCGCGAGATCCAAGATCTGATCGAGCGTAGCGTCGCCGCGCAGATCGATAAAGTCCAGCCGTCGCCATTTTTGGGCAGGCTGCTGGCCGCTGTGCTGAAGGGCGAGCGCCTGCACGAGCTGGTGGCCGAGGTGATGCACCTTTCTGCCCAGCTGCTTGAGGAAAACCAGGATATGCTCCGCGAGCGGATCCAGCGTGAGACGCCGTGGTGGATGCCGCCAGCCTTTGATCATGCGATCGCCGAGCGGATCTTTGCAGCGATCAATACGGCGATCCAGGAGATCAATGGCGATGCCGAGCATCCCTTTTACACTCGGTTCGAGGCAGTGCTAGCCCGGTTTATCCAGCGTCTGCAGCACGACCCCGAGACAATCGCGCGCGGCGAGGCGCTGAAGCAGGAATTGCTCTCCAACCCATTTGTGCGCGATGTCTCGGCTTCGCTCTGGCTCGATATCAAGGCCTTTTTGAAAGAGCAGAGCAGTCGCGATGATTCGGCCCTGCAGCTCGCGATTGCCCGTAGCGTGCGCGAGTTTGGCGCGTCGGTGACGGGCGACCCCGAACTTGCCCAGAAGGTGCAGGGCTGGGTCGAGCACCTGGTTGCCTACCTCAGCCGCGAGTACCGCGGGCAGTTTGCCCAGCTAGTGGCCTATACCGTGAGTCGCTGGGATACCGCGTCCACTGTGGAGAAGCTGGAGCTGCAGGTGGGTAAGGATCTGCAGTATATTCGTATCAATGGCACGATTGTGGGCGGCCTTGCTGGGCTGGCAATCTATATCTTCTCGCGCCTGATCGGCGCGTAGATAAGGTGAATGATGGAAGAGCGCATGTTTGGCGCGAGCGGCCTGCGGGTGACGCGGCTGGGCTTTGGCCTGGCGGCGGCAGGCAGGCCAGGGTATATCAACCTGGGACACGCGCATGATCTGGCGGGCGGCTACGATCTGGCCCATATGCGCGCCCAGGCCGAGGGCGTGATGGATGCGGCCTGGGCCGCTGGCGTGCGCTACTTCGACGCGGCGCGATCGTATGGCCTGGCCGAGGATTTTTTGGGCGGCTGGCTGCGGGCGCGGGCGATCGCGCCGGAAGCGGTGACGGTTGGCTCGAAGTGGGGCTACACCTACACGGCGGGCTGGCGGGTGGATGCCGAGCATCACGAGATCAAGGATCACTCGCTGCCGGTGTTTGAGCGCCAGTGGGCCGAGAGCGCGGCCCTGCTTGGCCCCTACCTCGATCTGTACCAGA
The DNA here is from genome assembly GCA_009268125.1 of Chloroflexia bacterium SDU3-3. NCBI lineage: Bacteria > Bacillati > Chloroflexota > Chloroflexia > Chloroflexia bacterium SDU3-3. The sequence continues at coordinate 64,393 of WBOU01000021.1, read as the reverse complement.
TCCACTCGGCGACGCTGGAGAGCGGGGCTTTGGCCGATCGGGCGCTGCTGCGCGCCCTGGCCGACCGCAAGGCCCAGGGGCTGCGGATCGGCCTTTCGCTGAGCGGGCCGCAGCAGGCCGAGACGCTGCGTGCTGCGCTCGACATAACAATAGATGGCGTGCGCCTGTTCGATGGTGTGCAGGCCACCTGGAATGTGCTGGAGCGCAGCGCCGGTGCGGCCCTGGCCGAGGCCCATGCCGCAGGGCTGGGCGTGATCGTCAAAGAGGCGCTGGCCAACGGCAGGCTGACGGCGCGCAATGCCGACCCGCAGTTTGCTGGCCAGCGCGCCGTGCTGGAGCGCGAGGCCCAGCGCCTGGGCGCGACGCTGGATGCGTTGGCGCTGGCGGCGGCGCTGGCCCAGCCTTGGGCGGATGTGGTGCTGAGCGGGGCCGCCACGGTGACGACGCTGCGCTCGAACCTGGCGGCGCTAGATGTGGCCTGGGATGCGCAGGCTGAGGCCGCGCTGGCTGGGCTGCGGGAGCAGCCCGAGGCGTATTGGGAGGCACGGAAGCGCCTGCCGTGGAATTAGGATCTTTCTTCAGCCGCAGAGATCATCATCTTTGCGGCTTTTTCTGGAAATACATGATTGACTGGCCAATCAATTTATGCTATAACATGCTTGTGATTGACTGGCTAGTCAATCAAGACTGTAGCAGCCAAATGAGGTTCATGTGAGCGACGATAAATCTACTCAGGGGAATGTCGAGCGGCGGCAGCAGATTCTTGAGGCGGCGCTGAAAGTGTTTAGCACGAAGGGCTTTCACAAAGCGACGAATAAGGATATCGCCCAGGCCGCAGGCGGGATCTCGCCAGGGCTGATCTACTGGTATTTCAAAGATAAAGAGGATCTGTTTGCATCGCTGGTGCGCGAGCGAGCGCAGGTGCTTCAGCTGGCTGATCGTTCCGAGGAGTTCATGTCGCTGCCGCCCCGCGAGGCGTTCTACCGCCTTGGGCAAGCCTATCTCTCGATTTTCCATAACCCAGGCAATGTGGCCTTTTTTCGGATTATGCTCAGCGAGGCCTCACGCTTCCCTAAGATGGGCGAGATGTTCTACCGTGGCGTTGGCAGGAAGATATTTGGGCTGGTCAATGGGTATCTCCAGCACCAGGTGGAGCTTGGTGTGCTGCGCCCACACGATACCGCAGTGGCCTCGCGCAGTTTTGTTGGTATGTTTATGGTGCAGATGTTGGCGCGGGATGCGCTTCTCCAACCTGAGGCGCAGGGCCTTTCGGATGAGCAGATCCTTTCGACCGTGATCGATCTGTTTCTCCATGGCTTGGAGAAGCCTCAAGCGTAACATTCTCAGCAGCGTACCCCTAGGTGCGCTGCTACCATCGGCACCATTTATCGTCTTGTGAATTGATTGATCGGTCAATTAAGAAAGAACCACGGCCTATGTTTTCACGAATCTGGCCAATCATGCGCAAGGAGTTCATCCACATCATCCGCGACCCGCGCACGCTGGCCGTGATGTTCGTCGCGCCGCTGATGCAGCTGATCCTGCTGGGCTATGCGGCCACCACCGATGTACGCAATGTGCCCATGGCCGTGCTCGACCAGAGCAACACCCAGCAGAGCCGCCATCTGATTGATACCTTTGTGCAGTCGGGGCAGTTTGTGGTGGCGCGTGTAGTGACATCCGAGACCGGGCTGACGCAGGCTATCGACCGTGGCGAGGTGAAGGCCGGGCTGCTGATCCCGCCGAGCTATACCGCCGACCTGGGGCGCGGCGGCGCACAGGTGGGCTTCGTGCTGGATGGATCGGATCCGACGGTGGCCAGCTCGTCGCTTTCGGCGGCGCGGCTGATCGGCCAGGTGGAGGCGACCAACATCCAGCAGCGCGTGGCCGGGCGGCGCGGCATGGCGGTGGCGAGCGCGCCGCTCGAGGTGCGCCCGCGCGTGTGGTACAACCCCGACATGGTGAGCGCGGTGTTCATGATCCCCGGCCTGATCGGGCTGGTGCTGCAGCTGCAGGCCACCCTGCTCACATCCTCGGCGATTGTGCGTGAGCGCGAGCGCGGCACGATCGAGCAGCTGATCGTGACGCCGATCAAGCCAATTGAGCTGATCGTCGGGAAGATCTTGCCCTACGCGCTGGTGGCCCTGCTGATCATGGCCGAAGTGCTGCTGATCGGCACCTTCTGGTTTCAGGTGCCGATCAAGGGCAGCCTGCTGCTGCTGCTGGCGATCTCGTGCCTGTTCCTGGTGACGACGCTGGGCATCGGGCTGCTGATCTCGACGATCGCGAATACGCAGCAGGAGGCCTTCCTGCTCACCTTCCTCACGCTGCTGCCGTCGGTTTTCTTGTCGGGATTTATCTACCCAATCGCGGCGATGCCACGCTTTCTTCAGATGTGCAGCTATCTTATCCCGCTCACCTATTTTCTGCAGGTGGTGCGCGGGATCGTGATCAAAGGGATTGGGCTGGATGCGCTGGTGCAGCCGGTGATCGCGCTGGCGATCTTCGGCAGCGTGCTGATTGTGCTGGCGTCGATGCGTTTCCGCAAGCGGCTGGACTAGGAGCTATGGTTAACATAGAAGAGGTGATGTATGCGTGAGCGATTGCCAAAAATAGCACCTGTGGTGCTGGTGGTGGTGCTGATCGTCGGTGGGCTGTGGTGGTGGAATGGGCGGACAGCCACCGCTAGCGAGGCGCAGGGCCTCACTGGGTCGGGCACGATCGAGGCCGAGGAGATCCTGATCACATCCGAGGTGGCGGGGCGCGTGCAGGAGCTGCAGGCCGATGAGGGGCAGGAGGTAGCACAGGGCGCGCTGCTGGCGCGGCTCGACCGCGCGCTGCTGGATGCCCAGCGCGCCCAGGCGGCGGCGGCGGTGGATGTGGCGCAGGCCAACCTCGACCTGCTGAAGGCTGGGGCGCGTACCGAGGAGGTGGCCCAGGCCGAGGCGGCGGTGGAGCAGGCCCAGGCCGCGCGCGATGGCGCTGCCAAGGGCTACGAGAACGCCCAGGCCATGCTGAAGAACCCCCAGGAGCTGAACGCCCAGGTGGCCCAGGCGCGCAGCAACCGCGACGCCGCCCAGCGCGCCCTGGAGAAGCTGAAGGCCGGAACTCGCGCCGAGGACATCGCGGTGGCCCAGTCCTCCGCCGAGCAGTCCCAGGCGAACCTGCAGGCTACCCGCGACCGCCTCTCGGCCACGAAGACCCAGGCCGAGGCACAGGTGGCCCAGGCGGCGGATGCGCTGACCCAGGCCCAGGCGCGCTACGCCCAGGCCAAGGCGAACTGGGACCGCGCCCAGGAGACCGGCAACGACCCGATGGTGCCCAAGGTGACGAACACGACCAACGGCAAGAAGACGGATAACAAGCTGAGCGATGGCCAGCGCGAGAGCTACTATTCGCAGTATGTGCAGGCCCAGGCCGCGCTGAGCCAGGCCGAGGAGGCTGTGCGTACCGCCCAGGTGGCCGCCGAGGCCGCCCGCCAGGCCGAGGTGACCGGTGTGCAGGCCGCCGAGCAGCAGCAGGCCGCCGCCGACGCGACCCTTTCCAAGGCCAAGGCGGGCGCGACCGCCGAGGATCTGCGGCAGTCCCAGACCAACCTGAGCAACGCCCAGCGCCTGCTGGACATCGCCAGCTCCACTGCGGCCAACCCGCTGCAGCTGCACGCCGCCGCCGATGCGGCCAAGGCCCAGCTCGATTCTGCCGATGCGCAGCTTGCCTCGGCCAAGGCGCGGCTGGAGCAGACCAAGAATGGCGCGCGCGTCGAGCAGGTGGCGGTCTCCGAGGCGCAGCTGAAACAGGCGCAGGCGGCGCTGCAGCAGATCGACGTGCAGCTTTCCAAGACCGAGCTGCACGCGCCACGGTCGGGCATTATTTTAACTCGCCCTATTCACGAAGGAGAGCAGGCCAATGTGGGCACGACGCTGATGACGATTGGCACGCTTCAGACCGTCAAGCTGACGGTCTATATTGCCGAGTCGGAGATCGGGCGGGTGCGGCTGGGCCAGAAGGTGAACGTGGTGGTGGATAGCTTCCCTGGGCGCACCTTCGAGGGCACGGTGAGCTATATTGCGGGCGAGGCCCAGTTTACGCCGCGCAATGTGCAGACCAGCCAGGAGCGCGCGACTACCGTGTTTGCTGTGAAGGTTCAGCTGCCGAATGAGGATCACGCGCTGAAGCCGGGCATGCCAGCCGACGCCACGATTCTGGAGTAGCGCACAGGGGCAACCATGAGCATGATCGTGATCGAGGATGTGGCCCGCGCGTTTGGGGCGGTGCGGGCGGTGGATGGGCTGAGCCTGACAGTGGAGCAGGGCCAGATCTACGGGCTGATCGGGCCGGATGGGGCGGGCAAGACCACCACGCTGCGCCTGCTGTGCGGCCTGCTGCTGCCCGACCGTGGCGCGCTGCGCGTGGGCGATACCGATGTGCGGCGCGACCCCGAGGGCGTGCGGCGGCAGATCGGCTATATGCCGCAGCGCTTCAGCCTGTATGGCGACCTGACGGTGGCCGAGAACATGCGGTTTTTTGCCGACGCCTACGGTGTGCCAAACGCCGATAGGCCCGCGCTGATGGCTCGCCTGCTCGCGTTTAGCCGCCTCGAACCCTTTCAAGCCCGGCGCGCCGAGGCGCTCTCGGGCGGCATGAAGCAGAAGCTGGCCCTGGCCTGCGCGCTCATCCACCGTCCGGCGGTCCTGCTGCTCGATGAGCCGACCACCGGCGTCGACCCAGTGGCGCGGCGCGAGTTCTGGTCTATCCTGCGCGAGGCGGCCCGCACCGACGGCATGACCGTGCTGGTCTCCACGCCCTACATGGACGAGGCCGACCGCTGCCACGTGGTCGGCTTCATGCGCGACGGCAAGATGATGGCCTCGGGCCGACCGCGCGAGCTGCAGCGGCTGGTGCCCGGCGCGGTGCTGGAGGTGAGCGCCGCGCCGCTGCGCCAGGCCGAGCAGGCGCTGCGCCGCATGGCGGGCGTGCGCGACGTGCAGGTGCTGGGCGACCGTATCCACCTGCTGGCCGATGCCGCCCCCGACCAGGCGGCGCTGGCCCAGCAGCTGGGCGCGGCGGGCGCGACGCTGCACAGCGCCCGCCAGGTGGTGCCCACGATGGAGAACGTGTTTATGTACCTGCAGCGCGGTACGCCGAGGGAGGCCAGCGATGGCAAGTAGCTACGCGGTTGAGACCCACGATCTCACACGGCAGTTTGGCAGCTTCACCGCCGTAGACCACGTGAGCTTTCAGGTGGAGGCGGGCGAGGTGTTCGGCTTCCTCGGCCCCAATGGCTCGGGCAAGACTACCACCATCCGCATGCTGTGCGGCCTGCTGACCCCGACCAGCGGCGACGGCCATGTGCTGGGGCTAGACATCGGGCGCGAGGGCGAGCAGATCAAGGCGCGGATCGGCTATATGTCGCAGAAGTTCAGCCTCTACCCCGATCTGCGGGTGATTGAGAACCTGGAGTTCTACGCCTCGGTCTACGGTGTGCCGCGCGTGCAGCAGCAGGGCCGCATGGCCGAGCTGCTGGCGCTGGCCGACCTGCGCGGGCGCGAGCGCGAGATGACTAGCGCACTTTCGGGCGGCTGGAAGCAGCGCCTGGCTCTGGCCTGCGCCATCGTGCACCGCCCGCAGGTGCTGTTCCTGGATGAGCCGACCGGCGGCGTCGACCCTGAGGCGCGGCGGGTGTTCTGGGAGCTGATCTACACGCTGGCGACCGAGGGCGTGACGGTGTTTGTGACCACGCACTATATGGATGAGGCCGAGCACTGCAACCGCATCGGGATGATGCACGGCGGCAAGCTGATCGCGCTGGACACACCCGCTGGCCTGAAGCGCAGCACTATCCAGGGCGAGATGCTGGAGATCGAGGGTTCGCCGCAGGATCTGGCGCTGGATGTGCTGAAGGGGCTGCCGGGGGTGCGCGATGTGGCCCCGCACGGCGCGCGGCTGCACGCCCTGGTGGATAGCGTGGCGGCGCAGGCCCCCGCCGCGCTGTCGGCGCTGGCGCAGGCCGGGGTCGAGGATGCGCGGGTCGAGCCGATCGACCCCTCGCTGGAGGATGTGTTCGTGGCGCTGGTGGGGTGATTCCGCCTACAGCCGAGCGCTTTATGCGATCCGCCACATTCAGATACTGAGTGCGGCGGATTATTTGTACCGAATGTTATGCCACCCACAATTAGAACTGCGGTTGACCGATGAAGATTGCCCCCCAAGCGTTGATACTAATACTAAGCAGGATACCAATACGGAGAAAAATCGGGATATTCTCTGACTTAAGATGCGCAAGCATGATAATCACTAAGATAGTAAAATCAAGACTAAAGCGATAGCCAAATTGATACCACCCAGTGTTATAGTAAGTGAGCAGTGGGATGAGGAGAAGACCGAGCGATATCCACGAAGCGATGACAAGGGGCGTGCGCTTCTGCGGAAAGAACAGATAAATAAGCGCAGGCGATGTAAGAAAGAGGCTCATCCCCACTGGGTCAGGTAAAAGTATATGTGATTCGCTATTCCATATCGGCGGAGCGAACAGCATAACCCACACGTTCTTTGGGGTAAAATGGATATTGAACTGCCCATAGCGCTGTAGATCCTCCTTCAGCGGTGCCGCGACGCTCTGGCTCTGGTACCCAATATCAAATATGTGTTCAAATCTGATATAGTTGTAGGTTAAGAAGAGCAGTATTGACACCACAATAGGTATGCCTGCGTGCAGCACCCACTGAAAAAGAAATCTGGTGCGCTGCTTCTGCTCTTTTTCCTGTGCGATCTGTAACCCGATTCCCAGAATAACAACAGCGAGCAGAATAATATGCGGACGCGCCCAGAGCGCAAGCGCCAGAGCGCTTCCCGAAAGGACAGGTGATCGTTGCGCTAGTGCAGCCCAGATGCACAAAATACTAAAAGTGACCGTACATATCTGGCTGAGAAACCATACTGATCCCACAGTGGCAACCTGCCAGTGAACAGTGCCAAAACCAAAGAGTGCGGTTAGCCAGAGGCTATCTATCAGCTGGATTTGTGTCCAACCTTTATGTATGAGCGACTGAATCAGCAGGAAGACACATGTGGTATTTATTGCCCCAACCACTACTGAAAAAAGTACTGTATTGATATCGCCAAGCACCGCAATAAAGGGCAGCATCAGCAAGGCTGGAAGCGGAGGAAATGGCACATACCAGCGACCATTGTAGAAAGTGAGATCGTGGGTACTGATAGGATTTTCGATAGCGATATGTCCGTGAAGCAGCGCTTTGGCCAGCGTATTAAAGTGGGCATCGATAGGTGTATAGGATTGCCCGCTTGCCAGTGCAGAAAAGAGGTAGATAAACAGTGTAGCGATAAATATCGCAAATGCGATAGTGATAGTCTGCCGATGATAGTTGTTATTCATAATTGCCCGCAGTACCGCTTTTGTGCTCTCAGTCGGCCTAGTATACCAGAGTGCATGGCATGCTTGCTCACTATGTTATCGCAGGTCAATCGGCTGAAGGCCCACGCGCACGAGCCGCAGCCGCCCCGTGTGGTCGATGGTGGGGCACAGCGCCCCCGGCTGATCGCGCGGGCGCAGCTCGAACAGTACGTTGCGGCCATGGACGTCGCGGTAGCGCGCAGCATAGTCGGCAAAAGCGCGCTGGAAGTGCGACTGCAGCCAGGATGTGAGCAGCCAGTCGGCGCGGCTGGGGCCTGCGGCGCGCAGCTGAAAGCGATCCCACTCGTAGCCGTAGGCGAACTCGCGGGCCTTGACCAGGCCGGTGAAGGTCAGGCCGATCAGCGCGGCGGGGCTGAAGGGCACCTGGGCCAGGCTGGCCACGCGGGCGGTGTGGAAGTAGGCCCCGCCGATGAAGCGCCCGTTCAGGTAGTGGCGCTCGTCGATCAGCTCCAGCGCGAACACCCGCCGCTGGGGGTCGCACACCACAAAGACCGCCTTCTCCTCGCCAGCGCCCAGCGGTGCGCTGCGCCAGCCCTCGGCAGCGATCTGCAGCTGCCCGCCCCGGTAGGCCAGTGCGTGCAGGATCTGCTGGTGCTGGCCGCCCCACTGCGCGGGCGGCAGCTTCTGCACCCAGACCAGATCTTCCCCGAAGCGGTAGGGAAACTGCATCTGCCGCTCTCCTCTTTTTACCATGCGGCCCCAGCGGCTACAGATGGATGCCGAACCAGCCTAGCACGGTGATCACGATCAGCGAAAACGACAGCACGCTGACGGTGATCGCCACGCCCCAGGCGATGGTGTTGAAGATCGGCCCGTTCACGTGCCTGCCCATCAGCTCGCGGTTGTTGATCAGCGCGAGGATGGCGAACAGCTCGATCGGCAGCAGCAGGCCGTTCAGCACGTAGACGCCCACCAGCACCTGGATGAGCGGCAGCCCGGGGATGAGCGCCAGCAGCGCGCCCACCGCCACCAGCCCGGTGAACAGCCCCAAGAACATGGGGGCCTCGTCCCACGTGCGCGACACGCCGCGCTCGAAGCCCAGCGCCTCGCTCATCATATAGGTGGTGGAGATAGGCAGCACCCCGGCGGCTAGCAGCGAGGCCCCTAGCAGTCCGACCGCGAACAGCACGCTGGCGTACTCGCCCGCGACTGGGGCCAGGGCCTGGGCCGCGTCGGATGCGCTCTCGATGGTAATGCCGCGCGGGTAGAGCGTGGTGGCCGTGGCGATGATGATAAACGAGGCGACAATGCCTGCAAATACGGTGCCGGTGATCACATCGAAGCGGGTGTAGCGGTACTCGTCGGGCGTCACGCCCTTTTCCACCACCGATGACTGGATGTAGAGCTGCATGTAGGGCGACACAGTGGTGCCGATCAGCGCGATCAGCAGCTGCAGGTAGTCGCCGTTCCAGTGGATGGTGGGCTGCAATGTGCTGCGCACCACCTCGCCCCAGTCGGGCTTGGCCAAAAAGGCCGCCGCGATATAGGTGAGGAACACGGCGGAGAGCGCCAGGAAGACCTTCTCCACGCGGTCGTAGGAGCCGCGCGTGATCAGCAGCCACACGATGAACGCGGACAGCGGCACCGCGATGTAGCGGCTGACCCCGAACAGCTCGGCGGCGGCGGCGATGCCGACAAACTCGGAGACGATAATGCCGAAGTTGGCGATAAATAGCGTGCTGAGAATGAGCGCGGTGGCGCGCAGCGGGAAGTTCTCGCGCACCAGGTCGGAGAAGCCCTTGCTGGTGACAGCGCCGAGCCGCGCGCTCATCTCCTGCACCACGCCCACGAAGATGGTGACGATCACCATCGCCCAGAGCAGGTTGTAGCCGTAGCTGGCCCCTGCCGAGGCGTAGGTGGCGATGCCACCGGCGTCGTTGCCGGCGGATGCGGCCAGCAGCCCTGGCCCCAGCGCCATGAGGTAGGGCCAGATGCCACGGCGGCTGAGGCGGAAGCGCGGGCGCTTGGCCGGCTCGTGGGGAGTGGTGTCGATGGCGGTCTCGTTGATGTGCTCGTTTGTGGTCATGATGATCCCTCGGCTTGTGGTGTGGGCTGCCACGCGCTGCGGCGGCCACGGCTGATCCAGCGGGCGGACATGGGTGGGGCGGCGCGGCTATAGGTGGGTGCGCGCGCCGCGACGGCTCCATATCTCGGGCATCAGCACTGCCAGGGCATCATCGACGCTGACCACGCCGACCAGCCGCATCGACTCGTCGAGCACGGGCACGGCCAGCAGGTTGTACTCGGCCAGGATGCGGGCCGCATCCTCGGCGCGGTCCTCGGGCTGCACGGTGGGCAGGTCGTCCTCCATAATGTCGTCGATCAGCATGGCGGGGTCAGCCAGCATCAGGGCGCGCAGCCGCACGATCCCGCGCAGCTCCTCGGGGTCTTGCTCGGAGACGACATAGACGGCCAGCAGCGGGTCGGGCGGGCTTTCGAGGGTGCGGATGGCCTGCAGGGCCTCGTGGATGGTGGAGCCCATGGGTACGCGCACGAAGTCGGTCTCCATGATGCGGCCCACGCTATCCTCATCGTAGGAGAGCGCCTCTTGGATGTCGGCGGCCTCCTCTGGCTCGATGCGGGCCAGGATGCGGGCGGCGATGTCGCGGGTCAGGTCTTCGAGGGCGTCGGCGGCAGCGCCGGGGGCCATCTCCTCAAGGATGTCGGCGGCGCGCTCGATGTCCATGCCCTCCAGCAGGTCGGCCAGGCGCTCGTCGCTCACTTCCTCCAGCAGGTCGGCGGCGGTCTCGTGGTCCAGCCCGCCGATCAACTCGGCGCTCTCGCGGAAGGAGAGCGCGTCGACGATGCGGGCCAGGTCCACCGGGTTCAGCTCGGTGAGGCGGTTGTAGGAGACCTTGAGCTGCACGGGGGCCGCCGAGGCCAGGTACTGCACCTCATCCCAGTCGATGATATGGCGGCCCTGGATGCGGTCGGCCAGGCGTTTGGGCGCGAGGCGGCGGAACAGGGCCTGGGCGCTCACATCCACGCCGATCACGCGGAAGTCGGACTCGATCTTGGTGAGCTGCACGTCGTTGACGCGCACGATCCGCCGCCCGCTGATGTCGATGATCTGGTGGTCGAGCACATCCTTGGCCAGCAGCACCTCGCCATCGCGGCGGCGGAAGGGCTGGACATCCACCACCGATGAGTTGAGCTTGGCTACGCCGTTCATGCCCACCAGGTGGGCGGCGGGCACGAAGAAGCGCCGCCCACGGTCGCGCACCACAATCCCGCTGATTGAGGGGTAGGGCGAGTGGTCGATGCGGACGATCAGGTCGTCGAGCTTGCCGATGAGCTCATCGGTCTTGCCGCAGACTGGGCTGTCGAGTAGGTGTGCCAGAAACATCATTGCGAGCCTCCCTTCGCTGGCGGCAGCGGGCTTGGCTGTGCCCCGCCAGGTTGTGCGCTATGCCCAAGGCATAGCAACGCCCCCGTGCTGCGGCACGGGGGCGTGAAGGCTCGCCCGATGCGCTAGCGAGGTGCGCCGGGCGGGAACATCACGCGGCCTTGGTGCGGCAGGCACGCGGGAACGGTCGGTGAGTTGTGGGGTTCCGTTGTCGTGTTCGGCGACCGCAGTACGGCCGCCCAACGTTGATGACTACCGTCCATCGAGTTCCTCAAAAAGAACACCCCTTCGGCATGCAATGCAGAGGGGTGCGCAACAGCGGTAAATACCGTAGTCGTTGCGTCTTCTCCCCCCTGGTTGAGCTTAAGCTCTCATATGGCGTAGCCAGCATGGGCAGTCGCATTAATGCGGCCCTTAGCTCGAACCGCACGGTATGCCCCTGAGCGTCTTTCGACGGGCCGGAGCAGCGACTTCTGTCCATATGAGCGCCGCGCCTAACGAAGGAGCGACACAGTTGTATGTGGCGAATGCCACAGGGCAAGTATACCGCCGCTTTTCTTGCTCTGTCAAGTTGCGGGATGGGTGCAGCTTGGGCGCGTTATTGGGTAGGTGTGCGCTGATGCGGCGAGCAGAACCATCGTATCTGCAGAAAACGCTGTTCGTGCACCGCCGGGTATGGTGCTGGTTAGGACTCGGTGCGTGAATTTCTTGCGCGGGCGGTGCCTAGGGGCCAGCCCCTCACATGGTGTCACTTTTGCAGCGTTCCCAGGTCTGTTTGGCAACCATGTGGGATCGATGGCCGTGAATCACATTGCCGTCATCGCCCCGCGACCCGATGCCCGCAATGATCCACAAGGGGTGTAGGGGCGGGTCTGGTGCCCGCCCCATCGCGATACGCCGCGTTCATCGCACCCTCATCCGATGCATGCGGCGCGTGCCGATGCGCTCCGTGTTTCATCGCATACATCGCATACATCGCACGGTATTCGATGAACGCGATGCCCACGGTGTGGGCGGGCACCAGACCCGCCCACACCGTGGGCATCGCTGGTGCGGCATCGCCCAGCGCGGGTACCACACCAGCAGGCGTTCCCATGTCTGATATGGGTCGGCATGCGCTTGGATGCACCCTGCCGCATCCCAATACCCCTCATGAAAAAGCGACACCATGTGAGGGCCAGCCCTCTATCCAAATGCTTTTCTTGTCCCCTTCGTGTCTTCGCGCCTTCGTGGTATTCGTTCCCTTTTGCTCCTTGGCGTTTTGGAGCCTTGGTGGTAAAGCGGTTCCCCTTGCGGTGTGGCGGGGTCGAATCGGGCCAGATTGTATGCTATAGTATCCCGCGAATCTCACCTGCGTACCAAACCAAGGAGGATCGCCGTGGCTACCGCACAGCGTACAGAGATCGATCTTGGGCCCACCCAGGCGCTCTACCCGTTCGCGCAGCAGCGCATCGCCGTACCCGGCGGCACGATGAGCTATGTGGATGAGGGCAGCGGGCCGGTGGTGGTGCTGCTCCATGGCAACCTCACGTGGTCGTTCTACTACCGTCGGCTCATTCTGGCGCTGCGCGAGGCCCACCGTGTGATCGCGCCCGATCATCTGGGCTGCGGCCTGTCGGACAAACCGCAGGGCTACCTCTACCAGCTGGCGAACCATATTAAAAATCTGGCCCTGCTGCTGCGCCAGCTGGGTGTCGCCGAGGCCGATCTGGTGGTGCACGACTGGGGCGGGCCGGTCGGGCTGGGCTACGCGGTGCGCCACGAGCTGCGGCTGCGGCGGCTGGTGGTGATGAACAGCCTGGCCTTCCTGCCGCCGCGCGTGCCGCTGCCGGTGGCGCTGGGCCAGGTCGCGCCGCTCGGCGATCTGCTCAGCCGCCGCCTGGGGCTGACGCCCTACGCCGCGCCGTGGGACACGCCTACGCTGCCGCAGGATGTGCGCGAGGGCCACCTGATGCCCTACCGCAGCCACCACGACCGCATCGCGCTGCAGCGCTTTGTGGAAGACCTGCCCACCCACCCTAGCCACCCCACATGGCCGCTGATGGAGGCGATCGACCGGCAGATCGGCCAGTTCCGCGAGACCCCCGCGCTCATCCTCTGGGGTGGGCGCGACACCTTTTTTGACGATAGCTTCCTGAGCGGCTGGATGCAGCGCTTCCCGCTGGCCTCGGCGGCGCGCTACGACGAGGCGGGGCACTACCTGCTGGAGGAGGCCCCGGGCGAGGTGGCCTCGCGCATCGTGCGGTTCCTGGCATGACGAGTGAGGCTGCGCAGAACATCGCGGCCTTCCTGCCCGAGCAGGCCCGGCTGCGGCCTGATCAGGTGGCGGTGCTGCACGAGACGCCGCGCGGCTGCGAGCGGCTGACCTACGCCGAGCTGGCGCGCAAGAGCAACGCACTGGCCTGGGGCCTGGCGGGCTGCGGCATAGCGCAGGGCACGCGGGTGCTGCTGATGGTGCCCGCCGGGCTGCCGCTGCTGGCCCTAGGCTTCGCGCTGTTTCAGGTGGGCGCAGTGCCCATCCTGATCGACCCGGCCATGGGCACGCAGAACATCCGCCAGTGCATCGCCGAGGCCGCGCCCGAGGCGCTGATCGGCGTGCCGCGCGCGCACCTGCTGCGGCTGGCCGCGCCGGGCGCGCTGCGCCACGTGCGCCGCTGGGTGACGGTGGGCCGCTACGCTGCGCCGGGCAGCCTGCGGCTGGGTGCGCTGGAGTCGGTGGGGGCGGGCGTGGCCGCGCCCTACCCCACCGCGACAGTGGCGGCGGATGATACGGCGGCGATCGCCTTTACCACTGGCAGCACAGGCGTGCCCAAGGGCGTGCTGTACGAGCACAGCATGCTCAACGCCCAGTGCGCTGTGCTGCGCGAGCACTATGGCATCCAGCAGGGCGAGGTCGAGATGCCGGTCTTCCCGCTGTTTGTGCTGTTTAATGTGGCCATGGGTCTGACCTCGGCCATCCCGCCTATCGACCCCACGCGGCCAGCCGCGTGCGACCCCGCCGAGGTGGTGTCGTTCATCCAGCGCCACCGCGTCACCTCGTCGTTTGGCTCGCCCGCGATCTGGGCCAAGGTGGCGGCCCACTGCGCCGAGCGCGGCGAGCGGCTGCCCTCGCTGCGGCGCGTGATGATGGCGGGCGCTCCGGTGCCCGCGCGGCTGCACGCGCAGATGCTGCCGCTGCTGGGCGAGGGCGGCGGCACCCACACGCCCTACGGCGCGACCGAGGCCCTGCCGATCACGTCGATCGGCGGGCGCGAGGTGCTGGCGGCCCAGGCCGAGCGCGGCCCGACCGCCGGGGCCTGCCTGGGGCTGCCGCTGCCCGGCATGGAGCTGCGGATCATCCCGATCGGCGAGGATGCGCTGACCAGCTGGACCGATGTGGAGCCGCTGCCGCCCGAGGCGGTGGGCGAGATCGTGGTGTGCGGGCCGATGGTGACGCGGCGCTATCTAGCCCGCCCCGAGGCCAACCGGCTGGCCAAGATCGCCGACGGCGCGCGCGTGTGGCACCGCATGGGCGACGTGGGCTATCTGGATGCGCAGGGGCGGCTGTGGTTCTGTGGTCGTAAGGCGCATCGCGTGCCCACGGCAGGCGGCACCCTGTTCACCGAGCAGGTCGAGCCGGTGTTCAACCAGCACCCCGAGGTGGCCCGCACCGCGCTGGTGGGGCTGGGCGGCGGCGCGCTGCGCACGCCTGCCATCGTGGCCGAGCCAAGGCCGGGGCATTTCCCGCGCAGCCGGGCCGAGCGCGCCCGCCTGGCCCACGAGCTGCTGGCGCTGGGCGCATCCACGCCGCTCACAGCGGGCATTCGCACGGTGCTATTTCACCCGGCCTTCCCAGTGGATGTGCGCCACAACGCCAAGATCTTCCGCGACCGCCTGGCGGCCTGGGCCGAGCGTCAGCGGCCATTGCAAGAAGCGGGCTTCTAGCCCTTGAGAAAGCGACCCATGAAGCAAAGCACAAAGCTCCTCCTCGATCTGTTTGTCGGTGCGGTCATCCCCATCCTGGTGCTCAACTTCCTCACGCCGCGCACGGGTGCGCCCACCGCCTACGTGGTTGCCGCGCTCATCCCCGTGGCCTGGGTGTTCTATGACCTGCTGTTTCTCACCAAGAAGTTCAACTTCATCACCAGCTATATCGGGCTGGGTGCGATCATTAACGGCGTGATTGCCTTCTGGTTCGTGGATGGGCTGCTGTACGCGATCAAGGACAACATGAGCCTGCTCGTCACCACCATCATCTTCGCGGTGTCGGCGCTGCTGGGCAAGCCGGTGTTTCGCTTCTTTTTCGCCCAGGCTGTGAACCCCAACACCCCCGAGCGCGAGCGTGCGCTAGCCGAGCTGCTGCGCGAGCCTGGCATCCCAGCCAAGCTGCAGCTGGCCACCTGGCTGGTGGTGCTGGCCAACGTGATCGCGGCGGTGATCAACTTCTTTCTGAATCTGAATATCGTAGTTGCATCGTTTGGCACGCCCGAGTTCAACAGCCAGGTGGCCTATGTGAACGGGCTGACCCGCGTGGTGCTGCCCATCCCCAACCTGATTGTGGTGAGCATCGGCTTCTGGATCGTGTACCGCGCGATCTTCGAGCACCTGCCGCAAGATGGCGACACGCCCAAGCTGGAGAGCGACTTCTGGGAGCTGATGCGGCTGCGCGAGGAGTCGCGGGCGGCCCAGCCGGAAAGGGCGGCCTGATGCGAGCGCTGGTGACGGGCGGCAATGGCTTTATCGGTCGCGCGATCGTGGAGCAGCTGCTGGCGCGCGGCGACGAGGTGCGGGTGGTGGGCCGCAGCCGCTACCCCGAGCTAGAGGCGCTGGGCGTGGCCTGCTTTCAGGTCGATCTGGCGGTGGGCACGCCGCTAGCCGACGCGCTGGAAGGCTGCGATGTGGTGTTCCATGTGGCCGCCAAGGCCGGGGTCTGGGGCACGCTGCGCGACTTCTACCAGAACAACGTGACGGCCACGCAGCATATCGCGCGGCAGGCCGCCCGCGCCGGGGTGCGCCGCATGGTCTATACCTCCTCGCCCTCGGTGGTGTTTGGCGAGGAGAGCGTGGAGCACGCCGACGAGTCGCGGCCCTACCCGCGCCGCTACCTGGCGGCTTACCCCTACACCAAGGCCCTGGCCGAGCAGTGGCTGCTGCGCCAGCCCGGCCTACTGACGGTAGCCATCCGCCCGCCGCTGGTCTGGGGGCCACGCGACGCCACGCTGATGCCCATCCTGGTGCGGCGGGCGCGCGCCGGGCGGCTGCGGCGGGTGGGCGATGGCACCAATCTGGTGGATGTGACCTATGTGGAAAACGCAGCCGCCGCGCATCTGGCAGCCGCCGACCGGCTGCGCGCGGGGTCGCCGGTGGTGGGCCGGGCCTACTTCATCGGCCAGGAGCAGCCGGTGAACCTGTGGGCCTTTATCAACCGCCTGCTGGAGCTGGTGGGCGCGCCACAGGTGCCCGACCACCCGGCCATTCCTTACCCCCTGGCCCGCGCCGCCGCTGGGCTGATGGAGGATGCCTACCGGCTGCTGGGCGGCGGCCAGGAGCCTCCGCTCACGCGGCTGCTGGTGGCGCAGATGGCCAACTCGCGCTACTTCGACCTGAGCGCGGCGCGGCGCGACCTGGGCTACGCGCCGCTGGTGAGCACCGAGGAGGGGCTGGCGCGCACGGCGGCCTGGCTGCGCGCGGCGGCCTAGGGCCTCATGGCTCGTTAGGGGGTGTGTCGGCGGGTGGCTCGAACCGCACGGCGGGCGGTAGCGTGGCGACGAACTGTGGCAGCATGGCGCGCACGCGCTGGGCGGTGGCCTCGTCGGTGGCGTAGAAGGTCACCTTGTCGGTCACGGTGGCCTCGAAGCGGCTCATCCGCAGCGTGCCAAGCGGCACCCAGCTGGGCGGCACGCCTTTAAACCAGTAGCTGTAGATCATGGCTAGGTGCACATCGTGCTGCTGGGCGATCTGCTCCATCCAGATCGGGTCGGGCGTGTCGCCCAGCCGCAGCTGCAGCGCCGGATAGGAGGCTAGCCCCCACAGATCGAGCACCGGCTGCTTTCCGCCCCATGTGACCAGCCCTATGTCATTGACGGCGACGGGGGCGCGGTAGTAGTCGGCCACAAAGCGCGCCATCTGAAACTGCTGCTCGTAGACATTATTGCTGCCGATCGGCATCTCCACGGTTGCGATCAGGCTGGTGACGCTGACCAGCGGAGCGATCATGACCAGCGTGATGCTGGCGAGAATGGGCCGCACCCGCTCCACGATCGACATAATCCGCTCGGGGTGCGCGATGATCAGAAATGCGCAGTCGCTGGCGAGCAGGTACATCTCGTAGCGCGGGTAGCCCGCAGTTCGCCCAAACAGCAGGTGGATGGCGGTGGCGGCGGCCATGATCCAGGCCACGGGCTGCAGCGTCGGCCTTGTTCTCAGCAGCATAGCGGCGATGCATGCTAGCAGCACCAGCCCGGGCTGCGAGAAAAAGATCTTCTGGAGTCGGCTGCCCAGGAAATCGCCGACCGATGTGCCGTAGGCGCTCGACTTGGATATGACCGAGCTTGGCAGCAGCCCCACGCCGTGGGAGGCCAGCATGGCGGTGAATGCGCCCATGACCACCACGATGACGCCCACGCAGAGCGCCGCCTGGCCCACATGCCTGCGCCACAGCAGGTAGATGATGGCCAGCCCAGAGAGCACTAGGCACTCGTAGCGCAGCAGCGGTGCCAGAATGATCGCGGCGCAGAGCCACCAGGGCACCATGCGCCGCTCGCGCTCGATCAGCAGCCCGCGTAGGGTGAGCAGCGTGCAGCAGATCTGAGCGTTGTGCTCCATGCCGGTGAAGGTGAGGCCGATCAGATTGGCCGTCACCATGAGCCAGATCAGCAGGATGGCCTGGGTCGCCTGGGTGTATCTGGCCTCCACGCGCCCGAATGCCTCGGCAAACATGCGCGCCAGCAGCGAGATGCTGCCGATTGCGCTGGCCATGCTGAGGATCAGCGGAGCGTAGACTCCGATCGGCAGCGTGGTAAACGGCGCGATCAGAACGGGCCAGATGATGCTGGAGGCCGGTGCGGCGAACTCGCCGCTGTTCATACCGTAGCTGCCATGGAGAATATTGCGCGCCAGCGACAGGTGAATGTAGGGGTCATCGAGGGTGTAGGTAAAGGTGCCGCTGTTGAGCGCAAGGGCGCACCCGAGCAGCACGCCGCAGATGCCGATATAGGCGGCAATGGCGATTACGCGCGGTCGTTGGGATGGGCGAGCGGTCGTCATGTGAGTGCACCTGTTCAAAGATAGAGATGGCGCTGCTATCATACCGGATCTGAGTCCTCATGCGCTACTCTTTGACACCACCGCCGCATCTGGCCTACAATCCAGCCGGATACGCTTTGCTTCCAACAGGTGCGCGCTGCTGTGATTGAACTTTCCGATTCCCCCTCGCGCCGCTGGCCGCTGCTGGCGCTGCTGTTTTTGCTGGCGCTGCTGCCGCGCGCGCTGGCGCTTGGCTCCTTCATAACGATCGACGAGGCCTTTGCGTGGCTGGGCCGCTCGCACGAGTTTCTGGATGCGCTGGGGCGCGGCGACTACGCTGCCACGGCGATCTCCGGCCACCCTGGCGTCACCACGATGTGGCTGGGCGCGGCGGGCCTGCGCCTGCATGCGGCGCTGGCCGCTGCGGGCTTTGCCGACGCCCAGGGCCAGCTGGCCGAGCTGCGCTCTATGCGGCTGTTTGTGGCGCTGGTATGCTCGGCGGGGGTGGCGCTGGGCTACGCGCTACTGCGGCGGCTGGTGGGCGGGCGCGCGGCGCTGCTGGCCGGGCTGCTGTGGGCCTGCGACCCCTTTCTGGTGGCCCACGCCCAGCTGCTGCACACCGATGCGCTGCTGGCGACCTTTATCACCCTTGCGGTGCTGGCGCTGCTGGTGGCGCAGGGCGGCGCTGGGCAGCCGGTGCGCTGGGGCGCGCTGGCGCTCTCGGCGGCCTGCGGCGGGCTGGCCTTCCTCACCAAATCGCCCTCGGCTATCCTGGTGCCGATGGTAGGGCTGCTGGCCCTGGCGCAGCTGTGGCGGGCGCGGCGGGCTGGCCTGCCGTGGCGCACGGCCCTAGTGGGCGCGGCGGCACCGGCGCTGGCCTGGGCGGCGCTGGCCGCGGCCACGTGGCTGGCGCTCTGGCCCGCGGCCTGGGTCGCGCCCGGCGCGGCGCTGGCCAAGGTGCTGGCCGAGGTGAGCGGCAATGGCGCGGAGCCGCACGCCTGGGGCAACTTTTTCATGGGCGTATCGGTGGCTGCGCCGGGGCCGCTGTTCTACCCGGTGGCGGCGGCCTACCGCCTGACGCCCTGGGTGGGGCTGGGGCTGCTGGCCGCTGCCGCGTTGGCACTGGGGCGGCGCTGGCGGCCTGCGGGTGGCGCGGCGCTGCTGTGGCTGCTGGTGTTTGTGGCCATGTTCGCGCTGGCCATGAGCGCGCTGCCCAAGAAGTTTGACCGCTACCTGCTGCCGATCTTCCCCGCGCTGGATGTGCTGGCCGCCGTCGGCCTGCTGGCGCTCTACGATGCGCTTCTGGCCCGCTGGCAGGCGGCGCGGCACGCACTGGTCTGGGGCCTGCCGGGGCTGCTGGCCGCCGCCATGGTCGGCACGCTCCTGTGGTTCCACCCCTACGAGCTGGCCTACTATAGCCCGCTGCTGGGCGGCGGCGCGGCGGCGGCGCGCTCGGTGCCGGTGGGCTGGGGCGAGGGGCTGGAGGATGCCGCCGCCTTCATCGCCCAGGACGACCCCAGCTGCGAGCTGCCGGTGGCTGCGCCCTTCCCCGAGATCATGGCCTTCTACCGCTGCAACCAGGCCATCGAGCTGAACTGGCCGCCGACCCTGCGCGAGCCGTCCTATGCTATTCTGACGGTGGATCAGATCCAGCGCGGCGATGCGCCGGATGTCACCACGGCGCTGCGCGCATCCGGCCCGCCCGCCTACACGGTGCTGCGGCACGGCATCGAGTACGCCTATGTGTACCGCGTGCTGCCGCATATCGGTCACCCGCTGGCGGCGCGCTTCGGCGGCGCATTTGCGCTGCACGGCTATGACACCCACACATCTGGCCTAGATGCGAGCGGCGTGCTCACGGCGACGCTCTACCTAGAGCCGCTGCTGGCCGCCCCGCCCGACGCCATGCTGTTCATCCATGTGCTGGATGCCAGCGGCGCGCAGGTGGCCGCTGTGGATGTGCCGCTCCAGGCGGCGTGGCGCCCGGGCCATGTGGTGGTCTGGCGGCAGAGCATCCCCGTGGCGCGGCAGCTGCCCCCCGGCTCGTACTGGCTCTCGCTGGGCCTCTACACGCCGCAGGATCAGCGCCGCCTGGGGCTGGAAGCCAGCCCGCTGCCGGGCGCGCCGACGGATGGCCCCGATGCGCTGGTGGTTGGGCCGATCAACATCCCCTAGCGTAGAACCAATCTCCCCTCGATCAAGAAAGGCAACCGCATGCTCCGAGAAGAACTGACCGATCGCCAGCGCCGCACCGTCGACCTGGCTGCCGAGCTGGCCGCGCGCTTCGCGCCGCAGGTGGATGCGAATGATCGCCAGGGTCGCTTTCCGATAGAGAACTACCAGGCCCTGCATGATGCGGGCTACCTGCGGCTGGTCATCCCCGCCGAGTACGGCGGCGCGGGGGCCGATGTGCTGGAGATGGTGCTGGCCCAGGAGCACCTGGCCATAGGTGATGGCGCGACGGCGCTGGCCGCGGGCATGCTGGTGCAGCTGCTTGGGCGGCTGGCCGAGGATCGCCCCTGGCCCGAGCCGGTATTTGGCCAGGTCTGCCGCACCATCGCCGCCGAGGGCGGGCTGATCAACTCGGTGGTGACCGAGGCGGCCATGGGCAGCGTCTCGCGCGGGTCGCTGCCCTCCACCACGGCCACGCCGGTGCCCGGCGGCTATATGGTGTGCGGCCACAAGATCTTCGCCACGGGAGGCCCGGCGCTGCGCTACATGGCCACCGGCGTGGTGATCCCGCCCTCCGGCGGCGTGCACCAGGCCGAGACGGCCACCGCGATCATCGACGCGCGCACCAGCGGGGTTTTGGTGCAGCAGACGGGCGGCGAGAGCCTAGGCATGCGCACCAGCGGGAACGACGATGTGGTGTTCGAGGATGTGTTTGTGCCTGAGGATTATGTGGTCGATCGGCGGGTTGTGGGGGCTGCCGCGCCAGGCAGGCTCAGCGGCTGGTCGCTGGCGATTGCGGCGGTGTATCTGGGGGTGGGCCAGGCGGCCTGCAACGCCGCCTGCGGCTACGCCAACACCCGCACGCCGCCCTCGTTGGGCAAGCCGATCGCCACGCTGCCGCATATCCAGCAGTGGGTCGGCGAGATCCAGGCGCGGCTAGATGCCTGCCGCGCGCTGCTCTACAGCACCGCGCGGGCCTGGTCGGCCCACCCCGAGCTGCGCGACGGGCTGGCGGCGCAGATCGCCAGCGCCAAGTACCTGTGCACCAACACCGCCTGCGAGGTGACGGATCTGGCGCTGCGCGTGGCCGGGGGCTTCGGCACCACGCGGGCGCTGCCGCTGGAGCGGCTGCTGCGCGATGCGCGCGCTGGCCTGTTCCACCCCCTGCAGGATGATCTGGCCCTGGCCCTGATCGGGCGGGCGACGCTGGCCAGCCGCTAGGCGCTGCCCAAGAATGACCGGGGGCTACGTTTATTTGACTGGTATGCCCTAACGCCCTGCCGTGCGGCTTGCACGCTGCGTGCGGGTTCAGCTACAATAGCCCCCTATGAAAAAAGTACGACTTGACCAACTGATGGTGGAGCGCGGCCTCGCAGAGAGCCGCAGCAAGGCCCAGGCCCTGATCATGAGCGGCGTGGTGCGGGTGGCGGGCCAGCCCCGCGACAAGGCGGGCGACATGGTGCCGCCCGATGCCGACCTGGCGCTGGCCGAGACCATGCCCTATGTGAGCCGCGGCGGCTACAAGCTGGCCCACGCCCTCGCCTCCTTCCCGATCTCGCCCGCTGGCCGCACCGCGCTAGACATCGGCGCATCCACCGGCGGCTTCACCGATGTGCTGCTGCAGCACGGCGCATCCTATGTCTACGCTGTCGATGTGGGCTACGGGCTGCTCGACTGGAAGCTGCGCAGCGACCCGCGCGTGGTGGTGGTGGATCGCACCAACGTGCGCTACCTGGAGCAGCTTCCCACGCCCGCCGCCCCCGCCGAGGGCGAGCCGCCCAGCATCCCCACGCCTAGCTGCGCGGTGATCGACACCTCGTTCATCTCGCTGCGCCTGGTGCTGCCCGCCGCCCAGCGCCTGATCGCCCCCGGCTCGTGGATCGTGGCCCTGATCAAGCCGCAGTTCGAGGCCGGCCCCGAGCAGGTGGGCAAGGGCGGCGTGGTGCGCGACCTGAAGGTGCGCGCTAATGTCATCCGCAGCGTGATCGCCTTTGCCGATGGTGTGGGGCTGGCCGCGCACGGGCTGGCCCGCTCGCCGATCACTGGCCCGGCGGGAAATGTCGAGTTTCTGCTCTGGCTGGGCGGCGATGGCCCGGCGCTGGATGTCGAGCAGGCGATCGCGGTGGCCAACCAGGCTGGCTAGGCCGCTGCGATCTTTTGCCTTCTGTATGCGGAATCGCCCATAGGTGCTGGATAGACCCCACGCGGGTTATGCTATAATGCACAGTCTATGCGGGGTTCCTCTTCCAAGGTGCATTCATGCGCAGTGCCAACAGTCCGAGCGATGTGGTGCCTGATCGACACGCCAGGGAAGATGCGCGCAGAAGCATCGCATCTCGCCTCCTCTGGTCGTACCTCGTCACATCCACCGTCCCGCTGCTGCTGATCGGCGTGCTGCTGATCGGCATCGACTTCAACACCCAACGTGAAAATGTCTATAACGAGCAGCTGGGCCTGGCCAGCCGCACCTCGCGCAGCATCGCGCTCTATCTGAGCAACTTCGTGCGCGAGTTTGGCGTGTTCGAGGTCTTTATCCAGCCCGATACGGGCGGGCAGAACGAGATCCGCGAGCGCGCCGCCGATATGGCCAGCGAGATGTACCCCGACCTGCTTGAGGTCTCGGTGGTGGATCGCACCGCCCACGAGATCGTGCGCACGCAGCGGGTGCAGCTGGCCCGCGAGGACGAGCTGCGCGACCTGAGCGCCGACCCGCTGATCCAGGCGGTGATGCAGCACGACACCATCACCTTTACCACCACGCTCGATGCGCAGGGCGCGAACGATTTTGTGGTGGTGATGCCGCTGCACAATAGCTCGGGCATCGTGGTGGGCGCGCTGCGGGCCACGATCGACTCGACCAAGGTGATCGAGGAGCTGCGCGCATCCACCGATGGCACATCCAACAATGCCTATCTCTACGATTTGCGCACCAGCGCGCTGGTGGTGAATGATGGCAGCGTGAACTTTGTGCCGCCGACGGACATGAAGCATTTTCTGGGTGCGACCAATACCGTGCACGAGTACATCGGCGCGCGCACGCTGAGCGTGGTGGGGGCGATCAGCCCTCTTGAGCTGAGCGATGGCCGCGCGACGGGCTGGAGCGTGGTAGCCGAGAAGCCCTCGCTGATCGCCTTTGCCAACCTGCGCCGCAGCATCTGGGTGCTGGCGCTGGTGGTGATCTTGGTGGATGGCGCGGTGCTGATCTGGTCGCTGCGCCAGGCCAACGACTTTATCCTGCCGCTGCGCGCGCTGAGCGGTGGCGCACGGCTGGTAGGCAGCGGCCACCTCGACCACCGCATCACCATCACCAGCAACGACGAGCTAGGCGATGTGGCCAGCTCGTTCAACCAGATGGCCGCGCACCTGCAGCAGTCGCTGGATGAGATCGAGCGGCAGAACGATCGGCTGCGCCACGGCCTGATGCTGGCCCGCGACATCCAGCTGGGGCTGCTGCCCGACCGTGCGCCCTGGGGTGGCGACGAGATCGCGGTGTTCGCCCGCTCGGTGCCAGCCTACGAGGTGGGCGGCGATTTCTACACCTACATCGCGCTCTCCGAGGGCCGGGCGGCCATCGCCATCGGCGATATCTCGGGCAAGGGCGTGGGCGCGGCGCTGCTGATGTCGCTCACATCCAGCGCGGTCGAGTCGCACGGGCGCGAGCTGGAGCACCCCGCCGAGGTGCTCTCGACGCTCAACACCCTGCTCGCGCCGCGCCTGAAGGCCAGCCATATGAACGCGGCCCTGATGTTTGCCGTGTTCGACCCGCGCGAGCGCATGCTGCGGGTCGCCAATGCGGGCATGATCGCACCAGTGCTGATCGGTGCGTCGGGCTGCCGCTTTCTCGATGTCGGCGGGCTGCCGATCGGCGCGTTCGCTGGGGCCGAGTACCGCGACCTGACCACCGAGATCGCGCCGGGCGATATGCTGCTGCTGCTGAGCGATGGCGTTGTGGAGGCCCACAACGCCCAGGGGGAGATGTTCGGATTCGATCGGCTGGAGGCCCTGATCGCTACGGCCCAGCCGCTGGGGGATGTTCGCGCGCTGGTGGAGCTGATTCTCAGCAAGGTTCAGATGTTTATTGGCGAGGCCGAGCAGCACGATGATATCACGCTGGTGGCCGTTCGCCCTATGTTCTCGGTGGAAGATCGTCTGTGTGACGAGGAGGCGCAGGCAAGACGCTATGCAACTGTTTGACACCCTTCGCGGGGCCGCCGCTCCGCTTGAGATACCGCAGGATCGCCCCCTGACCCTGTATGTCTGCGGTGTAACGCCGTACGACACCACCCATATCGGCCACGCCCACACCTTCCTGATCTTCGATGTGCTGCAGCGCTACCTGCGCTACCAGGGCGCCGAGGTGCGCTACTGCCAGAACGTGACGGATGTGGACGACCCGCTGTTCGAGCGCGCCAAGCGCGATGGCGTGGCCTGGGATGAGCTGGCCCGCCGCGAGACCGAGCAGTTCCGCGCCGACTGCGCGGCTATGAACATGCTCGCGCCGACCTATGCGCCCAAGGCCTCGGAGGAGATCGCCGGCATGCAGGCGATCATCGCCAAGCTGGTCGAGCTGGGCTACGGCTACGCGGCGGGCGGCAGCGCCTACTACCGCGCCCGTATGGCCCCCGACTATGGCGCGATGCCCAAGCTCGACTACGAGGCCCTGCTGGCGGTGGCCAACACGCGCGGCAACAACCCCGCCGACCCGAACAAAGAGGATCCGCTGGACTTTGTGCTGTGGCAGCCCTCGCGCCCCGGCGAGCCGAGCTGGCCGAGCCCCTGGGGCGAGGGCCGCCCCGGCTGGCACATCGAGTGCACCGCCATGTCCACCCGCTACCTGGGCGACCAGATCGATATCCACGGCGGCGGCAGCGACCTGGTGTTCCCGCACCACCCATCCGAGATCGCGCAGACCGAGCCGGTGACGGGCAAGTCGCCGTTTGTGCGCTTCTGGGTGCATGGCGGCATGGCGCGGCTGGATGGCGAGAAGATGTCGAAGTCGCTGGGCAACATGGTGTTTGTGCGCGACGCGCTGAAGGAGCACACCGCCGACGCGCTGCGCTGGTACCTGATGTCGTTCCACTACCGCGCCGACTTCGACTATGTGCGCGAGGACGTGGTGGCCACCGAGTCGAAGATCACGCAGCTGAAGTCGGCCCTGCGCGCCGAGTCGGGCGCGGGCGCGCCGCTGGATGCGGCCTCCTACCGCGCCGCCTTCCTGGGCGCGATGGACGCCGACCTGAACACCCCCGCCGCGCTGCACACACTGGATGCGCTGTCCGGCGCGGTGCTGGCCGCCGCCCGCGAGGGCCGCGACCTGGCCAAGGCCCAGGCCACCCTGCGCGAGCTGGCGGGTGCGTTCGGCTTCCTGGCCGCCGAGTAGCCTTTCCCCCAAGCACAGCAAGGCCCCAGGCAGCCTCGCAGGCTGCCTGGGGCCTTGCTGTGCGCCCTACTCGCCCTGCACCTGGATGTCGCCAGTGACGGTGGAGATCTGCAGTTCGGCTCCGCCCTTGCCCAGCGTGCCGCTGACGCTAGCGGGGTTTTCCTCTCTGCGCTGCAGCTCGATCCCGTCGCCGATGCTGATCGCGCCGCTCGATGTGTCGGCGTGCAGCACGAGGTCGCTATTCTCGGGGATGCGCATGTCGACGCTGCCCGAGACGGTGTTGAGCGTGTGCTTGGCGCTGGTGGCCAGCGCCCCATCGAAGGTGATATCGCCGTTCACGGTGTTGAGGCTCAGGCTGCTCTCCTGCGCGTCGTGCACCGCAATGCTGCCGTTGGTGTTCTGCAGCGCGATCTTGCCCGATGCCCCTTCGATGTCGATGTCGCCGGTGACAGTGGAGGCTTGGACATCGCGGCTATGGCTGTCGGTGAGGCTGATCGATCCATTGGTGCTCTGGGCCACCAGCGAGCCTTGCAGCCCCTCCACGTGAATATCGCCATTCGTGGTCGAGGCGCTCAGCTTGCCGCCAAGGTTGGATGCGCTGATCGTGCCGGTGCTGATAGCGATCGTGACCGGGCCATCCACATCGGCCACGCTGATGTCGCCGACGGTATTGCGGATGTTGACGCTTCCGCTCTTGGGTATGGTGATGTGGTAGCTCAGCTGTCGGTCGCCGCTGATCGGCAGATAGGGCTTGGGGCCGCCGTGGATCTCCAGCGTGTCGCCGCGCGCTTCCTGCCGCAGGTCGTAGTCCTCGGGCGCGCCGCCCTCGTAAACGATCTCGATCTGGGTCTCGCTGCGATCCCAAGTGCTCACATCCACCGTGCCGTTGCTGATGTCGAGCATGAGGTTCTGGGTCGGGTAGGTCTGCGCGAGCAGCGAGGACGTGCTGACGCTCTCGGTGGCAACCGAATCTTGAGGCGGGCGCGTATTCTCATGGAGGGCGATCCCCAGCCAGCCGAGGCCGAACACCATCAGGATCGCGCCCAGGGCGCGGGTGGTGCGCTGGCGCTGGGTGGCCATGGGCGGCACGGCGGGCGGGGTGTAGCCTGGGATATCTTGAGGCTGGTAGGGCGTGTCGGGTATCTGTCGCTCGGGCATCATCTCTTCCTTCACCGCTAGGCAGAATCTGAGGGTGCTAGGCTTCTGTACGCCATACAGCACCATTTTCTCTGCTGCTACGACGCTGGGCGGCGGCAGATAGTTGCGGGCGTGGTATACTGCTACGATCTGGTGAAGCGAACGGTGCGGCGCAGAGCAAAGCCGCCCGAAACAGGGCGGCGGCAGCGACATGAACTACCTGGTAGATGGACATAATCTGATCGGTAAGATGCCCGGGATCGCGCTCGACGACCCAGATGATGAGGCCAAACTGGTGATGGTGCTGCGGCGCTATGCCACGGCCAACCGTCGGCGCAACATCATCGTGATCTTCGACCGTGGCGTGTACGGGCACCCGGTGCGGCTGGATGGCTATGGGATCACATGCTACTTCGCCCAGTCGCCCCAGGATGCCGACACGCAGATCATCCGCCGCATCGCCCAGATCGAGCGCACCTCCGACTGGCGCGTGATCACATCCGATCGACGGGTGGCGCGGGCCGCCCAGGCGCGCAAGGTGCGTGTGATCAGTTCGACCGAGTTTGCCGCCACCCTGCTGGCCTCGCCCCACATTAAGATCGACCCCAACGAGGAGAAGCCGCGCGAGGTGCGGCTCTCGCCCGCCGAGGTCGAGGAGTGGCTGCGGCTGTTTGGCGAGCCGGTCGACCAGCCGCCCGAGGACGAGGACGTGATGCCGCCTGAGCCAGGGCCGCTGAAGCAGCCCAAGCGCTATGTGCAGAAGCGGCGCGTCCGCAAGCGCTAGGGCTGCTTCAGCTTGCCGGTGGGGCCGCTATTCTCGCACAGCACCGCGCGCTTGGTGCGGTCGGTGTGGTAGTTGTAGCTCTTGCCGTCGGCCTCAAGCACGATCTTGAACCCCGAGATGATTACCTGGGTGTAGGCCATGTCGGGCTGGGGGCAGCCCAGCGCGCCGTTGTTCCACTCGACCTCCTCTACCGACGTTGTGGCGATCTTGTCCGTGGTGATGCTCAGGCGCTTGGCCAGATCCTGCGTGGCGATAGCGACCATGGCGCTCTGCTCGTCGGCGGGCTGTGCGGTCTGCTCGGGCATGGCTGCCTCCTTGGGCTGCTCTGTCGGCGGTGCGGCGGTGTCGGCGGGCGCGGCGGTGGCGGTGGCCGCTGCCGTGGGCGATGGGGCGGGCGCTCCCGTGGGCGCGGGCGCGGCGGTGCTGGCCCCGGCGGTGGGCGCGGCGGCGCTGTTGCCCGGCTGCGGTGCCGCGCCGCCCGATGCGCCGCAGGCCGCCAGCGCGCAGGCCATAGCCGTCAGCGCCAAGATCCGTCGATACATAGCAGAAATCCTTTCCGACCTTCTCCCAATCTTCTCTCGTGTATAATAGGGCCGCCGCGTGTATGCGGCCACCTGGAAAAGGCCACTCGTCGTCCCTTACCTAATGGAGACGCTCTAGCGGCGCAGTTCGTTCCCCTCCCGCGCTCGCGCTGGGCGCGGGCGAGCGCGCCAGATACACCCGCTATGCTACCGTTTACTGTCCAGCTTGCCCGCCGCGCAGGCGCTGTGCTGCGCGAGGGCGCGTCGCAGCCCCGCCAGATCGACAAGAAAGGCCCCTTCGACCTGGTGACCAATGTGGACCGCGCCAGCGAGGCCCTGATCATCGCGGCGATCCGCGAGCGCTTCCCCGACCACGGCATTCTGGCCGAGGAGGGCGGCGGCGTGGAGTCCGACTCGCCGTGGCTGTGGGTGATCGACCCGCTGGATGGCACCAACAATTTCGCGCACGACTTCCCCTACTACTGCGTCTCGCTCGGCCTGCTCTACGAGCGCGCCCCCTACCTGGGCGTGGTCTACGACCCCACCCGCGATCAGCTGTTCACGGCCCAGCGCGGCGGCGGCGCCCACCTGAACGGCGCGCCCATCCGCGTCTCGTCGGCGGCGTCGCTCGGCGACGCGCTGCTCTCCACCGGCTTCCCCTACGACTTCGCCACCAACGAGCGCAACAACGCCGCCGAGTTCGCCCGCGTGCACCGCCTGGTGCAGGGCATCCGCCGCGCTGGCTCGGCGGCGCTCGACCTGGCCTCGGTGGCCTGCGGGCGGCTGGATGCCCACTGGGAGTTCTGGCTGAAGCCATGGGACTCCTCGGCGGCTGCGCTGATCCTGCTGGAGGCGGGCGGCATGATCACCGATGCGGATGGCGGCGAGTGGACGCCCTGGAGCACTTCTATGGTGGCGTCCAATGGCCAGATCCACGCCGAGCTGCTGGCTGCGATTCGCGGGGGAGATGCCCGCTAGCCCACTGGGGAGCGCTATTTGCTATGGCATACTATGTTGAAGATGAGCTGACCGGCGCGGCGATCGGCAAGCGCCGCCCAACGATCAACGAGTACTTTCTCTCGTCCTACACGCTGGCGGTCTACGATGGCTGCGAGTTCGGCTGCCCCTACTGCGATGGCTGGGCCTACCGCACCCGACCGTTCAACGAGACGGTGCGCGTGGCCGTGAACCTCGTGGACAAGGTGGCCGAGGATCTGGAGCAGATCGACCGTGGCGATCTGGTCGCCATCACCGCGCTGAGCGACCCCTACCAGCCCGCCGAGGCGAGCTACCGCCTAACCCGCCAGATCCTGCGGCTGTTCGCCGAGCGCGGCCAGCCCTGCCTCATCCTGACGAAGAGCCCCACCGTGCTGGAGGATCTGGTGCTGCTGGAGCAGATCAACGCCAAGAGCCTCGCGGCGGTGGTGTTCACGGTGCTGGGCACCGACCCCTACCTCTGCTCGAAGCTGGAAGACAAGGCCCCGCCGCCCCAGCTGCGCCTGGAGGCGATCGCCGCGCTCAAGCAGGCGGGCATCCCCACCGGCGTGGCCATGATGCCGATCACGCCCTATGTGAACGATACCGACTACAGCATCAGTATGACGGTGAAGGCGGTGGCCGAGGCCGGGGCCGATTTCCTGGTGTGGGACTACCTGCACATCCCCAGCGAGCGCCACCGCAAGCGCATCAGCGACATGCTGGCCCGGATCGGCAGCTACCCGCCCAGCTACTACCGCGACCTCTACAGCGATGGCCAAGGCCCCACGCCGCTGCCCGGCCTGAGCTACCGCGCCGACCGCGACCGCGAGATCATGGCGCGCTGCGATGCGGCGAACCTGCCGACGAGGCCGCCGCACCGCCTGTTCGCGGGCAAGCTCGCGCCGCAGAACGAGGCCGCGCTGCTGCTCAAGCATACTGCCTTCCGCGACACAGTGCAGGGCCGCGGCCAGAGCGCCGCGCTCAACAGCGAGCTGGCCGACATGGTCTACCAGGGCGTCGCCACCGACGCGCAGCTGCGCCGCAGCCCGCTCTATGGGCAGCTCAATGCGCTGCTTGGGCCACGGCGGGCGTAGCTGCGGCCTTTGCCCCACAATTACCCCTCACCAGCGCGCGGGCCGACCGGCGCCGCAAGCATTGCCGACGGTCGGCCCGCGCACATCCCAGCACGCTCATGTGACGGTACGCTGTTTTTTGGACAGAACGCATAGGCCGCCAGGGTCTATGCGTTCTGTCTGATGCCCTTTTGCGCCTTGGCGGCGAATCGTTTTTTCTTCGTGCCCTGCTGGTATCTGTTTCCTTCGTGCCTTGGAGTCTTGGTGGTAAAAACGTTCTGCCGAAAGGGAATGCATAGGCCCCGCCTGAAGATCGCGCTGCGCTGCGTGGTGTGGTATACTCAGGGCACGTATATTGTTGGGAAAAGAATATCACCTAGCGCCTGGTTTCGATCAAGCGGTCCGTGATAGAAAGGACCACTTGATGACTCCTCACCCTCCTCTGCTCGGCAATATAAGAGATTTCTTGCGCCTTCTGGTTGTTTCTCTCTTTTCTACTCATGTTGGTATGTGTAGGCTGCCATTATTGGCGATCTTTTGCTTGCAGCGTTTGTATCGCTGATTGTGTATTGTATGTTGAAAAAACAGCTGTGCCGCCATTACTGTATTATTTTTTAAAACGCTATCAGAAAATGCAAAATACGCATTATAAGGGATATTCTGAGAGGAGCGGGGGAGTATGAGCACGCTTTCTATGAACACTGCTGGCGAGCTACTTTTGACCCTTCGTGGGGAAAATGAGGATCGCATCCTCACCACGGTGCGGCGCTGGCCCCACTGGCAACGTGTAGTGGTGGAGCGCGATCCAGAAGATAGCCGCCGCTGCCTCTCGGTCACGCTGGTCACCGATGTTGCCTTTGAGGCGGTGGTGCGCGAGATTTTGCGCCGCAGCTTCAACCTGATCTTTCCCGACGCTGGCGGCAGCGTCGATCTGGCACTGCCGGAGCCACCCGCGCGCGGGCGCAAGCGCTGGTATCGGTAGCCGGGGGTGTTGCAATGGCCAAGGGAGAGCGCATGGGCGAGTCGTCGAAGGTTCTTGAGCCAATCCCCTGCCAGCAGTGCGCGCAGGCTGGCCAGCAGGGCGTGCTGATGACCATGGTGCTGCGCGAGCAGCAGTGGATGAATGTGGTGGTGTCGGAGCCAGATCCCTTCTTTCGCGGTATGGTCTCTACCCACACGGTGCGCAAAAAGGTTTTCTACGCGCTTTTCCGCTGCCCCTACGCGCATCGGGTGCAGATGGTGCTGAATGAGCGAGGCGAGCCTTCAGCGGACAAAAGCTGAAGGCTCGCCAGGTGTTTTTTATTAAAGGAGGGCCTATGTACTATGTGTGGTTCGATGATACGCCTCGCAAAGAGGCCAGCGACAAGCTTGATGAGGCCATCCGCGGCTACGAGCTGCGCTTTTCGGAGCGCCCCAGCCACGTGCTGGTGAACAGCGCGGACACCCTCGTCCGCACCGATGTGGTTGTCCAGGTGTCCGCCACGGTCCAGCCGAACACCTTCTGGCTCAGCCGCCACGCCTAGTCGCGCTGGTGGGGCAGGCCCAGCGCCTCGCGGGCGGCGGCAGCTACAAACAGCGAGCCGGTGATGCAGATCACCGCGCCAGGGCGGGCCAGGGTCCGCGCCTCTGCCAGCGCCTTGGGGATGTCGTCGGTCAGGCGGGTCTCCAGCGGCGCGTCGGCGGCGCGGCGCTGGCGGGCGGCCTCGGCCAGGGTGGCCATGTGGGTGTCGGCGCGGGGGTGGCGCGAGTGGGTCAGCACCAGCGCGTCGGCGGCGGGGATGAGCGTGTCGAACATGCGGGCCACGTCTTTGTCCTGGGTGGTGCCGAACACCAGCACTAGCTGACTGCCGCCGAACTGCGCGCGCAGCGCCTCCAGCAGCCGCGCAGCGGAGTCGCCGTTGTGCGCGCCGTCGATCACATAGGTCGGATCGCCCGCCACCACCTCGAAGCGGGCGGGCCACCACGCGCTGGCCAGCCCGGCGTCGATCGCCTCGTCGGCGATCTCGTAGCACTGCTCGCGCAGCAGGGCCGCTGCGGCCACCGCTAGGCGGGCATTTTCGCGCTGGAAGCTGCCCTGGAGCGCCGGGCGGATGGGGCCAGCGTAGGGCTGGCTCAGCGGGCGGGGCCCCTGCGGCGTGGCGCTGTCGCCGGCGCGCGGCAGGGTGTAGAGCGGGGCCTGGGCCTCGCCTGCGGCCTTGGCGATGGCCTGCATGGCCTCGGGGGCCTGCTCTAGGGCCAGCAGCGGCACGCCGGACTTGGCGATCCCAGCCTTCTGATAGGCGATCTCGGCCAGGGTATGGCCCAGCACGTGCATGTGGTCGTAGCTGATCGACGTGATGACCGATAGCACGGCGGGCACGGCGTTGGCGCAGTCGTAGCGCCCGCCCAGCCCCACCTCTAGCACGGCTACCTCCACCTGGCTGCGCGCGAACAGGTCGAGCGCGATCACAAAGCCGATGTCGAAGACGCTGGGCGTGCCAAACTGCTCGATGTCGAAGCGGTCGAAGATCGGGCGCAGGCGCTCGACCTGGGCCACCAGCAGCTCCTGGCCGATCGGCTCGCGGCCCAGCTGGATGCGCTCGCGGTACGAGTGCAGGTGCGGCGATGTCCACAGCCCTGTGCGCAGCCCGGCGTGGCGCAGGATGGATTCGAGCATCACCGAGGTCGAGCCTTTGCCCTTGGTGCCCGCCACCACCACGCTGCGGAACTCCCGCTGCGGGTCGCCGCAGGCCCGCAGCAGGGCCACGGTGCGCGGCAGATTAAACTCGGCGGGCAGGCGCGGCAGCTTGGCCTCGCTGTCCAAGAACGAGTAGATGTAGTTGAGCGCGTCTTGGTAGTTCATGGCGGCTATTGTAGCATCAAATGTTAGCTTCTCGGCTCGCCCGGCAGGATGGTGGTGAGCACCTCGTAGGCGCTGGTGCCGAGCCACTGGCCCACCTCTGCGGCGCTGATGCTGGCCTCGCCCTGGCGTCCCATCAGCACCACCTCGTCCTCCACCTGGGCATCCAGATCGGTCACATCCACCATCGCGTAGTCCATACAGATCCGCCCAACGATCGGCACACGCACGCCGCCCACCAGCGCCTGCTGCCACGGCGGCGAGCGGCGCAGGCCGTCGGCGTAGCCCGCGCCGATGGTGGCGATGCGCTGCGGGCCTGGCGTGCGGTAGACCCCGCCGTACGACACCTGGCTGCCCGCCGGAAGCTCGGCCACGCGGGTGATGCTGGTGCGGAAGGTGAGCGCTGGCTGGAAGCCTGCGGGCAGCCCCACCTCGTCGCTGGGCGCGACGCCGTAGAGCGCGATGCCCACGCGGGCCGCGCTGTAGCGCGCCTCGGGGAAGGCTAGCGCACCGGCGCTGCTGGCGGCGTGCACCAGCGGGAAGCGGTAGCCCGCCGCAGCTAGCGCGCCCACCACCTCTTCGAACGCGGCGATCTGAAAGTGAGTCTCGGGCCGCGTCGGCTCGTCGGCGCAGGCGAAGTGGGTGAAGATACCTTCCCAGCGCAGCACGCCTGCGCCTGGGGTGGCGCGCAGCACCGGCAGCGCCTCGTGGGGCAGCAGGCCCAGCCGGTGCATGCCGGTGTCGATCTTTAGATGCACGCGGGCCTGGTGGCCGGTGGCCTCGGCGGCGGCGGCCACTGCCTGGATCATGGCGGCGTCGCCCACCATCAGCTGCAGGCCCAGGGCTAGCGCCTCGTGCAGGTCGCGCCTGCTGGCTGGCCCCAGCACCAAGATGGGCGCGTCGATCCCGGCGGCGCGCAGCCGCCTGCCCTCGCCCACAGTGGCCACAGCGGCGCAGGTGGCCCCCCCGCGCAGCATGGCCTGCACCGCGCCCACTGCGCCGTGGCCGTAGGCGTCGGCCTTGGCCACGCCGATCAGCTGGCAGCCTGGGCCAAGCACGCGCCGCATCAGGCGCGCGTTGGACTCGATGGCGGCGGTGTCGACCTCGGCCTGGGCGCGGCGCTCGCTGGTGGCAGGTTCATAGTATTCAAGCATAGTGTGCGGGTGTTTCTCTATTGGTGATTGTCATTTTTTTGATCATGATTCGCGCCAGTATACATCGCTTTTGCGCTGGTGCGGTGGGCCGCAAGATGATTGCATCCTGATATCTCGCTTATCGGTCGACGTTAGGCTTTTGGTCGTTATGAAATAGGCCGTATGATGCGTTGTGGCAAGTTTACCAAGAAAGAATAGCGAATAATTGTGAAAATTGACACATAACTCAAAAGCGAGTATACTCTGCAGCAAAGAAGAGATTTGATAGATTTGATAGATTTATGACACCCACAATGCACGCGTCACTCCCCCACGTGGTGATCGTCGGGGGCGGAATCACCGGTCTGAGCGCGGCGCACGCGCTCGACAAATCCTCGGACCGGCTGCGCTACACGCTGATCGAGCGCGACGCGCGGCTGGGCGGGAAAGTTCGCACCGATATTGTGGAGGGCCAGGGCCGCTATGTGATCGAGGCTGGCCCCGACTCCTTTTTGACTCAGAAGCCCGCCGCGCTCGGCCTGGTGCGCGATCTGGGCCTCGCCGAGCGCCTGATCGGCAGCAACCAGCAGCAGAAGACCGTCTACATCTACTCGCGCGGGCGGCTAGAGCAGATGCCCGAGGGACTGATGCTGGTGGTCCCGCTCAAGCTCGGCCCCTTCATCCGCTCGGGCCTGCTCTCGCTGCCGGGGCGGCTGCGCGCCGGCCTCGACTTCATCCTGCCGCGCCGCCGCGACCCCGGCGACGAGTCGCTGGGCGACTTCATCCGCCGCCGCATGGGCCGCGAGGTGCTGGAGCGCATGGCCGAGCCGCTGATGTCGGGCATCCACAACGCCGAGTGCGAGCGCCAGAGCATCCAGGCCACCTTCCCGCGCTTCCAGCAGGCCGAGCGCACCCACGGCAGCCTGATCCGCGGCCTGCGCGCCGAGCAGAAGGCCATGCGCGCCAAGCGCAAGCCGGGCGCGCCCGCCGTGCCCGCCTTCGCTTCCTTCCCCAACGGCCTGCAGGAGCTGATCGACAGGCTCAGCGCCAGCATCCAGGGTAGCGTGCTACGCGACACGGGCGTGGCCAGCATCCAGAAGGCGCAGAATGGCTACCGCGTGCTGCTGGAGAACGGCGAGGTGCTGGATGCCGACGCTGTGATCATGGCCACCCCCGCCTACGCCACCGCCCAGATCGTGCGCGGCTTCGCGCCCGACCTCGCCGCGCAGCTTGAGCAGATCCGCTACGTCTCCACCGGCACGGTCACGCTGGCCTTCCGCAGCAGCGATCTGGCCCACGTGAAGCCCTGCGCGGGCGTGCTGCTGCCCCGCATCGAGGGCCGCAAGATCAATGCCGTCACTATGTCGTCGATCAAGTGGGAGGGCCGCGCCAGCGGCGACACCACGCTGCTGCGCGTGTTCTTCGGCGGCTCGCACAACCCCGGCACCTTTGCCCTCGAAGACCCGCAGCTGATGGAGACGGTGCGCGCCGAGCTGCGCGAGCTGCTGGGCATCACCGCCGAGCCGCTGCACACCCACATTGTGCGCTGGCACCGCGCCAACCCCCAGTACGATGTCGGCCATCTCGACCGCGTGGCTCAGATGGAGAAGGCCAGCCCGCAGGGCCTGTACCTGGCCGGGTGCGCCTACCGTGGCGTGGGCATCCCCGACTGCGTGCAGCAGGGCCAGGATGCGGCCAAGCGCGCGCTGGGGCGGATCGCGCAGCTGGTGGCCTCGAACTGACCGATGCCTTCAGGTTCTGCATGTGCTGCAAAAAATCCGGGTACACTGGATTGTGACGGATGAGCTTTGGTAGGTTTGGAAGAACGCATGGCCATGGACCCACACGACGAATCTGCCGCCGATGAGTGGCTGACCCTGCAGGAGGCCAGCGAGCGCCTGGGCGTGGCCAGCTCGACCCTGCGCCGCTGGGGCGACGAGGGCCTGGTGCCGATCAAGCGCACGCTGGGCGGCCACCGCCGCTTCTCGGGCCAGGCCATTGCCCGCCTGGCCACGCTGCCGCCGCAGGTGCTTTCCAACGTGGCCCCGCCCGACCCCGCGCCCGCCATGCCCTGGGGTGTGGACGAGCGCGCCCTGGCCCAGCAGGATTGGCACGCCCGTATGGCCAGCCACGGCGGCCCCGAGCGCATGCGCGGCCTGGGCCAGCGGCTGCTGGGCCTGCTGGCCCAGTACGCCGCCCGCCGTGGCGATGAGGAGCGCTTCCTAGCCGAGGCCCGCGAGGTGGGCATCGCCTACGGCACCGAGGCCCGCGCCAGCGGCGTGAGCCTGTACGAGACCGTGGAGGCCTTCCTGTTCTTTCGCACTTCGTTTGCGGGCATCGGCATGCCGATCATCGGCGTGTCGCAGCCGCTCGGGCCAGAAGAGGCCGCCGCGCTCCATGTGCGCGTCGATCGCTTTATGGATACGGTGCTGCTTGGTGTGATCGAGGGCTACGAGCAGCCGCACGGCTAGGCAGCAGCCCTCCTGTATTCTGCGAGATAAAACGCTGCCACGCATCATTGCCGCGCGGCTCTTTACTTCGAGGATTCTGTGCAACTTGTAATTACCGGTATCCACCAGCGCACCACGCCGGTCGCGCTGCGCGAACAGCTCGCCTTCGCCGACGCCGATCTGCCCGCCGCCCTCCAGGCGCTGCGCGAGCAGGCCATCGAGGCCTGCGTGCTCTCCACCTGCAACCGCGTCGAGATCTACGCCACGATGGAGGATGACGCCGACCCGCAGGCCCTGGCGCACTTCCTGGCCGACTGGCACCACGTCGACCGCGCCACGGTGCTGCCGCACACCACCACGCTGGTGGGCGAGGCGGCAGTGCAGCATGTGTTCCGCTTGGCCGCCGGGCTAGACTCCATGGTGCTGGGTGAGGAGCAGATCACCAGCCAGATCCGCAGCGCGGTGCAGGCCGCATCGGATGCGGGTGCGCTGGGGGCGCACCTGCGCCGCATGATCGACAACGCCCTGACTGCGGGCAAGCTGGTGCGCACCAACACCGGCATCGCCCGCCTGAACCTCTCGGTGGTCTCGGTGGCGGTGGATCTGGCCCGCCAGCGCTTTGGGACGCTGGCGGGGCGGCGTGTGCTGGTGGTGGGCGCTGGCCGCATGGCCGAGCTGGCGATCAAGCACCTGCACGGCATCGCCCATGTGACGGTGGCCAATCGCACCGCCGCGCGCGCCGAGGCCCTGGCCCAGCGCTACGGGGTGCAGTCCGCGCCCTACGCGGCCCTGCCGCAGCTGCTGGCCGCCCACGATGTGGCGATCTGCTGCACATCCGCCCCCGACGTGGTGCTAACCGCCGCGCAGGTGGCCGAGGCCGCCGCCCACAGCCCCCAGGTGCTGCTCGATCTGGCGGTGCCGCGCGATATCGACCCCGCCGCCATCGCGCTGGAGAACGTCACCCTGTTCGATGTCGACCACATGCAGGCGATCTGCGCATCCAACCGCGAGGCCCGCGCCGCCGAGGTGAGCGCCGCCGAGGATGTGGTGCGCGGCGAGGTCGCCAAGTTTATGGACTGGTGGGCCACCCAGCGCATCGTGCCCACCATCCGCGCCCTTCGCGAGCGCGCCGAGGCCATCCGCGCCGCCGAGCTGGAGCGCACGCTCGCCCGGCTGCCCAACCTCGGCCCCAGCGAGCAGGCCGCGATCAGCGCCCTGAGCGCCGCCATTGTCAATAAGTTGCTGCACTCGCCCATCACCTCGCTCAAAAACCCGAGCGAGGCCGACGAGCTGGCCCACGCGGTGCAGCGCCTGTTTCAGCTCTAGCTGCCCTGTCTGAGAATGAAGAGGAGAGTATCATGTCTAGCGATGAGACCCCCGCAAAGCAGCCATATTTCGTCACCTACTGCGGCTTCAAGATCGACCCGGCCTGGCGCAGGCTGCCGCTGAGCGCCCGCCAGGATGGCCGCGCCTCGTTCGCGCAGGCGGTGGCCGAGTTCAGCGGCGTGAAGACCTACGCCTACAGCACCATCGGCTTCAAGACGATCTGCGACCTGCTGCTGTGGCGCAAGGGCTTCGATGCCAAGGAGATGCAGCAGATGACCGCCCGCCTGCTGCAGACCGGCATCGGCCAGTACATGGAGCTGACCTACAACCTATTCGGCTTCACCCGGCCATCCACCTACACCAAGCGCCCCACCACCCAGGAGCAGGCCATCGACGTGGACACCCGCCAGAGCTACCTGGTGGTCTACCCCTTCGCCAAGACCACCGAGTGGTTCCTGATGAGCCGCGAGGCCCGCCAGGGCATGATGAACGAGCACATCCGCATCGGGCACGACTACGCCGACATCCCGCAGGTGCTGCTCTACGTCACCGGCCTGGATGACCAGGAGTTCGTGGTGGCCTATGAGACCGAGGATCTGCCGCGCTTCAGCGCGCTGGTGACGGATCTGCGCGCCACCGAGGCCCGCCGCTACACCCTCAAGGACACGCCCATCATCACTGGCAGCCACTATGAGCTAGGGGAGGCGCTGGCCCTGATCGGGTAGCGTACTATGAAACAGCATCCATTTCTGCAAGCATGCCTTCGCCAGCCCGCCGAGCGTACGCCGGTGTGGCTGATGCGCCAGGCCGGGCGCTACATGCCCGAGTACCGCGCCGTGCGCGAGCAGCACGGCTTCCTAACCATGGTGAAGACGCCCGAGCTGGCCGCCGAAGTGACGCTCCAGCCGCTGCGCGCCTTCGATCTGGATGCGGCGATCATCTTCGCCGACATCCTGCCGCCGCTGGAGGGTATGGGCCTCCAGCTCACCTACGAGAAGGGCGAGGGGCCGATCATCCACAACCCCATCCGCTCTGCCGCCGATGTGGCCGCGCTGGCCCAGCCCGACACGCGCGAGACCGTGCCCTACACGCTTGAGGCCATCCGCCTGGTCAAGCGCGAGCTGGCGGGACGCACCCCGCTGATCGGTTTCAGCGGCGCGCCTTTCACCCTGGCCAGCTACGCGATCGAGGGCGGCGGCTCGAAGGAGTACCGCCGCGCCAAGCAGCTGATGTACCGCGAGCCGCAGGCCTGGCACGCCCTGATGGCCAAGCTGGCCGATCTGGTGGCCGACTACCTATCGAACCAGATCGCCGCTGGCGCGGACGCGGTGCAGCTGTTCGACAGCTGGGCGGGCGCACTGGCCCCCTACGACTTCGAGCGCTTTGTGCTGCCCTACCTGAAGGACGTGGTGGCCAAGGTGCGCGCCCGCGCCGGGGCCGAGACGCCGATCATCTACTTCTCCACCGGCACCACCGGCATGCTGCCGCTGGTGCGGCAGGTGGGCACCGATGTGGTGGGCATCGACTGGCGCACTCAGCTGGATGATGCCTGGGCCGAGCTTGGCCCCGGCTACGCCATCCAGGGCAACCTCGACCCGATGACGCTGTTTGCGCCCTGGGAGGAGCTGGAGCAGCGCGCCGCCGACATCATCGACCGCGCGGCGGGCAGGCCGGGCTTCATCTTCAACCTTGGCCACGGCATCCTGACCGAGACGCCGGTGGACACCGTGCGGCGGCTGGTCGATTTTGTGCATAGCTACGGCCAGAGCTAATCCTTCTTTTCGCATTGCATAAGCGCGGGCCATGCCTTGGCATGGCCCGCCCTGTGAGCAGATATGAGCGACAAACCGATCGGTATTTTTGTGCTTGCCTATGGTACGCCGGGCACCCTTGAGGATGTCGAGCCGTACTACACGCACATTCGCGGCGGCAGGCCGCCCTCGCCCGAGGCCCTGCACGACCTTCGCGAGCGCTACCGCAAGGTGGGCGGGCGCACGCCCCTGCTCGACCTGTCGGACAGCGTGGCCCAGCAGCTGCAGCAGCGGCTAGACGCCGATGGCGCGGG
Organism: Chloroflexia bacterium SDU3-3; assembly: GCA_009268125.1. NCBI lineage: Bacteria > Bacillati > Chloroflexota > Chloroflexia > Chloroflexia bacterium SDU3-3. The sequence continues at coordinate 24,533 of WBOU01000021.1, read as the reverse complement.
TCGCTACCGCGTGTACCTGGGCATGAAGCACTGGCACCCCTATATCGGCGATGTGGTGCCGCAGATCGTGGCCGACGGCGTGGAGCAGGTGGTGGCGGTGGTGCTCGCGCCGCACTACTCGCGCTATAGCCTAGAGGGCTACCGCAAGTACATCCAGAAGGCGCTGGAGCACGTCGAGCAGCCCTTTCAGCTGCACTTTATCGAGAGCTGGCACCTCAACCCCGGCTTTCTAGAGATGACGGCCCGCCGCATCCGCGCCGCCGCCGAGCAGTTCCCCCAGCCCGGTCTAGATGCGGTGAAGGTGCTGTTCAGCGCCCACAGCCTGCCCGAGAAGATCGTGACGATGGGCGACCCCTACCCGCAGTACCTGCGCGAGAGCGCCGCCGCTGTGGCCGAGCGCCTGGGCCTGGCCGACTGGCGCTTCTGCTTCCAGAGCGCGGGTATGACCGGCGACCCCTGGCTGGGGCCAGACATCCTGGACTACCTCGACACCCTGCACGAGGAGGGCGTGACGCAGGTGCTGAGCGTGCCCTTCGGCTTTGTGGCCGAGCACCTTGAGGTGCTGTGGGACATCGACACCGAGGCCCAGGACAAGGCCGCCGAGCACGGCATGGCGCTGCGCCGCATCGCTATGCCCAACGCTGATGCCGAGTTTGTGGCCGTGATCGAGTCGGTGGTGCGCGAGGCGCTGGCCGCGCTCTAGCCCGTTCTGTTGCGAACACAGAACAGAGCGTTTTCCACCGGCGCTTTTTTTCGGATAGCGAAGATGGTAGGATGGGGGTGGCTGAAGATGCGACAGCCTATGCCTCTTTCGCTTCATATGGTCTACATAAGATAGAATGTCAAAGACACACGTTGTGATTGGAACTCGCCGCAGCAAGCTGGCGCTCGCCCAGACCGAGATGGTGAGCGAGATGCTGCGGCAGGCCCACCCTGGGCTGACCGTGGAGCACAAACACATCACCACCAAGGGCGATGTGGTGCTCGACCGCCCGCTCTCGGCGATCGGCGACAAGGGCCTGTTTGTGACCGAGATCGAGGATGCGATGCGCCGTGGCGAGGTCGATCTGGCCGTCCACAGCGCCAAGGATCTGCCATCCGAGCTGCCGCCCGACATGGCGCTGGGGGCCTTCCCCGCCCGCGAGGATGCGCGCGATGCCCTGGTGAGCCGGGGCGGTCTGACGCTCTCGCAGCTGCCCGAGGGCGCGACGGTGGGCACATCCAGCCTGCGGCGGGCTAGCCAGCTGCGCCACTGGCGTCCCGATCTGCAGATCGCCGACCTTCGCGGCAATGTGGACACGCGGCTGCGCAAGCTGCACGAGGGCGCGTACGACGCGATCGTGCTGGCGGCTGCCGGGCTACACCGCCTGGGGCTGGCGGGCGAGATCAGCGAGTACCTCGCGCCCACGGTGATGGTGCCTGCGGTCTCGCAGGGCATCCTGGGCATCGAGGCCCGCGCGGGCGACGACGAGGTGCTGGCCCTGCTGGCAGCGCTCGACGACCACGCCGCGCGCACCGCCGCCCTAGCCGAGCGCGCCTTTCTGGCGCGGTTTGGCGGCGGCTGCCAGGTGCCGCTGGCGGCCTACGCCCAGCTCGGCGGCGACCACATCCAGATCTACGGCCTGATCGGCAGCGCCAGCGGCCATGTGGTGCGCGGCAGCCGCCGCGGCCCGGCCAGCGACCCGGTGTCGCTGGGCCGACACCTCGCCGAGGAGCTGCTCTCGATCGGCGGGCAGACGCTCTTGACGATGCAGAAGCTTTCTTCCCCAGGGGCGGCGCGCTGAGCAGGCCGCCCGCGAACCGCATATATAGCCATAGGTGACGGTGGGCCGTGGAACGAGTGGCCTGCTGCCGCTATGTACCAAGGCCATGAACCGCACACCACACCTGATGCGCCAGCACGCCCGGCGCGACTACGCCCAGACCCCGCTGAATGTCTACTGGGAGATGACCACGGCCTGCCCGCTGGCCTGCCGCCACTGCCGCGCCGAGGCCCAAGCCCACGCCGACCCGCGCCAGCTGACCACCGCCGAGGGCCGCGAGCTGATCCGCCAGATCGCCGCGTTTGGCGACCCACGCCCCCAGCTGATCCTCACCGGCGGCGACCCCATGCAGCGCCCCGACCTGGATGCGCTGATCGCCGAGGCCCACGCCCACGAGATCTCGGTCTCGATCACACCCGCCGCCAGCGAGCGCCTCACCCGCGATGTGGTGGTGCACCTGCACGATATCGGCATCAACGCGCTGGGCCTGAGCCTGGATGGCGCGACCGCCGAGCTTCACGACGCGATCCGCATGATCCCCGGCTGCTTCGAGCGCACGGTGAATGTGGCGCGCTGGGCCAACGAGCTGGGCATGCCGGTGCAGATCAACACGCTGGTGGCCGCCGAGACGCTGGGCGACGTGCCCGCGATCTACGACCTGCTGTGCGAGATCGGCATCAGCCGATGGAGCCTGTTTTTCCTGATCAGCGTGGGGCGCGGCAAGGTGCTGGAGGCGCTAGAGCCGGAGCAGGGCGAGGAGCTGATGCGCTGGGTCGACCGCACCAGCCGCACCGCGCCCTTCGCTATGTCCACCACCGAGGCCCCCTCGTTCCGCCGCGTGGCCATCCAGGCCATGCAGGAGGAGGGCTTCACCCCCGAGCAGATCCGGCGCTCGCACGCCTACCGCAGCCTGCGCGTGCGCGATGGCCACGGCATCATGTTCGTCTCGCACACCGGCGAGATCTGCCCGGCGGGCTTCCTGCCGCTTCCGGCGGGCAACGTGCGCACCGACACGCTGGCCGACGTGTACCGCCGCTCGCCGCTGTTTGTCGATCTGCACGACCCCAACAGGCTGAAGGGCAAGTGCGGCCTATGCGAGTACCGCGCGATCTGCGGCGGCTCGCGCTCGCGGGCCTTCGCGCTCACCGGCGACCCGCTGGCCGCCGACCCGTTCTGCCCCTACCAGCCCGCCGCGCAGCCCGAGGAGCTGGTGAATGTCTAGTCCGCTGGCCGGGCTGCGGGTGGTGATCACCCGCGCCGAGGGCCAGGGCGAGAGCCTGGCGGCCCAGCTGGCGGCGCTGGGGGCCACCCCGCTGCTCCACCCGATGATCGCCTTCGCGCCGCCGCTCGACCCCGCGCCGCTCGATGCGGTGCTGGCGGATGTGCGGCGCTACGCTTGGGTGGTGCTCACCAGCCCCAACGCTGCTAGCGCCCTTGCCCATAGGCTGGCTGCGCTGGGTGTGGGCGCGGGCGCGCTGTCGGATGTTCGGCTGGCGGCGGTCGGCCCGGCCACCGCCCAGGTCCTGGCGGCGCGCGGCATGCGGGTGGCGCTGGTGCCCCGTCGGCATATCGCCGAGGGCCTGCTGGAGGAGATCGGGGAAGTGGCCGGGGAGCGCGTGCTGCTGCCCTGCGCCGACATCGCCCGCGAGACGCTGGCCGACGGCCTGCGGGCCAGGGGCGCGCTGGTGGATGCGGTGGTGGCCTACCGCACCGTGCCCGGCCAGGGTGCGGCCACGCTGGCCCCGCTGCTGCTGGCTGGCCAGGTGGATGCGATTACCTTCACCAGCTCCTCCACCGTGCGCTATATGATCGAGGGCCTGGCCCAGGCGGGCCTGACGCCTGCCGACCTGCCCGCCCTGCTCAATCCGCTGGCCCTCATCTTTATCGGCCCGGCCACGGCGCGCACGGCCTCGGATCTTGGCCTCGCTGGCATCACCGCCCAGGAGTACACCTCGCCGGGCATCACCGCCGCGCTGCTGGGCTGGGCCGCGCAGCGCCGCTAGGCCCGAGCTGCTACAGCTATCGCATTCTCAGGCGGCACCCGCGCCGCCTTTTGTATAGGAGCGCCCCCATGCATCTCAAGAATCGCCCCCGCCGCCTGCGCCGCACCGAGACCCTGCGCCGCATGGTGCGCGAGACCACGCTGAGCGTCGATAATATGATCGCCCCGCTGTTTGTGGCCGAGGGCAGCGGCATCGCCCGCCCGATCAGCTCGATGCCCGGCCACGCGCAGCTCTCGGTCGATCGCCTGGAGCGCGAGATCGCCGAGCTGGCCGAGCTGGGCATCCCCGCCGTGCTGCTGTTTGGCATCCCAGCCCATAAGGACGCCCTCGGCAGTGGCGCGTGGGACGATGCCGGCCCGGTGCCCAGCGCCATCCGCGCGATCAAGCGCCAGGCCCCCGACATGGTGGTGGTGGCCGACGTGTGCCTGTGCGAGTACACCGACCACGGCCACTGCGGCGTGCTGGCCCCGCGCCCCGGCATGGGCGACGTGCTGAACGACCCCACGCTGGAGCTGCTGGCCCGTGCCGCCGTGGCCTACGCCGAGGCCGGGGCCGACATTGTCGCGCCCAGCGCCATGATGGATGGCCAGGTCGCCGCCATCCGCCACGGGCTGGATGCGGCAGGCCTGCAGGACACACCGATCATGGCCTACGCCGCCAAGTTCGCCTCGGCCTTCTACGGCCCCTTCCGCGAGGCCGCCGAGAGCACGCCGCAGTTTGGCGACCGCCGCGCCTACCAGATGGACGCCGCGAACGCCCGCGAGGCGCTGCGCGAGGTGGCGCTGGATGTGGCCGAGGGTGCAGATATGCTGATGGTGAAGCCCGCCGGGGCCTACCTCGACATCATCCAGGCGGTGCGGGCGCAGTACCAGCTGCCGCTGGCCGCCTACCAGGTGAGCGGCGAGTTTGCCATGATCAAGGCCGCCGCCCAGAACGGCTGGATCGACGAGCGCCGCGCCGCGCTTGAGAGCCTGATCGCCATCCGCCGCGCCGGTGCCGACCAGATCATCACCTATTTTGCCAAGGATGCGGCCCGCTGGCTGGCCGAGTAGTGGTATGCTGCTAGGGGAAAAGATGCCGCGCCGACAATCAGGCGCAGGCACGATTCAAGTGGAGGGATGATGGGCTCAATATCGCATTCTGAGCGCCTCTTTGAGGAGGCGCAGCAGTATATCCCCGGCGGCGTGAATAGCCCCGTGCGGGCCTTTCGCAGCGTCGGCGGCGTGCCGCGCTTTATTGACCGTGGCGAGGGTGCGCTGCTCTACGACGTGGATGGCAACCGCTTCATCGACTACGTGCTCTCGTGGGGGCCGCTCATCCTGGGCCACGCCCACCCCGATGTGATCGCGGCGATCAGCGGCCAGGCCGTGCGCGGCACCTCGTTTGGCGCGCCCACCGCACTGGAGAGCGAGCTGGCCGAGCTGATCGTAGATGCCATGCCTGCGGTGGAGATGGTGCGCTTCGTGTCCTCGGGCACCGAGGCCACCATGAGCGCCATCCGGCTGGCCCGCGCCTACACGGGCCGCGAGAAGATCATCAAGTTTGCCGGGTGCTACCACGGCCACTACGACGGCCTGCTGGTGCAGGCGGGCAGCGGCGTGGCCACGCTGGGCCTGCCCGACAGCCCCGGCGTGCCCGCAGGCGTGACGGCCAGCACGTTGACCGCGCCGTTCAACGACCTGAACGCGGTGGAGGATCTGCTGCGCCAGAACCCTGGGCAGGTGGCGCTGATCGCGGTGGAGCCGGTGGTGGGCAACATGGGCTTTGTGCCGCCGCTGCCTGGCTTCCTCCAGGGCCTGCGCCAGCTGGCCGATCAGTATGGCGCGCTGCTGATGCTGGATGAGGTGATGACCGGCTTCCGCGTGGCCTACGGCGGCGCGCAGGGCCTGTTCGGCATACGGCCCGACCTGACCTGCCTAGGCAAGGTGATCGGCGGCGGCCTGCCTGCGGCGGCCTACGGCGGGCGGCGCGAGATCATGCAGATGGTCGCCCCGGCGGGGCCGATGTACCAGGCCGGCACGCTCTCGGGCAACCCGCTGGCCATGGCGGCGGGCATCACCACGCTGCGCGCCATCCGCCAGCCGGGCGTGTACGAGCGGCTGGGCCGCCTGGCTCAGAGCCTGACCAGCGGCCTAGTGCGCGTGGCGCAGGATGCGGGCGTGCCGCTCCAGGCGGGCTACGCTGGCTCCATGTGGGGCCTGTTCTTCGCCGACCAGCCCGTGACCGACTACACCAGCGCCAAGCGGGCCGACACCGCGCGCTACGCCGCCTTCTTCCACGGCATGCTCGACCGTGGCATCTATCTGGCCCCCTCGCAGTTCGAGGCCGCCTTCCTCTCGGTGCTGCACACCGAGGAGATGGTGATGGCCACCGTGGCGGCGGCGGAGGATACCCTGCGCCATATCCGCTAGGCAGTTGGGCAGCTAGCTTGTAGAAGATCGTACTCTCATCTTTTCCTTAGCCACATGCTTTTCTTCTAGCATATGGCTAAGGAATCTTGTTTTCTACGATTATTGTCAGGAAAGTATTACGGTTCTGGTATGACAAAGATCGCGAAAGCATGGTATAGTCTGTGCATTCGCATACGACAATAACGAAGCTATAGACCGTTGAGGCACGATCTGATGCGACAATCAATCCTAACGCCGATCAGCATTATTGGCTCTGGAACTCTGCTGATCGCGGTACTGCTATTCCAGCCGAGCGCTGGGTCGCGCGCCGCACCTCAGAACGATATTACCGACTACCCCGGCCCGACGCAGACCGCGATGGCGCTGGCCAATAGCACGACGAACGCCTACCCTGGCGCGACCACCACGGTGGCGGCCACCGCCACGGTGACAACCAGCGCCATCACCAGCACCGTCACCACTGCCACCAGCTGGGCTGGCATCACCGCCACGCCCACCACGCTCACGCCGGTCGCCACGCCGTTCCAGGGTGGCTTTGCCACGCCCACACCGCGCGTGCTCTACACGCCCCAGCCGCTCTCGCCCACGCCCACCCAGGAGGTGCTGGCCACCCCCACGCCCAGCGATGGCTCGCGGGTGTGCATGCCCGGCGAGACGGTGACGATCACCGGCGAGGGGCCTGCCAACTCGGGCTTCCTAGTCTACTTTGGCTCACGTGTGGTGAGCGGCGGCACCGTGCGGCGCGATGGCACCTTCAGCGTGAGCCTGACCATGGGCAGCGAGCTGCCGGGCAGCTACCGCGTGGATCTGCGCATCCGTGGCTCGAACGAGCTGCTTAGCTCGATCACCTGTCTGGTTCCGGCCACCACACCCACGCCCCTGCCCGACCGATCGCAGGGCGGCGAGGGGCGCTAGCGCTTCGGGGTGCAGAAAAGAGGCCGTGGCGCATCAGCACGCCACGGCCTTTGGCATGCTAGCCGCGCACAAATAGGTAGGCCGAGATCCCCAGCCCCACCACGATCACAAAGCTGCGTATGACCTTCGGGTCGATCTTGCGCGCCACCGCCGCGCCGATGTAGCCGCCCAGGATGGCCCCCACGATCATGATCACCGCCGGCCCCCACTCCACCTCGCGGGCGATGATGAAGGTGACCACCGCGATCCCGTTGATCAGCGAGCCGAGCAGCGCCTTGAGCGCGTTCATGCGGTGGATGTGCTCCATGCCCATCAGGGCCAGCGCGGCCAGCATCAGGATGCCGATCCCGCCGCCGAAGAAGCCGCCGTACACCGAGATAACCGCCTGGATGACCACGGCCCGCACCAGCACCGCGCGCGGCGAGTCGGCGCGGTGGTCGAGGCCGCGCACAAAGGCCGTGATGCGGGCGCTGAAGGTGAACAGCAGGGTCGCCACCAGCATCAGGTAGGGCAGCATCTGCTCGAACACATCCGAGGGGGTGACGAGCAGCAGCAGCGCGCCCGCCAGCCCGCCGATCATGCTGATCGGCGCGAGCAGCCGCACCTGCTGCCGCATGTCGCCCATCTCCTCGCGGTAGGCCAGCACGCTGGCCAGCGAGCCGGGCCACAGCGCGATCGTGCTGGTGGCGTTGGCCATCTTGGCGTCGATGCCTGCGAAGAGGAGCGAGGGGAAGGTGAAGAAGCTGCCGCCGCCCGCCACCGAGTTGAGCGTGCCACCGATGAAGGCAGCGCAGAAGAGAAGAATGCTGTTGAGCAGCATCTGCGAGATAGGCACAGGGGAACCTCATTCTGCTTGATGCACAGAAGCAGCGCGGCGCACCCCTGCGGTGCGGCGGCGCTGCTTCTCGCCAATTGGGTCGAGCCTTGATTATACCCGGCTTTTGGGCGCGGCTGAAACCTCGGCGGCTGCGCTGCGTATATAGCACCAGTAGGCTTTCCTCTAGCCCCGTGAGTATGCCAATGACCATTCTTCTTGATCGACGCGATGATGCGCTCCTGCTGTATATCAATGGCGACCTGCAGTTTGACAGCCGCGATGAGCGGATCTATCACGAGTCGCTGGCCCTGCCCGGCCTCGCCCTGGCCGAGCGCCGCGCCCCCGCCGAGCTGGAGGCGCTGATCTTGGGCGGCGGCGATGGCCTGATCGCCCGCGAGCTGCTGAAATCGCCCCGCCTCACCCGCATCGACCTGATCGACTACGACCCCGCCATCATCGAGCTGGCCCGCACCGAGCTGGCCGAGCTGAACGGTGGCAGCCTGCACCATCTGGCTGTCCATGTGCAGATCGACGACGCCTGGGCCTACGCCGAGCGCTGCGGGCGCACGTTCGCGCTGATCGTGCTGGACCTGACCTCGCCGCAGACCGCCGAGGAGGCCCGCTTCCACTCGGTGGAGTGGTACCAGCGCCTGCGCGGGCTGCTGGGCCAGCGCGGCGTGCTGGCGGTCAACGGCCTCTCGCCCAGCGGCTGCGCCGAGGCCTACTGGTCGATCTACAACGCCATGCGCGCCGCTCAGCTCCACCCGCGCCCCTACCGCATCGCGCTGCCCTCGTTCGACGAGCAGGGCTATGGCGATGACTGGGGCTTCTTCCTCGCCTCGCCCGAGCCGATCGCCGCCGCCGAGCTGGCCGCCGCCGAGCTGGCCACGCCGCGCCAGGCGCTGCACGGCCACGAGCAGCTGCGCAGGCTGTTCAGCTTCCCGCAGCAGGCGGCGGCGCTGCGCAGCCAGGCCGCGCCGGGGCTGGCGGGCAGCGGCGTGCTGGTGCACTATATGTACAACAGCACGCCCGTGATCCAGGGCGGCGAGCTGTGGGATGCGCTGGCCGCGCCCGAGGATGATGCCCCGCTGCCCCCGCCCGATGACGGCGCAAGCCTGCTGCCGCCCGAGCTGCGCGGCGCGCTGGCCCAGCCCATCGGGGCGCGCCCCGACGAGACCCAGCTGCTGGGCCGCATGCTCACGCTCATGCCCGCGCTGCGCGCCGACCAGACCCGCCCGATGATCGAGGCCTTTCTCGAAGACCCTGGCCGCTTCCTCGCCGCGATCGACCTGCCCGCGCTGGTCGATCGGCTGCTGCGCCGCGCCGCCGATCTGCCCCACCGCATGGTGGCCGAGCTGCGGCTGCTGCGGGCGCACCTGCGCGACTGGGTGGGCAGCTACGGTGGGCTGCTGCAGCTGGGCATGCGTGTGGTCACCATCGTCACCCTGGTGGTAGTGGTGGCTAACCTGATCTACCCCGATGCGGTCTATGGCAAGGGCGGCTCGGGCAGCGGCTCGGGCGGCAGCGCCGCCGCTGGCCATGCCTACACCGGCGAGACCACGCGCCTGGCCAGCCCATCCAACAGCTACTACCAGCCATCCACGCCCCAGGTGGCCAGCGGCGGCGGCTTCCGCAGCCCTGGCTATGGCACCGCCAGCGCGGTGGATGAGGCCGGGTCGAGCTTCCCCGTGCGCCGCTACCACTACTACCCGATCTTCTACGGGCGCAGCGGCTACCACCACTACCACTCGAATCACTACTCCAGCAGCTCGCGCCCCGCCGAGCAGCCCGCCGAGGAGGTCTCGGTCTACCGCCTGACGCCGGAGACCGACATCCTGCAAGATGGCCGCGTGACCGTGGTGGTGAGCGACACCGCCGCACTGCTGCTCGACGCCGAGGTGATGACGCTGACCGACATCCAGACTGGCATCCCCATGGCCTACTTCGAGCGCGACTCGGCGCTCTACTGGCGTGCTGCGCAGGAGATCACGCGCCAGCAGGCCGGCCTGGTGCAGAGCGCCACAGCCAAGCGCTCGTGGATGGGCTGGGTGGGCTGGGTCGACTTTGTGCCCTGGAATGCCGACGACGCCCGCGAGCTGGCAAACATGGAGTCGATGTCGCAGCGCCTGACCAACGCGCTGGCCAGCCTGGGCACCATCCCGGCCACGGTGCCCGCCCTGCCCCAGCCCCCGGCAGAGGGCGCGTTCGAGCTGTTCAGCGGCGCGTGGCTGCTGGCCGACGGCAGCGCGCTGCTGCTGCAGACCCCCGACGGCACGCGCTACTACGATGGCGGCGCGGTCTGGCTGGATGCGGCCCGCACCCAGCCCGCCGATCTGGCCTACTCCGATGATTTCAAAAAGCTGATCCGTGGCATGCTGACCACCGAGACCCAGCAGAGCACAGCGGCCTACGCCCGCCTGGAGGCCGACGTGGCGGCGGCACGGCAGGAGCAAGCCCTGCTGCAGAAGGATAAGGCCGAGTACGACGCGCTGAAGCGCACCACTAGCCTGGGTGAGTCGGTGGAGTACGGCACGACCAACATCCCCCTCTCCGAGGCCATCCGCCGCACCGAGGCCGATCTGGCCAGCGTCACCCAGCAGCTCACGCTCTCGCAGCGCCAGCTGGATGAGCTGCCCAAGGAGCTGGCGGCGGCCCGGGTGCTGCTGGAGAGGCTGAAGTAGCCATGGCCAACACGCGAGAGCTCATCGATCTGGGCGATCTGGATGCGGCCTCTCCCTTGGGGCGGCGCTGGGAGGAGCTGGTGCAGCGCGCGCCCGCCAGCGGGGTGATGCAGAGCCTGCACTGGGCCGCGTGGAAGCGCGCCCAGGGCTTCGCCACGCTGCACCTGGGCCTGATGGATGGACAGGATCTGGCTGGCGGCGCGATCTTCTACACGGCGCAGGGCCAGCGCATGGGCCTGATGGTCGCGCCCGAGGGGCCGGTGCTGCCCTGGGATGACCACGCCGCCGCGCGGCAGGGCCTGGGCCTGCTGCTGGCCGAGGCCAGGGGCAGGGCCGCCCAGCTGGGCGCGCTGGCCCTGCGGGTCGAGCCGCGCCTGCCTGGGCCGCGCCCGCCGGTGCTGCGCGAGTTTCGCCGCGCCCCGCTCGACCTGCTGCCCTGCGAGACACTCTATCTCGACCTAGCGCAGGGCGAGCAGGCGGTGCTGGCCCAGATGCGCCCCAAGGGCCGCTACAACATCCGGCTGGCCGCCCGCCACGGCGTGGCCGTGCGCGAGAGCCGCTCGGCGGAGGATCTGCCTGCCTTCTATGATGCGCTGAGCGACGCCGCCACCCGCGACGACTTCTTTATCGAGCCGTACCATTTTTTTGCCGACCTGTGCGCCGCGCTGATGCCCGCCGGGCACGCCCGCCTGCTGCTGGCCGAGCACGGCGGCGACCTGCTGGGCGCGATGTTGCTGATCACCTACGGCCAGCGCGCCACCTATCTCTACGGCGGCGTCACCAACGCCAAGCGCCAGATGATGGGCGGCTACGCGCTGCAGTGGGCCGCCATCCAAAGCGCGCTGGCCAGCGGCTGCGCCACCTATGATTTCTATGGCTACGAGCCGTTTGGCACATCCGATCATCTCTACGCCGGATTCTCGCGCTTCAAGCGCCAGTTCGGCGGCACGCCGGTGCGCTTCATCGGCGCGCACGACTACGCCTTTCTCGACCGCATCGCCGATACGGTGGTGCGCATCGCATCCGAGGGCCGGGCGGCGAGCGCCCTGGCCCGCAGTGGAGGAGACCCCGCATGAGCTATCAGTCCGCCGGGCGCTTTGGCCGCATCCCGCCCGACACCGTGAGCCTGCTGCAGCGCAGCGCCCTGATGGTGCAGGAGAAGGTGCTACCCGCCCTGCCCCGTAGCGCCAGCGAGCAGGTGCGCGCCTATGTCACCGAGACCGTGCTGGAATTTGTGTTGCGCGACTGGCGCGAGAACGAGAACACCGAGGGACTGCTGTTCCAGGATATCGAGGACATCAAGAGCTTCGTGGCGCTGGCCGCCTCGCTGGCTGGATCGGATCTTAACATCTCCGGCCTGCCGATCTTCCAGGCCACCCTGCGCGCGCTGCTCGAAGACTGGCTGGCCAACTGGAACTCGCCCGGCGACCCTGGCCCGCCCGGCCCGATCGACTAGACCGCCACCCCGCCGACCGTTTTTATGCAGAAAGGAACACCGATGCCCGATTTTGCTACCGTGATCATGCAGGTGCTGGCCTCTATCGGCTGGGGCGTGGTGGGCGTGCTGATCTTCTACCTGGGCGTGCAGCTGTACGACCGGCTCGACCCGATCGACTATAAGGTGGAGATCGAGCGCGGCAATGTGGCGGCGGCGATCAAGCTGGCCGCCGTGATCCTCGGCCTCGCGGCGATCACCGTCGCCGTGATCGTGGGCTAGGGGAAGAAGGCATGAGCGTATCGACTGCCCACCCGCGCCAGCAGTGGGGGGGGATGCTGCTGGCGGCGCTGCTGTATGGCGCTGGCGGGGCGATCTTCTGCCTGCTGGTGCTGTGGATCATGCAGGCCATCCCCGGCTCGCGGGTGCTCAACCCGGTGTTCGAGGCGGCCCTGCTTGGCTTTGGCTTTCTGGTGGCGGGGTTCGCGGGCTGGGCGGCGCTGCGCTGGCTGGCGCGCGTGGCGGCGGGCACGGCGGCGATGGTGGTGCTGGCCTGGGCGCTGGTCTACCTGCTGCTCTGGATGATCACTCGGATCACCGCCACCCGCCTCTCGCTGCCGATCTTCGTGGGGGCCTGGCTGCTGACGGGCCTTGCCGTGGCTGCGGCGCTGGGCACAGGCCGCAAGCCCGCGCCGCAGCCGCACCAGCGCATGGCGCGGGCCGCCAGCAATGTGACCCAGTCCTCGGCCTACGGGCGTATCCCCGCCGACACGGTAGTGCTGCTCACCAAGTTCACCCGCGATGCGGCTGGCCCTGCCCTGCTCTACCTGCCAAACGACACCCCCGATCACATCCGCCACTACACCACCCGCGCCGTGGCCAGCACGATGATGCGCGACTGGTGGGATAACGGCAATATCGAGGGCCTGGCCACGCAGGATATTGCTGACATCCAGAGCTTCGTGGCCCTGGCTGCGGCGGTTGCCATCGGTGTGGGCGGCTGGCAGCACGCCACCGCGTGCGCCGCCTACCGCGCCACGCTGGCGGCGCTGCTGGATGACTGGCTGCAGAACTGGAACGATACGACCGATGGCCCGCCCAAGCGCTAGGGTGTCTGGGCACAGGGTTTATGCGACTGAGCAGGCGTCACTTGCTTTTCTGGCAAACATGCGAGGTCGGCTGCCGATGATTCCACATTGCGATCATCGTTTCCGATCCGATGATCGCAATGCCCGCAATGGGTGTAGGGGCGGGTCTCGTGCCCGCCCCATCGTGGCCCGCCGCAGGAATCGAACGGCAACCGATGCCTGCGGCGCGTGGCGATGCGCGCCGCGTGCATCGCGCGTATCGCAAAGGCGTTCGATGATGCCGATGCATGCGGTGCGGGCGGGCACGAGACCCGCCCCTACGTCAATGATTCCATCGCCTCCTCGCGTAGTTCCAAGGGTGTGGAACCTGTGGTGCCGCCCGCAGAGGGCATGCACCACCATTGGGAATAGTGCAGGGAGACGAAACTCGTTGGACGAGAGACGAAACTCGTTGGACGAGAGACGAAACTCGTTGGACGAGAGATGAAACTCGTTGGACGAGAGATGAAACTCGTTGGACGAGAGATGAAACTCGTTGGACGAGAGATGAAACTCGTTGGACGAGAGATGAAACTCGTTGGACGAGAGATGAAACTCGTTGGATGAGAGATGAAACTCGTTGGACGAGAGACGAAACTCGTTGGACGAGAGACGAAACTCGTTGGACGAGAGACGAAACTCGTTGGACGAGAGACGAAACTCGTTGGATGGAATGTGAGGGGCCGCTCGATGCAACATTCGCATAGCAACAGCGGGCAGGTGGCGTGATGGTCGAGCACATGCCCATGGTCGATGCGACCGCTCCGCCCTACGCGGCCCATGGCCGCCACCTGCTGCTCACGCTGGAGGGCTGCGAGCCAGCCATGCTCGACGACCTCGTGGCGCTAGAGGTGCTGGTGCGCCGCGCCGCCGAGGCCACCGGCGCGACGGTGCTGCGCCAGATCGTCCACGGCTTCGCGCCCCAGGGCGTCACCGCGCTGGCGCTGCTGGCCGAGAGCCACGCCAGCCTGCACACCTACCCCGAGCACGGCGCGGCCTTCTGGGACTGCTTCACCTGCGGCGATGCCTGCGACCCCCAGCGCAGCGTGGCCGTGCTGGTCGAGGCGCTGCGCCCCCGCCACATCCAGCGCCAGCTGGTGGAACGCCGACTGGCCCTGCCCTAGCCCGCCCGCGGCTCGCGCAGCACCGCCCACATGAATAGCGGCACTGCCGTGAGCACCCGCCGCCAGCGCTGCGGCTGCTGGATCAGGCGATGCGCCCACTTCAGCCCCAGGCGCTGCACCCAGGCCGGGGTGGGCCGCACTAGCCCGCTGATCTCATCGAAGGTGCCGCCCACGCCCATGGCTGCAGGCACTCGCAGCAGCGGCTGGTTGCGCGCGATCCACAGCTCCTGCGCAGGGTGCCCGTAGGCCACTAGCAGCACATCGGGCTGGGCCGCCGCGATCCGCTGGCGGATGCCCTCCTCATCCTCGGGGCGGGGCGTGCCAGCGTGGCATCCCGCTACCCGCAGGCCGGGGTAGCGCCCCTCCAGCAGCTCGGCGGCGTGCTCGGCCACGCCGGGAGCCGCGCCCAGCAGAAACACCGACCATCCCTCCCGCGCGGCTACCGCCGCGATCTGCTCGGTCAGTCCCACGCCGGTCACCCGCGTGCGCAGCGGGCTGCCGCGCCAGCGGGCCGCCACCAGCAGCCCGAAGCCATCGGGCGTGCAGATGTCGGCGGCTAGCAGCACGCGGCGGAACGCGCCGCTGCGTTGGGCCGCCATCACAAACTCGGGGTTGACCGTGCAGATCTGGTGCGGCCCGCCCTCGGCCACCCACTGGCGGATCTGCGCGATCACCTCCTCCTCGGTCACATCGTCGATTGGGATGCCCAGAATGCTCACGCGCCGGGCGGTCGGTTTCGGTTCCAAATCTGTCATCTTCAAGCTCTAGGCTACCAGCGAGGCGTTTGCCTCGCCCTCCCTAACATCCTACAATAGCTTTCGGCCTTCCTGGCCTGCGAGCGCAAAGTATAAAGGGAAAATCCTTTTGGCGCGAATGCTGCTTGCTGCCCCCTGGATGCGCAGAAACGTGCGCTTCCCACGTTTGTGTCTATGGAAACGCGTGAGAAAGTGAGGAACCGAATGCGTCTTTTTCATACCCGTACGCTGGCTCTCCCGATGATTGCCTGCGTGCTGGTGTCTTGTGCGACTGCTACCCCACAGCCGCCCCAGCCCACGGCGGCCGCTGCCCAGCCCACGGCGGCTGCTGCCCAGCCCACGGCGGCCCCGGCGGCGCTCGGCGCAACGGTGGCCCCCGCTCCCACCGATGGCGCGGGGCTTGGCGCGACCGTCGCGCCCCGCCCGACCAGCATGCCGCCCGCCGCCTCCGATGCCACCGCGCCCACCCGCACGCGAAACCTGCTGCTGCAGAATCCCATGCTTGAGGGCGAGGATGTTCGTGCGCTGCAAGATCGCCTAACCAAGCTCGGCTACGCCCATGTTGGCACGGTCGATGGTGTCTTCGGTGGACAGACCGAGCTGGCCGTCAAGGCTTTCCAGGCGCTGAACAGCCTTGAGGTCGATGGTGTGGTCGGCCCGCAGACCTGGGAACGGCTGTTTGCACAGCAGGCGGTCGCCTACGACATGCATGCGGTGGTAGATATATCGCGGAAGATTGTCATCGGCCTGGTAAATAACGGCAGCTGGGTGAAGGCCGAGGTCGGCGCGCCCTATCTGCTGCCCGCCACCTACATCAGCCTGGGCCAGGGCTCTGGCCCGCTGCGCTTTGCTGGCTCGGCGGCCAAGCCCAAGGACGACCCGATCTGCACCTGGCTCTACTCGGTCGAGGTCACCGATGGCCAGAGCCCATCCGAGCGCTTCGCCCTAGGTGCGGACTGGCAGCCGATGCCGCGCCCCGTGACCGAGGTCCCTGTCACCACCGCCAGCCTTGTCCCGCCGGTCGAGGCCGCGCTGCAGAAGCTGGGGCTCAGCCAGCCAAAGGTGCAGATCACCCGCGCCATCCAGGCCGATATCGACGGCGATGGCACCAGCGAGACAGCAGTGGCAGCCACCAAGTATGGCGAGGGCACGGCACCAAGCTCCTCGGCTCAGCCCGGCGACTACTCCATCCTCGTCATCATCCACGCCGATGCGACGAAGCCGGCCACCGTGGTCGCCAGCGATGTGATCACCAAGCCAATTGAGTTTGGCGCGCCGCAGGTCTTCTCGCTCAACGGCCTGTGGGATCTGAATGGCGACGGGCGCTTGGAGATCCTGGCGGATAGCGACTACTACGAGGGCGATAGCAGCGTGGTCTACGACCTGCCGCCCGCTGGCCCCAGCGAGGCGCTCAGCCAGGGCTGCGGGGTGTAGCGGCTGCGCGATCTGTGCGGCGCAGGTGAGGGCGGACACGAGGTCCGCCCTCATTGCGGTTATGGCCACCATCGGACGCCACACACAGCGCTAGGCCAGGATCTGGTGTATCTTCACCGGATGCGAGGGGGGTGCGGGCTTGGCTTTGCCCACTCTCCTCGTTCTCTTTTCTTCCCTTGGTGCTTTGGCGTCTTTTTGCTGGTAAAGCGGCGCTCTTCCTGTCGTTCCCTTGCGCCCCCTAGTAAAAACCCATAGCGGTCTTGTCATTTTGGGCAGATAGGAGTAGGATCTGCCCAAACCATGCAATGTCGCAAGGAGCATACGATGCCGTATACGATCGAGAGCCACATCCTCGGGCCAAACCATGCCAGCCAAGAGCAGTGCGCCCGCTTTATCAGCGCCCGCCCCCATGGCGACTACACCGAGTACGACATCCGCCGCGTGATTGTGCCGGCCTACTTCCGCATCGCACAGTCGGTCGGCCTCGATCCGGTGATCGCCATCGCCCAGCTCATCCACGAGACCGGCAACCTCACCTCGTGGTGGGCGCAGCGCCCGCGCCGCAACCCGGCGGGCATCGGCGTCACCGGCCAGCAGAGCGTGCGGCGTCCCCCCAGCGGCTCGTGGGTCTGGAACGAGAACACCAACCGCTGGCACGAGGGCGTGGCCTTCACCACCTGGGACAAAGACGCCATCCCGGCCCACGTGGGCAGGCTGCTGGCCTATGCGCTGCGCGACGAGCAGGCCAGCCCGGCCCAGAGCCGCCTGATCACCCAGGCCCTGACCTTCCGCCCGCTCAGCCGCTACCGTGGCGAGGCCCGCTTGCTGCAAAACCTCAACGGGCGCTGGGCCGTGCCCGGCGCGACCTACGCCGACAAGCTCGCCGCTGTCGCCAGCACTATTGCCAGGATGTGAGATACTAGCCATACCTGGTATGAAGAAGGAGGTGCTATGCGGACACGGGCTCACTACGACGAGGAGCTGCACCAGCTCTACCAAGAGCTGCAGTCGCTTGGCGAGGCGGTGAAAAAAGAGATCGCCGCCGCCGTGCGGGCGTTTGACCAGATCGATCTTGTCGAGGCGCAGCGGATCATCGGGGCCGATGCTCTGATCGACAAGGCCCACGAGACCATCGAGCAGCATGTGCTGCAGATCATCGCACTGCAGCAGCCGGTGGCCAGCGACCTGCGGCGGCTGCTGGCCGCGCTCGAGATCGCATCCGAGCTAGAGCGCATCGGCGATTACGCCAAGCGCATCGCCAAGGCCACGCTGCGCAACCCCGCCCCGCCGCAGGCCGCGCCCGATGTGCCGATCAGCCAGCTGGGCGATCTGGCCGTGGCCATGCTGATCACCGGCATCGATGCCTTTATCGCTGGCTCGCCGGACAAGCTGGAGCAGATCCAGCAGCAGGATGACGAGATCGACCGGCTAGAGGACGGCGTGCGGGCCCAGATGCTGGCCCTCATCCAGCGCGAGCCTGCCGCCGCCGAGTGGGCGCTTGACCGCACGGTGGTGGCCCATACCCTTGAGCGCGTCGGCGACCGCGTGACGAATGTGGCCGAGCAGCTGGTGTTCGCGGCGCGTGGCGAGCGGGTCGACCTGAACCCCTAGCCGCGCCCGCCGGGCAAAGAGAAGCGGCGCCCCCCCGGCCACAAGGGGGGGGCGCGGAAGGGGGGGGGGGGGGGGGGGGGGGGGCGGGGGGTGGCGTGCGGGGCGACCTGACCCCCTCGCGGCGCCCGCGGGCAAAAGAGACGCGCCGCCCCCCGACACAATGGGGTGCGGCGCTTCTGCGTGGTGTGAGCTTGGCGGGCGGTCTGTCCTAGAGATCGAGCCGCACCTTCGCGCCGAAGTTCTTCTTCTCCTTGCTGGTGAAGTAGGTGGCGCAGGCCGCATCCAGCAGGTCGGCGTTCAGCGTGGGCGTCTCCATGTTGTATTTGGCGATGGCGATCATCTGCAGCAGGATGTCGCGTGGCTGGCACATGCGCAGCGGTCGCTCGTCGGGCACATACCATTTGGCCAGCAGGTAGTCGAGCCCTCGGTCGTCGTAGGGCACCTTCATGATCCGGCACATGATCTGCCAGATCTGCCGCCACTGCTCCTCGGTCGGGTCGATGATCTCGAACTTGAACTTGATACGCCGCAGCAGCGCGTCGTCGCCTAGGTCGTTGGGGTCGAGGTTGGTAGAGAACATGATCAGCTGATCGAAGGGGATCTGGATCTTCTTGCCGGTGACGGTGGTGAGGAAGTCGTAGCGCTTCTCCAGCGGGATGATCCAGCGGTTCAGCAGGTCGAACACGCGCACCTGCTGCCGCCCGAAGTCGTCGATCAGGAAGATGCCGCAGTTGGCCTTCATCTGGAAGGGGGCCTCGTAGGTGCGCGACTCCTTGTTATACACCAGCCCCAGGCCCTCAAGCGTTAGCTCGCCGCCCACGATCACCACCGGGCGGGTGATGCGGATCCAGCGCTTGTCATACTCAAGATCTTCGGGCAGCGCTCGCTTGGGTGTCTCGTGCACGATCGCGTCGTACATCTTGATCACCGCGCCGTCGGCATAGATGGTGTAGGGGATGAAGATATCGTCGCCCATCAGGTGGGTGATACGCTCGGCGATGGTAGTCTTGCCGTTGCCGGGGTAGCCGAACAGCATCACCGACGAGGCCGAGTTCACCGCCGGGCCGACCCAGTTCAGGATGGACTCGTCGATCACCAGGCCCTGGAAGGCGTCGCGGATGTTCTTGCGGGTGACGATCACATCCTTCACCGTCTGCGCCTTCACCGAGGCGATCCACTCCTCCAGCGTTACTGGGATGGGGCCGGAGTACATGGTCTTCAGCAGGGCATCCTGGGCGGCCTGGCTGCCACGCGGTGTGAGCGTGTACTCGTAGTTGATGTCGCCATAGCCGCGCTGCCCGGCGATGTCGATCAGCTCCTGCTTGCGCAGCTCGGTCAGCAGCACATCCACGATGCGGTAGGAGAGCCGCATCTCGTCGGCCAGCTCGGCACCGGTGACACGGCCCCGGTTGTAGATGATGCGTGTGGTGTGCTCGTAGAGGAAGGTGCGGTTCAGGCCCGTTGCCTCGATCTCCTGCGGCTCCTGGGGCAGGAAGCTGTTGGAGAGCGTGGGTCGTGCCTCGTCGTCGGTGGGGGGCGGGTCGCCCAGCAGCCGTGTGGTGCGCAGATCGACGCCCTTGTTGCGCGCGTCGGCGACCAGCCGCTCCAGCTCGTCTTTATGGTACATCAGGTGAAGCAGGGCATCGTCGTCGCTGGCATCCTGCGCCTTTTTGATGTTGTCGTATACCGCCCGTGCGACCAGATACTTCACCCCATCAATATACATATGGTGCAAGTATTCCGTTTTCCGTACATAGCAGTCGCGTGGTTGCGAAGGCTTGCTCAGCATCTCCTCATACGATTTCTGATCGATCAGGACACGCATCCTAATGCTCCCTTAAATGATTGCGAGAAAAATAGGGAATTGGAGCATCGTTGCTCGTCGCTCTAGTATAACGAAGCTGTGATATTGAGAGGAATAGCCCAATAGTAATTGGACTCTATAGTTCTATTGGTGTGAATCTGGCGAATAGAATCAAAACGTTCAAACCTGTGATGATTTGTAGACAAGATTATTGCAGAATTGCTCATAAAACTACCGTATATCGTAAAAAGAAAGCCACACTTCTTGCTTCTTCATCGCTGTTTGACGATAGAGCGCTGTGTTCAACCGCTTTGCATTTGCCTGACGACAAGCTGCGCCGGTGGGGCCGCGCACCAATGGCCCCACCGGCCCTGTTAGCTGGCTGTGCTGCGGTCGATGCGTGCGAGCAGGGCCTGGGCCGCCGCATCTAGCTGCGGGTCGCGGCGGTGGGCACCCGCGCCCACAGGCATCTCTACATCCACATCCACAGGTCGCCCTGTTCCCTCTAGATCCTCGCCATCGATGGTGGTGACGCGGTACTGTGGCACCCGCAGCCAGCTGCCATCCAGTAGGCTGCGCTCGGTGGTGCTGATCACCGCGCCCGCCGAGGGCCTGCCCACGATCGGCCCTAGGCCCAGCTGGCGGTATCCCTCGGCGAAGATCTCGGCGTTGGATGCGGTCTTCTGATTGATCACCAGCACAGTGGGCTTGTTCAGCACGCGGTTGCCGTGGAAGTGGGCCGAGTCGGTGGCCGGGTAGTCGCGGAACCCGTGGCGCATCTGGGTGCGGCGCGACAGCACATCGAGGATGAACGAGAAGATGTAGCCGCCGCCGTTGAAGCGGATGTCGATCACGATCCCCTCGCGGCTGTGGATCTCGGCGTCGAGGTCGATCAGCAGGCGCTGGTATGCGGCGTAGCTCATCTCGCGGATGTGCACGTAGCCCAGCCGCCCGCCGCTCTCGCGGTGCACATAGGCTTTGTTCTGCTCCACCCAGGCGCGGTACTGGATCTTGTCATAGCTGCTGGCCGCGATCGGGCGCAGCGCCACCTCGCGCGGCTCGGCATCTGCCGCGCGCAGCCGCAGCCGCACGCGCCGCCCGATCGTGCGGCTCAGCAGGGCATCTAGGTTAGCCCCGCCTGCGATCTCGCTGTCATCCACCGCCAGCAGCTCGTCGCCGCTCTGCACCCCGGCCAGCTCTGCCGGGCCGTTGGGCAGCACCGCGTCGATGATCAGCCGCCCGCTGCTGGCCTGCTCGTGCTGGTTGAACAGCACGCCGATATAGCCATCGTCGGCGGGCAGGCTGCGTCCGAACACGCCGGTGTGCGAGGCCCGCAGCTCGCCCTGCATGAGGTTGAGGATAGCGCGGAAGTCGTGGCTAGATTGGGCCGCAGCCGCGTATGGCCGGAACTGATCGCGTATGGCGACCCAGTCCATGCCGCGGAAGGTCGAGTCGTAAAAGCGATCGCGTAGCACCCGCCAGCACTCATCAAAGATCTGGAGCCGCTCCTCGTGGAAGCTGATCACGGCCTCGGCGCTGATCGGCAGGCTGGTGGCCTCACCCAGCGGAAATTTGCGGATGACGATCTGGCTGGCGTCGGTGTAGTAGAAGCTTTTGCCGTCGGGGGCAAACTGCACCGAGCCTTTGTAGCCGTTGGTCGAGGTGATCTGGCGCGGCGACTGCTCGGCGCGGGCGTCGTCGAGCGCCATCACCCAGAGGTTGCCCTTGCCCGCCACGCTGGCGTGGAACAGCAGGTCGCGGCTATCGGGGCTGATCGCGCAGGCCATGGCGTCCAGCTGGGGTGCAGTGAGGATGGAGAGGCGCTGCTCGATGCCCTCAAAGCGCACCTCGGTGCTGGCGGCCTCGCTGGCGGGCGGGTCGGCGGTGGCCTTCGGCTCGGCAAACAGCCGCTCGAACTCATCCTCGCGGAACTGCGGCCTTCGCGGCTGCAGGTCGATGCGGATGATCTGCTGCTCGGCGCGAAACTGGCGTGTGGTGCCGATGATAAACTCGCCGTCGGGCGACCAGATCGGCCAGAAGGTGCTGACGTTGCTGAGAAAGGAGATCTGCCTGGCTGCGCCCTGCCCGATCTGCTGGATGTAGACGTTCACAAAGGCGCGGTCATCCTGTGCGGTGTAGGCCAGCCAGCGGCTGTCGGGCGACCAGTCGAACATCACGCCGCGGGTGAAGTTGGCCTTGGCGAAAGGCCGGTCGACCCCGCTGGCGTGCTCGATCAGGCGGATCTCGCTGTCGCCGCATGCGTAGGCCAGCCATGTGCCGTCGGGCGAGAAGCGCAGCGAGTGCTTGCTGCCATCCGCCGCATCCACCCGCCGCTCGATCCGCTGGGCTACATCGTAGCGGTAGATGCTCGGCTCGCCATCGCGGTCGGAGGTGTAGAAGACATGGCGGCTGTCGCGCGACCATGTGACATTGGCCTCGCGCGCGGGGGTGTTGGTAATACGGAACGATGGCCCCTGCCGCCGCTCGCGGTCGGTCTCTTTGTCGGCGAAGTCGATGAACACCTCGCCGTGGGCGATGAACGCGATCTTCTTGCCGTCGGGCGATAGCTCTAGCTCTTGGATGTCGCGGGTGACGTTGGCGGCGCGGGTGGCCGGGGCCTTGCTCTCGGCACGCACTCGCACATGGATGGGGGCGACGTGCCCCGACGCGATGTCGAGCGTCCAGATGCCGAAGTTGCGCTCGAAGACGATCATCCGCCCATCGGCGCTGATCGTGGGCCAGAGCAGCCTGCCGTCGCGAAAGGTGGTGATCTGGCGCGCCGCGCCGCCGCTGGCGGGCAGCAGCCAGATGTTCTCATACCCATCGCGGTCGGAGACCACATACACACCGTCGCCGTGGATCGACCACATCGGCCAGCGGTTGGTGCCGCTGTAGTCGCTGCCGAGCCGGAGGAAGGTCTCCGGGTTGGGGGTGTTGCTGGCCAGCCACACCTCGCTGCCCGTGTAGCTGTTTGGCCCACGCTTCCACCACGGCTCGCGGGTGATGTTGAAGGCGATCCGCTGGCCGTCGGGGCTGATGCTGGCGTGCTCGATCTGGGTGTAGGGCTGGCTCAGCCAGCGTATAGGCGTGCTGCCGCTGGCCTGCACGCGGTAGAGCGCCGCGCCCTGCATCTCGCGGCCCGAGCTGAAGTAGATCGCGCTGCCATCGGGCGACCAGGCCTCTGGCGTCGCGGCGTGGTCGTGGAAGGTGATCTGGGTGCTGGTGCTCGCTTCCAGATGCACGCAGTAGATCTCGCCATTGCCGCTGCGGTCGGCGCTGAAGGCGATCTGCTGGCCATCGGGCGACCAGCGCGGCGAGCTGTGGTTGGCGGGGTGTGCGGTTAGGCGCTCGGCGCTGCCACCGGTGCTGCCCACCAGCCAGATATCGGTGGCATAGACAAAGGCGATCTGCTGGCCGTCAGGCGAGATGGCCGGGGTGCGAAGATAGGGATGTGCTGCGGCGGAGTGTGTCATGCGGGCCTCATCTATGGTGCATGGGTCTTGGCGGGACGCTTCGAGCCGTAGAGGCGATAACCCTGTGTAGTATAGCCTCTAGGCTTGGCCGAAGCCATTCGGATCGACAGCAAAAATGGAGCGCGATAGATTCAAGATGGTTGGCACGATCATGGTCCTCTCACCATTTTATCAGGTACTCGTGGTATAACAAAACCAGTAGCTATCATAAGAGAGGAGAGGCGAGCGATGGCGAGGAAGATACCAAGCTCGGAGATCACGCCGGAGGCGGTGTACCGCACGCGGCGGCAGTTCATGCGGGGTGCGGCGGCGCTGGCGGGCGGGGCGGGGCTGCTGGCCGCCTGCGGCCCGGCGGCCAGCCCCAGCCAGCCCAATGCCGCCATCCCCGGCGTGGCGACCCACACCACCCGCTCGGGCGCAACCAAAGACGAGCGGGGCGATGCGCTCAACACCTACGCGCAGATCACCACCTACAACAACTACTACGAGTTCACCACCGACAAAGAGCGCGTCGCCGCGCTCGCCCAGGGCTTCCCCACCACCCCCTGGGCCGTCGAGGTCGGCGGCATGGTGCGCAACCCCAAAACCTACGCCATCGAAGATCTCGCGAAGCAGTTTGGCGAGGAGGAGCGCATCTACCGCCACCGCTGCGTCGAGGGCTGGTCGATGGTCATCCCCTGGCTGGGCGTGCCGCTGCGCAAGCTGCTGGCCGCCGCCGAGCCGACCAGCGAGGCCCGCTATGTCCGCTTCCAGGCCGTGATGGCCCCCGAGCACATGCCCGGGCAGCAGGACGCCTACTTCAGTTGGCCCTACGTCGAGGGCCTGCGTCTCGACGAGGCCATGCACGACCTGGCGCTGCTGGGCACCGGGCTGTACGGCCAGTCGCTGCCGGTGCAGAACGGCGCGCCCATCCGGCTGCACGTGCCCTGGAAGTACGGCTTCAAGAGCATCAAGGCCATCACCAAGATCGAGCTGGTGGCCGACCAGCCCACCTCGCTGTGGATGCAGTCCTCGCCCAACGAGTACGGGTTCTACGCCAACGTGAACCCCGACGTGCCGCACCCGCGCTGGTCGCAGCGCAGCGAGCGGCGGATCGGCGAGCTGTCGCGGCGCGAGACGCTGCCGTTCAACGGCTACGCCGAGCAGGTGGCGGCGCTGTACGCGGGCATGGATCTGCGGG
>WBOU01000020.1 GCA_009268125.1 Chloroflexia bacterium SDU3-3 | reverse complement strand
AATGGCAGTGCAGCTTGTTCACCCTGGCCATCGCGTGGCAAAACCGCCAGCACGCGTTCGGTCTATCCATGCCCGTTCGCTGGAAAGTGTACTTCTGACACTTCCCAAAAGTGACACCATGTGAGGGTCGCGCCCCCACGCGGTCGGCCAGCCGCCCAGCCAGCGGCAGGGAGATCATGGTGGCCACGGCCTGCGAGGTGAGCAGCATGCCGCTTTCGAATGGGCTGAGGTCGCGCTGGGCCTGCAGGTAGATCGGGAAGAGGAACAGCACCCCGAAGCGGGCGAAGGCCATGCAGCCATGGGCCACGGCGCTACGCGAGAAGGTGGCGTCGCTAAAGGCGCGCAGGTCGAGCAGCGGCTGCTGGCCGCGCGCGGTGCGGCCACGCTCGATGGCGATAAACCACGCCAGCATGGCCACGCCGCCTGCCAGCACGGCGAAATTTCTGCCCAGCGCGGGGCCTAGATCGATGGTGGAGATGCCGTAGAGCAGCAGCACGCTACTGGTGGCTATGGCGGCGAACCCTGCCATGTCGAAGCTGCCCGCCTCGGTCCCCGCGCCGCGCTCTCCACGCGGCAGGGTGTGGCGGATGATCAGCAGGGCGACCGCGCCGAGCGGCAGGTTGATCAGGAAGGCGAAGTGCCAGCTGAAGGCGCTGACGAAGTAGCCGCCCAGCATGGGGCCGAGCATAGGTGCGACCATCATGGCCATGCCCATGGCGCTGCTGGCGCTGCCCCGCTCGTTGGGCGCGAAGCTCTGGTAGAGCAGGGTCATCACCAGAGGCAGCAGGATGCCGCCGCCGATGCCCTGGATTAGCCGCGCCACCACGAGGCTGGGCAGGCTCCAGGCTAGGCCACACAGCAGCGAGCCAGCCACGAAGGCTGCGAGGCTCCAGAAGTAGGCCCGCGCGGTGCCGAAGCGCGCCGCCAGATAGGGCGCGGTGGGGCTGACGGCGGCCTGGGTGAGCATGTACACGGTCACAACCCACTGTACCAACTGCACCGAGCTACCGAAGGCGAGCTGGAGCTGGGGGATCATAACGTTGACGATGGTATCGTCGAGCAGGCTCATGAACATGCCGAGTGTGATGGCGATCAGGACGAGCCATTTTGGGGCGATGCTGGGGCGTGGCATAGCGATCCTTTGATTTGCACCTTGACTTACACGTGTAAGTTGAGTATAGTAGCGCTCACGAGTACTGTCAAGGAACCTATGGCAAAACAACACCGAGTGACCAGCGTGGATGTGGCCCGCGCCAGCGGCGTCTCGCGCGCCACGGTGAGCTACGTGCTCAACAACGACCCCCGCCAGAGCATCCCCGCCGAGACCCGCGCGCGTGTGCTGGCCGCCGCCCGCGCGCTTGGCTACCAGGCCTCGCCTGCGGCGCGCACGCTGCGCGCTGGCAGCAGCCAGGTGGTGCTGACTGTGCTGCCCTTCGCCCAAGTCGACCCAGGGCTGGCGATCAGCCTGCAGGCGCTGGGCGAGGCGCTGGCCCAGCATCGCTACAGCCTGATCTGGCATATTGGGCGCAGCGCTGGCGAGGCCACGCACCCCTCGGTCAACATCAGCCCTGCCGTGGTGGTTAGCTATATCGATGCGCCCAGCCCCGCCGACGCTGCCTTCCTAGAGCAGTTCCGCGCGCCTGTGGTCACGCTGGATGGTGCGGCCTACGGCGCGGCGGTGGGCGAGCTTCAGGCCACCCACCTGCACGGGCGCGGCTGGCGGCGGCTGGCCTTCGTGGCCCCCGAGCGCGCCGATGTGCAGCGCCTGGCCGACGCTCGCATGGCAGGTGTGGCCCGCGCCTGCGCCGCGCTGGGCCTTGCGCCGCCCGCCGTGGTGCGCATGCCGCGCTCCCGGGCTGCGGCGCGCGCCGCTGTGGCGGGCCTGCTGGCCAGCGCTGTCGGGCCGGTCGGCTTCTGCTGCTACAACGACGAGATCGCCTTCATGCTGCTGGCCGCGCTGGCCGACCTGGGCGTGGCGGTGCCCGCAGCTGCCGCGGTGATCGGCTGCGACGACATCCCGCTCGCGCCCTTTAGCGTGCCCGCGCTCACCTCGGTGAGCCTGCACCAGGCCGATCTGCTGGGCGATCTGGTGCGGCACATCCTGGCCGTGGCGGCGGGCCAGCAGCCTGCGCCCATCCCAGCGGTGCCGCTGTCGGTGGTGGAGCGCGGCTCGGCGTAGCTGCTCGTATATTCCTGTGCGCCCCAACGATTGTGCGGCGGCGCGAGGCTGTGCTATACTCGTGGTATTCTTCCCGACCCTTCAGAGAATGGAGCGCGCCATGCCTGATCTTCCTACCGTGCCCGCGCTGAATCTCGCTGCGGCCCGCGCCATCTCCGCCGCCGCCGAGGCCGAGGCCACAGCCCACGGCTGGGCGGTCGCCATTGCGGTGGTTGACCAGGCCGGGCAGCTGCTGCACTTTCTGCGCATGGATGGCTGCTCGAATGCGAGCGTGGAGACGGCCCTGGCCAAGGCCCGCCACGCCATCCATTTCCGCCGCAGCACCAAGTTTCACGAGGATCGCCTGAGCGAGGGGCTGATAGTGGTGCTGAGCCTGCCCGGCGCGCTGCCGCTTGAGGGCGGCGTGCCGCTGCTGGCGGGCGAGGCCTATGTGGGAGCCGTCGGCGTGAGCGGTGTGCAGTCGGCGCAGGATGGCCAGATCGCCCAGGCGGGCGTGGATGCGCTCCAGCGCTGGCTGGCGGAGGCCTGAGCGCGCCGTGCGGAGCGCAGGCAGGGAGATGATGCACGATGCCCAAGCTGATCCTCGTCAAGCACTCGCTGCCCACGCTCGACCCCGCCGCGCCCGCCGCTTCGTGGCGGCTGGCCCCCGAGGGCCTGCGCCGCTGCCGCGCCCTGGCCGAGCACCTGCGCGCCTACGCCCCCGGCCAGATCGTGTCGAGTGCCGAGCCGAAGGCCCAGGCCACGGCTAGCGCGGTGGCCGATGCGCTGGCCATGCCCTGGCGCGTGGCCGAGGGGCTGGAGGAGCACCACCGCCGCAGCGCACCATTCCTTGCGGATGAGGCGTTTCGCCAGGCGGTTGCGGCTATGTTCGACCGGCCCGGCGAGCTGGTGTTCGGCGAGGAGACCGCCGACCAGGCCGCTGCGCGCTTCGGGCGGGCCGTCGACGCGCTGGCCCAGCCCGCGCCCGCCGACCCGCTGGTGGTGGTGGCCCACGGCACTGTGATCGCGCTGCACCTGGCCCGCCGCGCGGGCGTCGCGCCCTTCCCGCTGTGGTCGCGGCTGGGCCTGCCCTCGTTTGTGTCCGTCGAGCTGCCCTCCTACGCCATCGGCGCGGTGGTTGAGCATGTGCTGTAGTAGGCGGCGATCACCCTAACACGCGCACGGCGAATGTATGCTATCATCGTGTTTTCTCTCTAGTTCCTGCTGCTCTCGGAGGAGCGATGACAAGCCTGATCCCGTCCCACCCGCTTCCCGCCCGCGAGACCGAGTATCTGCGCGATGTGCGCGCGATCCTGCGGAGAACCCTCGCCGATCAGCTTGTGGGCGTCTATTTGTTTGGCTCGGCGGCCAATGGGTCGTATGAGCCGGGCGTGAGCGACCTGGATATCCAGGCTGTCACGCATGTGCCGGTGCCCGAGGCGCTGCGCCGCGAGCTTGCGGGGCTGCTGGCCCACGCGCACCTTCCCTGCCCGGCCCGCCGCCTGGAGTTCGTGCTCTACTCGCAGGGCGCGGTCAGCCCCGCCGCGCGCCACCCGCGCTTTCTGCTGAACTGGAACACCGGCGCGGGCGAGCGCGACCACATGTCGCTCGATGCCGCGCAGGAGGCGAGCCACTGGTTTCTGCTCGACATCGCCATGGGCCGCGAGGTTGGCCAGGCGCTGTTCGGCCCGCCGCCCGCCGAGGTGTTTAGCCCGATCCCACGCCCGTGGGTGCTAGATGCCCTGCTCGACTCGCTGCTCTGGCACCACACGCACGAGGGCACCTCGGCCAACGCCGTGCTGAACGCCTGCCGTGCCTGGCGCTACGCCGCCGAGGGCGTGATGGGCTCGAAGCTCGACGGCGCGGCCTGGGCCATGCAGCAGCTGGATGAGCCGGGCCTGATTGCGCAGGCGCTGCGCCACCGCAGGCACGGCTACGCGCCCGACCCCGCCGCGGTGGTGCAGCTGATGGACCGCGTCGCGCTTGAGGTTCGCCGCGCCATCGAGCGCTCGCGCTGACCGCGCCCCTCCCTACCCTTTGCCCACATAGCCCACCTGCGCCATGCGCGCCGCGAGGTCGTCACCCTCGCGGCGCGTGCGCTGGTGCTCGTAGAGCTGGAGGCGGATGAGGCCCATGATCGGCAGGCAGATGATCAGCAAGATCGTGCGGATGAGGAGCAGCCCAAGGAAGTTTTGCCATCTCGACCCCAGCACGAGGGACGGCGCGAAGATGCAGAAGCTGTAGAGCAGCACGATGATCGCCCCGCACAGGTAGGCGGGCACCCACGCGCCCGCCGTGAGCTGCCAGCTACGGTTGATGCTTGCGCGCACGCCGATCTGCTCGGCGATGGCGATAGGGAGGGCCAGGATGACCCGCGCCTGCACCACAAACATCGCGAGGTAGAGCGCCAGCAGAAAGACGCCGGTGAGCAGGCGCGTGTGCTCTGGCTGACTTGAGAAGAGCATGATCTCATCTACAATGAAATAGAATACGATGATCATGCATCCAATCAGGCTAATGATATGGATAATAAAGCTGATCAAAGATAGGATGCTGATGCGCAATGGGTGGCGGAATATCTGCACAAAACTCTGCGCAAAGGTCGGCTTTTGCGCCTGTGCGATGTGGATGGCTCGCTGGGTGATTGCCGCCTGCGCAAAGATGATGGTGGCGTGGATAGCGAATGTGACGCAGATGAGCATGACGATCATGCGCAGCACATCGTTCAAAGAGGTAAATCGCATGCCAGATGCAAAGATTTGATCGGTCGTACCGTGGGTGATGATCAGCGTGAGCGCGATGGGGAGCTGCATGATCGCCGCGATGGCCATATACTCCAGCGCGTGCGCGCGGTAGCGGGCGATGGCGCGGTCGAGCGTGAGGCCCAGCGAGAAGGGCATGGGCGTTCTGGTGTCGGACATGGGAGCCTCGTGAGCCTATGCGGGCGGGCGCGGCGGCACCCAGCCGCCGCTGCGAGGCCCCAGTATACCAGCCGCGCGCCTCACGCGCCGAGCGCGGGCGCGTCGCCCTGCGCGCGGTCGTCCTTCAGCGCCACGCCGGTGAGGCGCAGCCTGCGGGCCTCGCTGGCCAGGTAGATCAGGGTCTCGCCCGCCTCGCCGTAGCTCAGGCCCGCGCCGTGGATGTTCGAGATGCAGTTGCGCTCGGCGTCGGTGCGGCCTGGGCGCGGCTCGTAGGTCAGGTAGATGCCCAGGCTGTCGGCCACGCTCAGGCCGGGGCGCTCGCCCACCAGCACGGCCACCTGCTGGGCGCGCACGATCTGCCCCGCCTCGTCGCCCACCGCCACGCGGCCCTGCTCCACCACCACCAGCGGCCCGATGCTCCAGCCCAGCCCCTCCAGCGTGGGCAGCACATGCCCCAGCAGCCGCGCCGCGTGCTGCTGCACCGCCCGCGCCGAAAGCCCATCGGCGATCACAAACACCATGTCGTAGCCGCGCCCGCGCTCGGCGGCGTGCGTGGCCAGCGCGGCGCGCGACCCCTCGTCGAGCTGCCGCCCCAGGTCAGGCCTGCGCAGGTAGGTGCCGCGATCCGCCGCCCGGCTGCGCAGGCGTATGACCTCGCGCCCCTGAGCAGCCAGCTGTGCCTCCAGCGCGGCCACATCCAGCGGGGTGTGCACCGCGTCGCGGGCGCGGGCGTGGTCGAGCTGGAAGGCCAGCATGGGCTTGGTGGGCAGCCCATCGCCGCTTCTGCCCAGCCCGATCCGGGCGTTGGTGTAGCGCCGCAGCTGCGCCCACTCGTCGGCTGGCTCGATCTCGTCGCTCATGCGCTTTTCCTCTGGCTTGCGGCGCTTGCTGATGATGGCCATAGCGCTTATGGAACATCAGCAACATCGCGAAAGCGTACACATTTTCAATACATGTCTTGAATCAGCCCGAAGAACACTTTTTTGATATCGCTCTGGCGATCTAGCCCGCCGCCAGCTGCGCCAACGAGCGCATCAGCCGATTGGCCCCGCTGCTGGGCAGCAGGTGGCCGCGCTCGTCCACGATCTCCATGCTGGCCAGCCAGCCCTCGAACTCGGGCGCGGGGCGCAGGCCCAGCGTCGACTGCACAAAGCGGATGTCGTGGTACGAGGTGCTCTGGTAGTTCAGCATGATGTCGTCGGCCCCCGGCACGCCCATCACATAGGTGCAGCCCGCCGCGCCCAGCAGCACCAGCAGCGTATCCATGTCGTTCTGGTCGGCCTCGGCGTGGTTGGTGTAGCAGGCGTCGCAGCCCATCGGCACGCCCAGCAGCTTGCCGCAGAAGTGGTCCTCCAGCGCGGCCCGCATGATCTGCTTGCCGTCGTAGAGGTACTCGGGGCCGATAAAGCCGACCACGGTGTTCACCAGCAGCGGCTGGAACGCCCGCGCCACCGCGTAGGCCCGCGCCTCGCAGGTCTGCTGGTCCACGCCGTGGTGGGCGTTGGCTGAGAGCGCGCTGCCCTGGCCGGTCTCGAAGTACATCACGTTGTCGCCCACTGTGCCACGGCCCAGGGCCAGCGCCGCCGCGCGGGCCTCGGCCAGCAGCGCCAGATCGATGCCGAAGCTGCGGTTGGCCGCCTCGGTGCCCGCGATCGACTGGAACACTAGGTCGATCGGCGCGCCGCGCTCAAGCGCGGCCAGCTGCGTCGTCACGTGGCCCAGCAGCGAGGACTGCACCGGGATGTCGTAGCGCTGGCGCAGCTCGTCGATCAGCGCCAGCAGCGTGGCGACCATCTGCGGGCTGTCGGTGGCCGGGTTGATGCCGATTACCGCGTCGCCGCAGCCGTAGAGCAGCCCTTCGAGCATGGATGCGGCGATCCCGCGCGGGCTGTCGGTGGGGTGGTTGGGCTGGATGCGCGAGGAGAAGCGCCCTTCCAGCCCGATGGTGTTGCGAAAGCGCGTCACCACGCGGCATTTCTTGCCCACCGCCACCAGATCTTGGTTGCGCATGATCTTCGAGACCGCCGCCGCCATCTCGGGCGTCACGCCGGGGGCCAGCGCCGCCAGGGCCGCGCTATCGGTCTCGTAGCGCAGCAGCCACTCGCGGAACGCGCCCACGGTGAGGCCGCTGATCGGCGCGAACGCCTCGCGGTCGTGGGTGTCGAGGATGAGGCGCGTCACCTCGTCCTCCTCGTAGGGGATGAGCGGCTGCTCTAGGAACGCGGCCAGCGGCATGTCGGACAGGCACAGCTGCGCGGCCACCCGCTCCTCGGCGCTCTCGGCGGCGATGCCCGCGAGGATGTCGCCGGAGCGCTCGGGGGTGGCCTTGGCCATCAGCGCGGCCAGCGTGGCGAAGTGGTAGGTGCGCCCGCCCAGCGCCTGGGTGTAGCCCGCCATTGCGTTCTCCCTTGGGGCTGCGCGTGGCTGGGGCGCGCGATTGACGCCCCAGCCACGCAGCGGATGTCAGTGCTTCAGCTCGGCGTTGGCCGCCTCCAGGATGGCGGCCTCCTCCTCGGGGGCCTGGGCCACCAGGTGCTTGCGGCTATAGATGTAGTAGTAGACGATCATGGCCGCCAGAAACACCGCTGTGCCGATCACGCCCGGCCGGTTGCTCTCGATCGCCATGGTCGCGATCAGCGAGATCACGGCCAGCACCACGCCCACCACCGCGCCGGGCACGCCCAGCGGGCTGCGGTAGGGCCGGGGCAGCTCGGGCTTGCTGATGGCCAGCTTGATGTAGGAGAGCAGCACCAGCGCATAGGAGATCACCGCGCCAAACACGCTCATCGTCAGCAGCGCCGCGCCCACGCTTGCGGCGAAGCGGTCGATCAGCAGCGCCAGGCCCAGGCCCACCACGCCGCCGATCACCAAAGCCCGCGCCGGGGTGTGGTACTTGGCGCTCGTCACCGAGATGAAGCGCGGGATGTAGCCCGAGCGCGAGAGCGCGAACAGCACGCGGCCATAGGCGTAGATGATCGTGTGGAAGCTGGCGATCAGCCCGGTGAGCGCGGCCACCGTCAGCAGCGTCTGGGTCGCGCCGGTGCCGAAGATCGCCTTGAACCCGATGTCCAGCGGGGCCAGCGACGCGCCCACCTCGCTCGCGCCGCCGCCTACGCCCGCGTTGAGCACCAGCGTGAAGATCGAGAGCGCCAGCAGCGTGATAATGCCGCCGATCAGCGCCTTGGGCATGTCGCTCGCGGCGTTGTGGCTCTCCTCGGCCGCCAGCGGCAGCTGCTCGATGGCCAGGTAGAACCAGATGGCGAAGGGCAGCGCGGCGAAGATGCCGTAGAACCCGAAGGGCAGGAACGAGCTTGCGCCCAGCGCGGCGGGCTGCTGCGGGTCGGCCACCACGTTGAAGACCTTGTCCCACTGGAACGCGCCCGATGCCACCGCGCCCACGTAGAAGATCGCCAGCACCGCGATCGCCAGCAGCGTCACCACCAGGCCTACGCGCAGGGTCAGCGCGGTGCCCAGGATGTTGATGCCGACGAACACGGCGTAGAAGGCCACCCACCACACGTAGGTCGGCACGCCGGGGATGAGCGTCTGCATGTAGCCCGCGATCGAGATCACGATCACCGCAGGCGTGACGACATACTCGATGATGTCGGACACGCCGTTGATGAAGCCCAGGGTCGGGCCGAAGGCGCTGCGGGTGAAGGAGTAGAACCCGCCCGCGTGCGGCAGCGCCGCCGAAAGCTCGGCGATCGAGAAGACCATGCACAGGTACATCACCGAGACCACGATGGTGGCCACCAGCATGCCGCCGAAGCCCCCGGCGGGCAGGCCGTAGTTCCAGCCGAAAAAGTCGCCCGAGATCACCGCGCCTACGCCAAGCGCCCACAGCAGAATCCAGCCCGCGCTCTTCTTCAGCTTGCGCTGCTCCAGGTAGCTCTGGTCTACGTTGTCGTACTGTACCGTCCCGTGTGTTCCCGCGATGGGCTGGTGCCCCCCAACTGCCTGCTGCTCGGCCATGGCGGTATCTCCTCTCACAGAGCCTTTCGGCTACCCGATGGTATGGCATCCGCGCCGTTGCGGTGAAACCACAAAGACGAGCGATGTGCTACCACACGCTCGGGAGATGTGCTGGGAACGTTGACCGACCGATCAAAAAAAGCGGCAATGCGACGCAGAGTACAGCAACGCTGCTGGGGGAAATGCGAGGTATAGGTTGAGAACATGCCGATGGCGCTACTATATCGCATAGCGCCATCATTTGTCAAAATTGTCTAAATCTGCACAATCTTGCTATGTCGCTGGCCCCGCTTGCATGTTGCAGATCAGGGCCAGGGCCGGGCGCGATTGTGCAAATAGTATAGGTGATGAACTGCTGCTGACGGCAGCGCGCAGGCCTACCCCTCGTCAGGAGCCAGCCCGGCCACCTCCACCGCCGCCGTGATCGAGTTGGCGATGAAGCAGTTCTTGTGGGCCAGCTCGTGCAGCTGCGCCAGCTGCTCGGGGCTAGGCACGTGCTTGCCGCTGAAGCGGATGTCGGGGCGCAGGATCACGCGCGTGATCGCCATGCGCCCGCGCCCGTCCTCCTCCATGATGCCGACCGCCACATCGTCGTAGCTATCCACGACATAGCGCTTTTTGGCCGCGATCCCTAGGAAGGTGAGCATATGGCAGCTTGAGACCGCCGCCACAAAGGCCTCCTCGGGGTCGACATTGGCGGGGTTGGAGAGCGGGATGGGCACCACGTGCGGCGACGATGATGCGGGAACCTCGACGCCGCCGTCGAACTGCCAGGTGTGGGCGCGGCTGTACAGGTTGTCGCTAAATGTGGCGGTGCCGCGCTGCCAGCGCACGGTTGCAAGGTACTCGGCCATAGCTGCTCTGCTCCTTTATGTTGTCGGTCGCTCGAAGATCATCACTTGCCCGAGGCTCTGCGGCGGGTGCTGCTGAACATGGCTCGTGGTGGGGGATGGCTGCGCTATTGTAGCACTGAAGCTACGCGAGGACGAATGCTGCGAAGGGGATTGCGTCACATCGGAAGAGGATTGCGTCGCATGGGAAGGGGATTGCGTCAGGTCGGCCTCGCCCATCCAGCGAAGGTGCGCCCCTAGGCCTGCTGGCCATGATTCTCACCGCAGCGGGAAGGCCTCACCCAGCGCAGGTAGATCGCTTTCCCCTCGTGCCTTGGAGTTGTGGTGGTACAAGAACTTCGCGTCTTTGGCGAGGGCGGTGGTGCTTGGGTGGTGGTGTGCCCTGCGCGGGCAGCGCCGAGGGGCCAGCCCCTAGGAACCCCGCGCAGGGAGCATCGCCCCCTGTGAAACCCCCAATTTATGGCGTTCCGATGCCGTTTCCTGGCGGCGTTCGTTCGTGCATATGGCCATCAAGACTCTCGCGGCACCTTCGCCGCATGGGCCGGGTGGGTAGGGCTGGCGAATCGCCTTATTGCCTCTCGTCTCTTGGAGTCTTGGCGTCTTGGTGGTAAAAAAACTTCGTGCCTTCGTGGTATTCGTTTTTTTTGGAGTGGACGTGTGCGCGCTGGCCGACCTGTGCTATGATGCGGCGGTACGCTCGCATGATCGCTTGGGAGAACTGCCATGCTCGGCTGCTTCCTCTGACGCTGTGCCGCCTTGCCCCATGGGGCCGCGCACGGCGCGCCGCCCACGCCCCGCGCACGGGGGCCGCCTCGACCGCTCATCGGCCACGCACGCCGCTGGTTCATGAGCTATAGAGGAGGTCTTTCCATGCAGCCTTTTACGGTCGCGCTTCTTCAGATGACCGCCTGCGGCAACGACACCCAGGCGAATATGGCTAAGGGCGAGGCGTTCTGCCGCCGCGCCAGCGCCATGGGCGCCGATCTGGCGCTGTTCCCCGAGATGTGGAGCGCGGGCTACACCTCGCATGCCCCCTGCGCCGATGGCCCCGACCTGGTGCGCGCCCCCGAGCTCTGGGGCGGGGACGCCGCGCCGCTGGGCGCGCCGCCTGCGGAGGAGCTGTGGCGCGGCCTTGCGGTGCGCCGCGACGGCCCGTTCGTGCAGCGCTTCCAGGCGCTGGCCCGCGAGCTGGGCATGGCTATCGCCATCACCTACCTGGAGGAGTGGGAGGGCGCGCCGCGCAACAGCGTGTCGCTGATCGACCGCAGCGGCGCGATCATCCTCACCTACGCCAAGGTGCACACCTGCGACTTCGCGCCGGGCGAGGCCGCGCTGACGCCGGGGCAGGGGTTCCCCGTGTGCGAGCTGGCCACCGCCAGCGGCGCGGTGCGGCTGGGCGCGATGATCTGCTACGACCGCGAGTTCCCCGAGAGCGCGCGGCTGCTGATGCTGGGCGGGGCCGAGATCATCCTCACGCCCAACGCCTGCGAGCTTGAGCAGCACCGCCGCACACAGTTCCGCACGCGGGCCTACGAGAACATGGTGGGCGTGGCCATGGCCAACTACGCGGGGCCGCGCATGGGCCACTCGCTGGCCTACGACCCCGTGGCCTTCGACACGCTCGGCTCGCGCGACACCCTAGTGATCGAGGCGGGCGAGGCCGAGGGCATCTACCTCGCCCACTTCGACCTGGCCCAGATCCGCGAGTACCGGCGGCGCGAGCCCTGGGGCAACGCCTTCCGCCGCCCGCATCGCTACGCCGCCCTGTGCGCCACGGCGGTCGAGCCGCCCTTTGTGCGCGTCGGCCCCACCGGCGAGCCGTACGATACGGCGCGGCGGTAGGGTGGAAACATCAGCAGCGACTACCGTAAAGGCGGTAGTCGCTGCTGATGTTAGGATTCTTAAGTAGATCTGTCGAATGCGCTAGCAGCCTGTAAGCGAGATGCTCTTGCCCTTGACCGTGAGCGGAGTGGCCGAGGTTTTCTTTCCATTAACCACCACATAGCTGTCGGTTGTTGATGCCCAGCACACATCGTCTGTTGAATTGTATGCCATAAAGACATAATCGATTGAGCAGCTTGTTGCATTATAGCAGTGTTTGTTCTCGAAGTGGCCTGCATCACGATTTCCGCCAGGGATAGAGTATCCCGAAATAAAGATATCGGACACACTACTTGAACAACTGACGATATGGTGCGCTTCGACTCCATAGATAGTGATATCCGCATTAACAGATAGGCTGCAAGGCCCAAATGCGTTACCTGAAGCAGTATGCGTTGAGCCATAATTTTCTTGAGCATAGGCGGCTACTGGCGCGGTGGCGATAATTCCTGCCGCAAGGCATGGTACGAGACTCTTAATGATACCTGCGAACTTCATTGTGATTCTCCTGATCTAGGAATGATATATTTTAAAGACCCGTAGAGAAATGAGATCTTTATAGAGGAGATTCTAGGTGAACGAGTATAGTATTTTTAGCAGCTAGCAGCTAGATGGTATTCCATATTTGATTGATACAGGAATACCGGATATCTTCTGACCATTAACGACAACATAGCTGTCTGTGGTATATACCCAGTAGAATATATCACTCATGCTCCCATATTGATAATCATATGTAAAGAAACATTCACTTGCGTTATAGCAATGTTTATTTTCGAAATGGCCAAGGCTTCTGTTTCCGTCCGGAATAGAATATCCCGATATAAATATATCGGATACTGTGCTCGTGCAGCGGATACTATGGGTTGGATGAATGAGTTGTGTTGTTCCTGGCTCAATGTCTGCAGTTAATCCGGCATAACACGGGCCAAATGTTGCGCTGGTAGCGTTGCCGACAATGGCTGCATTTGCGCTCTGCGGAAGGAAACAAACCGCTGAAAGATGAGAAAATCTTAAGAAATGTTTGAGAGGGCTAGATTGTACGAATAGTAATGAGCAGTAGGTATTTGCAAGCAGGTATGATAGGATTACATGTGTTACGGGGATGGTTAGACCCCAGCAAATGGTGGCGCATAGCGAATGCTTTAATACTAGGCATCTCTAGCCCCCTAGCTTAAACCTCGGGTCGTCGAAGCGCATCAAGAAGACCACGCGGCGGATGTCGGCTCGGCCTGAGCGCAGCTGGTGGATGCCGATCTCGGCGCGGTTCTCGGTCCATGCCTCGGCGAAAAGTGGGCCGACGTAGCGCCAGAGGTCGCCATCCTCCCGCACAAACGCGGGTATGGGGAAGCGCTGATTGCAGAACACACAGGCCCACTGGTAGACCCGCTCGTTCGCGCCGATCAGGAGGATGTCGGGCGCGTCGGGGTGCTGGTCGGGCCGCATGCAGATCCCGACCACCTGCCGGTTTTTGTGGGGCAGGTAGTCGTTCATACCGCCGCCAATGGTGGACTGGATGTCGGTGCGGTCATAGCTTGTGTTGAGCTGAAACATGGGCAGTGTCACCGTAGAAGTGCGGAAACAGCGATGCTGATTGTACCATTGTTGGGTGGGTATAGAAGGGCGTAAACATCTTCGCGCCTTCGTGTCTTTGTGGTGAAGTGGTTTTTTGGGTGCCTTGGTGGTGAAAATCTTCTTGCGGCTTCGATGATGATGGTCGCTGGTGGTTGTTTGGTGCGTGCCCTGCGCGGGCAGCGCCTAGGGGCCAGCCCCTAGGAACCCCGCGAGGGGGCGATGCCCCCTTCGAAACCCCCAATTTATGGCGTTCCGATGCCGTTTCCTGGCGGCAGGCGTTCGTGCATATGGCCATCAAGACTTTAGCGGCATCTTCGCCGCATGGGCCAGGTGGGTAGGGCTGGCGAATCGCCAGTTTCTACTGCCTCTTGTTCCCTTGGAGTCTTGGAGTCTTGGTGGTAAAAGACCTTCGCGCCTTCGTGGTGAAGCGCTGCCCTTGCCCTTCTGGCCATTTTCCCCTACCATAGCGCTGTGGCGACACACAGCAGCACAAGCGAGGTGCAGATGACGGCAGATGCAGACGAGCGGCTGATCGCGGCCTTGGCCGAGCGCTACGGCTTCAGCCAGGGCGCGGTGCGCGCGCTGCAGCAGGCCATGGTGCGCGGCGGCGGCAGGATGGCGCAGTTTCAGCACCCCGAGCTAGGCGGCATGGGCCAGTGGCAGGCGGGCGGCCTGCTGATGATCGGCCAGATCGGCAACGCCGAGCTTCAGGCGCGGGTAGGGCTGCTGGCCGAGGCGCTGCGCCAGGCCGCGCAGGCCCAGGCGGGCGAGCGCACGCCGCCCAGCCGCCCCCCGGCGGCGCTGGCCGGCCTAGTGGGGTTCTCCGCGCCGTGGTGGCCCGCCGACATGGGCCAGCCCGCCGCCAGCGGCGGCCAGGGGGATGTGCGCTACGCCTTCTTCCCCGCGCTGCGGCGGCTCGCGGTGCTGGCTGTCGGCACCCTGACGCTGTACGACACGCTCGACCATCAGGTCTATGGCGTCTCGCAGCAGCAGGGCCACAGCGCATCGCTGCAGTTCACCAGCCAGCGGGGGGTATTCACCGTCGATGCGCTGCCCATCGTGGAGCGGCGAGCGCAGCCATAGGGGGTAGCAGTGGCGCAGGAGCACAGGATCGCGCAGGTGGCTGCGCGTGGCGAGCTGGTCGAGGTGGCGCTGCTGGCGCTGCGGCTCGGCTTCACGGCCTTCGGCGGCCCGGCGGCGCACATCGCCATGCTGCGCGAGGAGGTGGTGGCGCGACGCGGCTGGATGAGCGACGAGCGCTTTCTCGACATGCTCGGGGCGACGTACCTCATCCCTGGGCCGAACTCCACCGAGATGTTCATCCACATCGGGCGCGAGCGGGCGGGCTGGCGTGGCATGATCGCCTCGGGCGTGTGCTTCATCCTGCCCGCCGCGCTGATCGTGCTGGGGCTGGCCTGGGCCTATGTGGCGTTTGGCGCGCTGCCGGCGGCGGGCTGGCTGCTCTACGGCGTGAAGCCGGTGATCATCGTGATTGTGGCCCAGGCGCTGTGGGGCCTGCTGAAGACGGC
The DNA here is from genome assembly GCA_009268125.1 of Chloroflexia bacterium SDU3-3. Classification (NCBI taxonomy): domain Bacteria; kingdom Bacillati; phylum Chloroflexota; class Chloroflexia; species Chloroflexia bacterium SDU3-3. The sequence goes on along the minus strand of WBOU01000020.1, from coordinate 98,753 downwards.
GGTGAAGGGCAGGCTGCTGGCCGCCGTGGGCGCGGGCGTGCTGGCCCTGGCGCTGCTGGGCGCGAACGAGCTGGCGCTGCTGTTTGGCGGCGGCGCGCTGGTGATGCTGCTGCGCAACCTGGGCCGCCCGCTGGGGCGGGTGCGCGCGGCGCTGCCAGTGTGGGGCCTCGCGCCGCTGGCCCTGGCCCAGGCCGCGCCTGTCACGCTCGATCAGCTGTTCTGGAGCTTCCTGCGCATTGGCGGGCTGCTGTACGGCAGCGGCTATGTGCTGCTGGCGTTTATGCGCAACGAGTTTGTGGTGCGGCTGGGCTGGCTGAGCAACCAGCAGCTGCTCGACGCCGTGGCCGTCGGCCAGTTTACGCCCGGGCCGGTGTTCACCACCGCCACCTTTGTGGGCTATCTGCTGGCGGGCCTGCCGGGCGCTGCGGTGGCCACGGTCGCGATCTTCCTGCCCTCATTTGTGTTTGTGGCGGCGATCAACCCGCTGCTGCCCATCCTGCGCGGCTCGCCGTGGATGAGCGCCTTTCTGGATGGCGTGAACGTCGCGGCGGTGGGCCTGATGGCGGCGGTGCTGCTGCAGCTGGGCCAGGCCGCGCTGGTGGATGGGTGGACCGTGGCGCTGGCGCTGGTCGCGGGCGTCATCCTGTTTCGCTACAGGCTCAACTCGGCCTGGGTGGTGCTGGGCGGCGGGCTGCTGGGCATTGTGATCCACTACCTTCCTTTTTGATGATGCCATGATGCGTGAGGTAGGCGGGCCTGAGATGAAACGGATGCCGATCGAGCGCGTATATATCCCGGAAGTTGTGATCGCCCAACGTTCTATCTATCGTACCGTCTTCTGTCGTTGGGTGTGAATCAGCCCAATCAAGCGTGCTGACATGTATGCCTGCTGCGAGCTACCTGCCAGCACCGAGACGTGCCCCGCCCCACGGAAGCGACTATCGGGAGAATGCAATGCGACACACACGGCTCGCGATCCTCGCGCTGGCGCTGGCGACGGCGATCGCGCCTATCGCCCCCGCGCACGCTGGCGACGACGACCCAGTGGTGAAAGATGAGGGCAACAACATCTACCTGATCGACGGCAGAAATGGCGACATCCCCAATATTCTGCCTGCCGACGAGGTGAAGAGGATCGCCGACCTGCAGAGCGCGCCGGTCTACACGCCGCTGTTCAGCCCGGTGAGCGACGACGACCAGACGATCTTCGCTGTGACCGCCACCGAGGCGCTCTTCCTCGACATTCGCAGCGGCGAGAAGACCCCGTTCCAGGGCCTGGTCGGCTTCGACGATGGGCTGGACATCATCTCCAACTTCTTCTGGCTGGGCGATGAGACGCTGTGCTTCTACGGCGTCACCTACTCGGGCGGCCAGGTGCTGGTCGGGATCGACCGCAGCAGCGGCATCGGCGAGATCTTGGCCTCAAGCGACGACCTGAGCACGGTGCCGGTGCTGGTGTCGCCCGGCGGGCGCAAGGCGCTGGTCGTCACCGTGCCCGAAAACGTGCCCAACGTCCCCGGCGGCTCGACGGTGGTCAAGCTGCCCACCCAGGCCGACCGCCACAGCGAGACGCTGCGCCAGGCTGTGGCGCGTGTGGGCATGCTCAAGCCGCTGCCCGCAGGCTCGCGGGGCCGCGCCGTGGCCGATTTCGCCGAGTCCTTCGACTCGCTGGCCGATGGCGCGATCGCCCCTGCGATCGGCGCGAAGTTCTCGGTGGTGGACACCGAGACGGGCGACTCGCACGATGTCGCGACATTGGAGCCGGGCTATGTGCCGCTGGATATGAGCTTCAGCCTGGATGGCAACCAGTTCGCGATGGTGGTGGATGGCTACCGGCTCGACCCGCTGCGCGCGCGCTACGATGGCGCGCTGCTCTCGGAAAGCTCGTACCGCGACGTGACCGGCAACCTGCCGCCCGCGCAGAACCCCTGGCTGCAGGGCAACCGCCTAGTCACGCTCGACTTCCCCAAGGGCAAGGTGACCGAGCGGCGCGCCGCCGATGGCGACGGCTCGGTGTACGCCGGGGTGAGCTGGAGCACCGACAGCCAGACGCTGGCGGTGAAGATGCAGCGCCCCAGCAAGCTGGCGGGCCGCACCTACCCGGTCTACACGCGGCAGTTCCGCGCTGGGTCGTACCTGCGCTTCTACAACGGCGCGCTGGATGAGATCCGCCGCATCGAGCGGGCCGAGATCGGCGATGTGTATCTGGACATCAACTTCATCTCGCCCGACGAGCTGATCATCCAGAGCCAGAGCAAGATGAACCGCCACCCGTTCTACTACAACTGGCGCTCGGGCGAGTTCCGCGACATCGCCGACCGCCCCGGCTACTTCGCGCCCGTGATCGCCACCCACCGCACGAAGGAGATCGTGTTCTCCTACAGCTCGTTCACCGAGCCGACCGATCTCTACCGCATGAGCGTGGATGGCAATGCCTTCGCGCGCCTGACCTGGGACAGCGAGCCGATCCACCAGCTGAGCAAGGTCAAGCAGTACCCGGTGTCGTTCACGCTGCGCGACCGCACCACCCACGAGGGCGTGCTGCTGCTGCCCGCCGACGCGGCCTTCCCGCCCAAGAAGCTGCCGATCGTGGTCTGGCAGGAGGGCGGCCCGACTTCCACGGTGGACAACCGCTGGGTGGCGCTGGTGGAAAGCCCCTTCGCGCTGCTGCCCAACTTCGGCTTTGGCGTGCTGGTGGTGCCGCTGTACGGGCGCTACGGCTACAGCAGCGCCGCGTTCAACGCCCTGGCCGACAAGAACAACTTCGGGCAGATCGACATCGACGCCCAGGCCGAGATCGCCCAGCAGCTGCGCAGCCGTGGCTGGGCCAGCAAGGTGGGCATCACCGGCTGCTCCTACGGCGGCTACTTCACCACCCAGAGCCTGGTGAGCCACCCCACCACCTACGATGCGGCCCACACCATGTGCTCGCTGGTGGACCTGATCACCGAGTGGAGCCGGGGCTACGCCGCGCTCGCGCCCTGGATGGAGGGCCTGCCGCCCCAGGCCGCGCTCGACGAGTACCGCCGCGACTCGCCGATCTACAACGTGGGCAAGCTGCGCACGCCGCTGCTGGCCTTCCACGGCAACAACGACTTCCTGCCTGTGACGATCATGGAGAACTTCATGCTGCAGGTGGTGAACAACAAGGTGCCCGCCAAGCTGCTGAAGTTCGCCGACGCGGGCCACGGCTTCCCCAGCACCACCGCCAACGCTCGGAAGTACGAGCTGTTCGGCGCGCAGGAGCAGATCCAGTGGTTTAGGACGTACCTGTCCAACTAGCCTTCGACCGACTGCGGGCGCGCCCCTGAACGCGCCCGCAGCCCCGCCGCAATCCGCCCAGCGGATGACCGCCCCGCCGCTAGCCCCCCTCGTATGTTCGTGTATAATGGCCCGCGTCCCCAATAGCGTCGTCGTAGAGCATCATCGTGCGGTAGGATGGCGTATGGACCTCGCTGCTTCCCCTACCCCGCCTGATCCTGCGCCGATGGCCTGCTGCGCGCCCGCGCTGGCGGGGGCTGGGTGTGCCTAGAAGATGGGCATTCTTTTAGAGGAGGGGTTATGCCATTTCGTCGGCAGCTGATCGGGGCGGTTGCGGTGCTGGTCGCGCTCCAGGGCTGGGCGCTCGCGCCGGTGGCCAACGCAGAGGACGAGACCGAGACGATCACCATCCTTCAGACGAGCGATCTGCACAGCAACCTGATGCCGTGGGACTACTACGCGGGCAAGGTTGCGGACTGGGGCCTGGCGCGCGTGGCCACGCTGGTGAAGGCCGAGCGGGCGAAAGATCCGAACCTGCTGCTGCTGGACAGCGGCGACACCATCCAGGGCACGCCGCTGGGCTTCTACTACGCGCGCATCGACCAGAAGGTGACGCACCCCATGGCCGTGACCATGAATGCGCTGAAGTATGATGCGGCGGCGATCGGCAACCACGAGTTCAACTACGGCATGGAGACGCTGAACCGCTGGAAGGGCCAGCTGAACTTCCCGCTGCTCTCGGCCAACATCCGCAACGCGGATGGCAGCGAGGCCTTCACGCCCTATGTGATCAAAGAGGTGAACGGCGTCAAGATCGGCATCCTTGGCCTCACCACGCCTTCCATCCCCAACTGGGAGAAGCCCGAGAACATCATGGGCCTGCGCTTCGACAACCCGGTGGAGGTTGCCAAGCAGTACGTGCCCAAGATCCGCGCCGAGGGCGCGGACATCGTGGTGATCTCGCAGCACATCGGCTGGGACAAGACGCCGAGCGCCACCAACAACCCCCAGGCCTGGCTCACCGACCCGAGCACCTGGCAGGACAGCGGCTCGCTGCCCGATGAGAACCTGACGATCGAGATCGCCCAGCAGGTGCCCGGCATCGACGTGATCCTGGCGGGCCACTCGCACCTGGATGTGCCGAAGACCCTGATCAACGGCGTGCTGGTGGTGGAGCCTTCGTACTGGGGCAAGGCCATGTCGAAGGTGACGCTGCAGGTGAAGAAGAGCGGCGACCACTGGCAGATCACCAACAAGGATTCGGCGCTGGAGTATGTGAAGGGCATCGACTCGGACAAAGAGCTGACCGACCTTTCGTACCCCTACCACGACCAGACCCTGAAGTACATCAACACGCCGATCGGCACCGCCACCGGCGAGTTCGAGGGCGGCCCGGCGGCGCGCTACGCCGATGGCCCGCTGGCCGACCTGATCAACACAGTGCAGACCGAGGCCGCCGCTGCGGCGGGCTTCCCGGTCGATCTCTCGCTGGCGGCGATCTTCAACGATACGGGCCGCATCCCGGCGGGCCAGATCGCGCTGCGCGACGCCTACAGCGCCTATATCTACGACAACACGCTGTATGTGATGGAGATCAACGGCGACATCCTGCGCCGCGCGCTTGAGCGCGATGCCGAGTACTTCAAGCAGGCCGACCCGGCCAGCCTGCCCGCCGACCCCAAGGGCCTGGTGTCCGAGGTGGCGCGCGACTACAACTGGGATCTCTACAGCGGCATCGACTACACCATCGACATCACCAAGCCGGTCGGGCAGCGCGTCACCAAGCTGCAGTTCAAGGGCCAGGATGTGAAGGCCGATCAGAAGTTCCGCATCGCGATCAACAACTACCGCGCCAGCGGCGGCGGCGGCTACCCGATGTTCAAGGAGGGCACCCGTGTGTGGGCCTCCACCAGCGAGATCCGCGACCTGATGGCCAGCTATGTGCAGGCGCACCCCGCGCTCGACCCGGCGGCGATCAACGTCAAGAACTTCACACTGGTGCCCGATCTCTATGCGCACTACTATGGCGCAGGCAAGCCTGCGGCCCCGGCCACGGGCAGCTCGCCCGCCACCCCCGCCACGCCGGGCGCAGCCACGCCGGTGCAGCTGCCCGACACCGGCGGCGACAGCCCGCTGCCTATGTCGTTGGGCCTGCTGGCGCTGGCGGCGCTGGGCGCTGGTGTGGCGCTGCGGCGCTGGGCGCGGCGCTAGGCCGATTGGTTAGGAATTAATTAGGGTGTTACCCCGTGGGGATGCTCTGTCTCCACGGGGTTGCTTTTTGTTTTGCGGTGTAAAAGGTTTCTTTGATTCTGGTGCACGCTGCCGCTCGGCAGAGCCTGCGCTCACATCAACCTCTCATCTGGTTGGGCTATGGTGAATCGGCGGGGAATCGTGATAGCGATCATCTGGCTAGCTGATTCTGATGCCTTGCCGCGCTCTTCCCGATTTCGCTCCCGTTTTTGCCTCATTTTGCCGCCGAGATACTACTAGGCAAAAACAACCAGATACGAAATAATACATGCTATAATTGGCCCAAGCAGAAAGTCTGCCACCGATTCAGCAGTTTCCTCCATGCAAGGGCGTGTGTATACGTGCTTACACGAGTATGCAAACGCATTGCGGCTGCTGCTGCAATGTGCATAGGTAGGTTTGCTGAAATGGCCCTGTTTGCCACGGAGCACAGCTATGCCAGTTACCAAGCCCACACCGACCGAGATCGGCCAGTACTACGACACCATGGCGGCGTTCTACCAGACCCTCTGGGGTGACAGCGTGCACTTCGGCTTTTGGGCCGACCCGACCGATACGAGCGTGACCATGGCCGAGGCGCAGCAGGCCTTCACCGACCTGATGATCGCCCAGCTGGATGTGCAGCCTGGCCAGCGCGTGCTGGATGTGGGCTGCGGCACGGGGCGGCCTGGCATCCAGCTCTCGCTCAAGGCGGGCGTGGCGGTTACGGGCATCACGGTGAGCCAGAGCCAGCGCGACACCGCCGAGGCCAATGCCAGGGCGGCGGGCGCGGCCAACGCCAGCTTCGAGCTGGTGAACGCCATGGAGCTGCCCTACGCCGACAACAGCTTCGACGCCGCATGGGCCTTCGAGTCGTTCTTCCACATGCCCTCGCGCCTGCAGGTGCTGCGCGAGATGGCCCGTGTGGTCAAGCCCGGCGGCAAGATCGTGATCGCCGACTTTGTGACCATCCGCCCCATGACTCAGGAAGAGATCGACATCGCCTACCCGGCCTTCGCCGTGGCCGAGATCGGCTCGTATGCCGACTACATCGGCGAGCTGAAGGCGGCAGGCCTGGTGGGCGTGTACTGCCGTGATGTCACGATCAACACCATCCACCCCAGCAACGTCGCAACCCTCGGCGCCCTCCAGACCAAGGAAAGCCAGGACATCCTGATCAGCGTCTATGGCGAGCCGATGGTCAGCGGCATGCTTGGCGGCTGGTCAGCTATTCAAACGGTCAATGAGACACTCTCCTACATCGTCGTTTCTGCAACCAAACCCGGAGCTTCAGCATGACCACGACCGACACCTTGGATCTTGCCTTCGCCCGCCTCATCCTCGAACGCTGCGCCAACCTGATCTATGTCTATGATCTGGAGACGCAGCAGAACGTCTTCGCCAACCGCGAGATAGCAACGGTCCTGGGCTACACGGTCGAAGAGATACAGGCGATGGGGTCGCAGCTGTTTGCGATCCTGATGAACCCCGACGACTTCCCCGTGGTGGGCGCGCACCAGGGGCACATTCTGGCCGCCGCCGATGGCGAGGTCTGCACCGTCGAGTACCGCATGAAGCACAAGAACGGCGACTGGCGCTGGCTGGTCAGCCGCGACACGGTGTTCCGGCGCGGTGCCGACGGCAAGCCGACCCAGTACTGCGGTATCGTCGAGGACACCACCGAGCGGCGCAGCACACTTGAGTGGGCGCAGCGCGCGCTGGCGCTCAACCCCATGCTGGTGTATGTGTTCGATATGGTCACGCAGCAGAACGTCTATGCCAACGGCCAGATCGGGCACATCCTGGGCTACAGCACCGAGGAGATCAAGGAGATGGGCAGCTCGCTGATCGTCTCTCTGATGCACCCCGAGGACTTCCAGAGCTTTGCCGCCATCCTGGGCCAGATCGCGAGCGCCGCAGACGATGAGACGATCGCCTGCGCCTACCGTATGAAGCACAAGAACGGCGATTGGATCTGGCTGCAGGACAACGTGCGCGTGTTCCTGCGCGCCCCCGACGGCTCGGTGCAGCAGTATATGGGCGCTATTCAGGATGTGACCCAGCGCAAGCACGAGGAGGAGGAGCGCGTGCAGCTGCAGCAGCAGGTGATCGAGGCCCAGCAGCACGCGCTGCGCGAGCTTTCGACGCCGGTCATCCCCGTCTCCGAGGATGTGCTGGTGATGCCGCTGGTCGGCTCGATCGACTCGCAGCGCGCCCAGATGGTGATGGAGTCGCTGCTGGATGGGGTTGGCAACAACCACGCCCGCACGGTCATCCTCGACATCACCGGTGTGCCGGTGGTGGACACCCAGGTGGCGGGCGCGATCCTGCGCGCGGCCCAGGCCGTGAAGCTGCTGGGGGCCGAGATCGTGCTCACTGGCATCCGCCCCGAGGTGGCGCAGACCTTGGTGACGCTGGGCGCGGATTTCCAGGCCCTGGTGACGCTCAGCTCGCTGCAGAACGGCATCGCCTACGCCCTGCGCGAGCGGCGCCTGCTGGCGCGCTAGTGCGGCACTAAAAAAACGCCCTGCGTCGGAGTGATCCGACGCAGGGCGTTTTTTGCTGTGTGGGTCGGTGGATGCGTTAGGTGGAGCTCAGCAGCCAGCCCGGCACCCACAGCCCGTTCAGGCCGCGTGCGGCCAGCACCATGGCGGCGACCATCAGCAGCAGCCCCAGGGCGATCACGGCGTAGTCGGCGGGGCGGTAGTGCAGCTTCTGCACCCAGGTGCGCGGCCCCACGCCAAAGGCGTGCAGGTTCATCGCATCCACCACATCCTCGCCCTTCAGGATAGACCCAATGGTGATCGGGATGAGCAGCGGCGCGGTGTTGCGGATGGCCTGCAGCACGCCGCCGGCCCGCTCTAGCTCGTAGCCGCGCGCCCGCTGGGCATCGAGCGTAGTCATGAAGTCGTTGCCCAGGCTGGGGATGAAGCGGATGGCCAGATCGAGCGCGAACGCGATGTTGTCGGGCAGGCCTAGCCGCCGGAAGGCGATGCCGTAGGCGGCGGGGTGGATGGTGAAGGGCAGCACCATGGCCAGCGTGGCCATGGTGAAGAGCCGCACCAGCTGGGCCACGGCAAACACCAGCCGCTCCACACTGATCAGGATCGGCAGGCCGAAGAGCGAGGCCTGCCAGATCGGGTGCTCGGCGCTGTACAGGCCGGTGCCGCCGCGCCCGGTCAGCAGCGTGAGCAGCGTCATGAAGGTGAACAGGAAGCTGACCGCCATCCAGAACCGCCGCGTCTCGCGCCATGTGAGCCTGGCGAGCCACAGCTGCGCGAGCGCGATGCCGAAGGGCACGGCCAGCAGCCGCAGATCCCACAGCAGCACGGTGGCGATGGTGGCGCACAGCGCGAAGATCAGCCGCGACCGCGGGTCGAGCCGCTGGATGAAAGTGCCGCGCTCTTTGTAGTTGAAGCTCGCCAGCATCGTGCTACCGCCCGCTCTGCGCGCGCGCCGCTTGGTAGGCCACCAGCAGCAGCGGCACCAGGATCAGCGCATTCACCAGGTTCGAGCCAGCGCCCGGTACGAACTCGCCCAGCAGCGCGGTGAGCAGCGAGTAGCCGTTCCACCAGATGTCGGCGATGGCCGCGAAGCCGATGCCGATGATGATCGCCACCGCGCCCCACAGCGCCGCCGCGCCGATCTCCTCTTTGCCGCGCAGCAGGAAGCGCACGCCTGCGGCTAGCACTACCACCACCAGCGGCACCCACCACAGCGTGCCCACGGTGCCGCCGCCCATCTGGTCCTCAATGTTCGGGTTGGTAAGCAGCAGCACAGTGAGCAGCAGGTTGACTACGATGATGATCGCGGTCAGCACGTTCAGGCTGGCCTTGCGCGAGCGGAAGGCCAGCGACAGCCCGGCCACCAGCCCGATCAGGCCATTGCCGATGTCCCAGGTGGGCGAGATGCCCCAGCCGCTGAGCGCGTCGCCCAGGATGTTGCCCACGAATCCCACGAAGAAGCCGACCGCCGGGCCAAACAGCACCCCGAAGAAGATCGGGATGGCGATGGCGGGCCGCAGCGTGACGAGGCTGATCGAGGGCAGCTGGAAGATGCTGTTGGTCAGCCAGCTGAGCACGCCGTAGAGCGCCGCGCCGATGGCCATGAACACCACCTCGCGCGTGCCTACCGCCCACAGCTTAGGCGAGCCGACCAGCGCGATGGTGACGTACACCAGCGCCGCGCCGACGATCAGGAAGGGGATCACCCTCGCAATGTCGATTTCGGCCTTTGTGTAGGCATTACCGATAAGGATCAGGATGATACCTACGACAAGACCGATCAGCACCGGCTTGAGCGGGCGCAGCCATTGATTTTCCGACGCCGTCGTGGTTGCCATCGCACACCTCCTCGCCTGGGGTATGGCCCAGGTATCACAAAAATCTGCGCACGCTTCGTCGGGTGCGATCACTCACCGATATAGGGCGCGAGCTGCGCCAGGGGAAGAAAGCGCCCGGTCTTGGGCAGCAGCTGCAGGTTCAGCTCCAGCAGCGAGGTGGGCAGCACGCGGCAGCGCTCCAGCAGCGCTCGGTTGGCCAACACCTGCTCGGGTGCGCCGTCGGCCTCGATCTGGCCGTCGCGCATCAGCACCACGCGGGTGGCGTAGGTCACGGCTAGGTCCACGTCGTGGGTGATCAGCACGGTCGCGCCCAGCCCTTCGATCTGGCCGATGGCGCGGATGAGCGCGGCGGTGCTGCCGTGGTCCTGCCCGGCGGTTGGCTCATCCAGCACCAGCACGCGGGGCCGCATGCTCAGCACGGCGGCGATGCTCAGCCGCTTCTGCTGGCCGAACGAGATCGCCAGCGGGGCGCGCTCCTCGAAGCCTGCCAGGCCCACCTGTCGCAGCGCCTCGGGGATCTGGGCCTCCACGGCGGCCATGTCGCGCCCGATGTTCTTGGGGCCGAAGCTCAGCTCGGCGCGCACCGTGGGGGCGAACAGCATGTTGGAAGGGTTCTGGAACACGTAGCCCACCGTGCGCGCCAGCTTCGCCACGGTGGATTTGCGGGCGTCCTGCCCTTCCACCAGCACGCGGCCCTTGCTGGGGCGCAGCAGGCCGATGCCGTGGCGCAGCAGGGTGCTCTTGCCCGCGCCGTTGGGGCCAAGGATGGCCACCACCTCGCCCTCGCGGATGTCGAGCGATACGCCACGCAGGATGCTGCGGCCATCGCCGTAGGAGAAGTGGATGTCCTCGAACTGCAGCAGCGGCGCTCCTGGGGTGGGGCGCGGCGCAGGGGGCACGCGGTCGGCAGCGATCTTGCGCAGCGTCACCTGGGCGGGCAGCCGCACCTCGGCGGGGTCGGCGAAGGCCACAAAGTCGCCGGTGGGGCCTGCGAAGGCCACGCGGCCCTGCTGCAGGAAGAACGTGCGGGCGGGCTGCACATGCAGCACATCCTCGACCCGATGCTCGACCACCAGCACGGTGCGGCCCTCGCCCGCGATGTCGCGGAACAGCTCCAGCGCCTCGCGGGCCGAGGCCGGGTCGAGGCTGGCCAGCGGCTCGTCGAGCAGCAGCATGCGCGGGTTCATGGCGAGCGCCCCGGCCAGGGCGACCTTCTGGCGCTCGCCGCCGGAGAGGTTGGCGGTCTCGCGGTCGCGCAGGTAGGCGATGCCCAGGCGCTCTAGCGTGGCGTCCACCACGGCGCGGATGCGCTCGCGCGGCCAGCCCAGGTTCTCCGGGCCGAAGGCTACCTGCCGCCCCACATAGCTAGCCACGATCTGTCGGTCGGGGTCTTGCAGCACGGTGCCCACCAGCTGGGCCAGCTGGGCCAGCGAGAGATCGGCGGGGTTCTGGCCCGCGATCGCGATGCTGCCGGCCAGCTCGCCGCCGTAGCTGCGCGGGATCAGGCCGTTCAGGCAGCGCAGCAGGGTGGATTTGCCACTGCCGCTGCCGCCCGCGATCAGCAGCAGCTCGCCCTCGCGCGCGGCCATGCCGATATCGCTAAGCGACGGGGTGTCGGCGGCGCGGTAGCGAAAGCTCAGGTTGTCGATGTGAAGGAGGTCGCTCACGGCTCTCTGTATCTATCAGTCTGTTTGTTAAGGATCATAATCCGCGAACCCAAGTTTGTCAAAGTGCTGAAAGCCAGTGTTAGGTGAGCGAAAAGCCTATCGATGGTGCTTCGATAGGCTTGGCGTCTCGCTTTTCCCGCTGTCGGATCTGGCGGTGTGGGTGCGCTACTCGCTGATCGCGCGGATGTAGCGCTCGGCGGATGCGCTGATGGCCTGCTTGGCCTCGGTTAGGATGCGCAGGTGCCACCACGCGCCGTAGATCCGATCAAATGGGAACGGCTCGACCTTCGCCACGATCCGGCGCACCGCGCTGGCTGGCAGCGGGATCAGGTTGGGGTAGCTGCGCATAAAGCTCACGAAGCGGCGATCTTGCACGATGTGGATGGTGTCGCCGGTGAGCAGCACGCCGCGCCCCTCGGCCCCGGCGGCCCAGTGCAGCACCGCGCTGCCCGCGAAATGCCCACCACAGCGGATGAGCGTCACGCCATCCACCAGCTGGAGCGTCTCGCCCTCCCAGAACCGCACAGCCTCGCTCGGGCGCATCACCCACTGGCGGTCGTCGGCGTGCAGGTAGATCGGCACACCGCCCAGCGCCTCGCTCCAGGAGACCATGGAGGCGTAGTAGTGCGGGTGCGAGATGGCGATAGCTTTCAGGCCGCCCAGAGCCTGGATCTGCGCCACGGTCGCATCATCCACCAGGCTGATGCAGTCCCACAGCACGTTGCCCTCGGGGGTCTGCACCAGCAGGGCGCGCTGGCCTAGCGCGAAGCCAGGCTCGCTGCCGATGCCGGTGAGCGACGGCTCCTGCTGCTCGAAGCGGTTGTGGTGGCTTTCGCGCAGCTGCTCGATCGTGGTCCAGCGCTGGCCGTCTCGCCCCACATACTGGCGCTCATCCTGGCAGATCGGGCAGGCGGCAGGTGGCAGCTCGCTATCGGCAAACTGGGTGCCGCAGGTCTGGCAGATAAAGTTAGCCAAGGGTCGCTCCTTCTCTGTGAAACGTGTGTGCGTATTATAGCGCACCCAGGGCAGGGCCATATCGGGCGGAAGGGGCGGGGGCTTCTGTACCAAAGGCCAGGTGCGGGATGCTACGGCTGGATGGCGCGCAGCTGCTGCACCACCTCGGCGGCGTTTACCTGCTCGTAGTTGCTGGCGATCTTGCCTTCGGCGATGCGGTAGATGTTGGTGCCCCTCAGCTCCACGGGCTGGCCGGTGGCGGCGACGCCCCGGAATGCGCCGCTGTGGTGACCTCGCAGCACCCAGCGCACTGCCACGCGGTCGCCTTCGGCCAGCAGGTCTTGGATGCTGGCGGTGAACGGCGAGAAGGCGGCGTGCAGCATCTGCATGGCGCTGCGCACCATGGCGGGCGGGCACGGGCTGTCGTTCACCGCGTAGCTGGGCGCAAAGATCTGATCGACCGAATCGGCATCGTTGCTCATCCACACGTCCTCGATCCAGTGGCGTACCAGGGCTTTGTTTTCTTCGGTTGACATAGGTATACTCGTTTTTTTATAGATAGGGAGTACAGTGTGTTATCGAGACTTCGGCATACTTCTGTGAGCGTAGGAGCTATGCCAATGTCGAGACGATTTGCCCAACGACCGCATTGTAGCACGGATAGGCGTAGATAATGGGCAGCTCTGGAGCGTGGACCAATGACATATCGTCGCGTATCTGCGCACAGGTCTAGCGATCTGGCTACACCTCACTCGGCGAAAAAGTTGCGCAGCGCGTGGTACACCTCGTCTGGCGCCTCCTCGGCCAGATAGTGGCCTGCGTCGATGTGCTGGCCACGCACATCCGCCGCCCAGTCTCGCCATATCGCGCAGACATCGTACCATTGCTCCAGCTCGCCCTGGGCGCTCCAGAGCGCAAGAACCGGGCACGCGATGCGCCGCTTGCCGCGATCTGCCTCATCCAGGGCGTAGTCGACCGTCGCGCCCGCCCGGTAGTCCTCGCACATGGCGTGGATGGTGGCGGGGTCGTGGCAGCAGCGCAGGTAGTCGGCCAGCGCCTCTGGGTCGAAGCGCTCCCGCCCGCTGCGGAAGTAGTAGGCGTCGGGGTTTGCGCCGATGAGCCGCTCGGGCAGCGGGGCGGGCTGGGCCAGGAAGAACCAGTGCCAGAACCCCAGCCCGAAGCGCATGTCCGCTCGGCGGAATGCCTCGCCCGTCGGGATGATGTCGAGCACGGCCAGCTTGCGCACCCGCTGCGGGTGGTCGAGCGCCAGCCGATAGGCGCAGCGCCCGCCACGGTCGTGCCCTGCCACCGAGAACTGCTCGAAGCCGAGCTGCTGCATCAGCGCGACCTGATCCTGGGCCATGGTGCGCTTGGCGTATGGCATGTGGTCGGGGGTAGTCGCGGGCTTCGAGCTGTCGCCATAGCCGCGCAGATCGGGGGCGACGACGGTGAACTCGCGGGCGAGCTGCGGCGCGATCCGGTGCCACATCACGTGGGTCTGCGGGTGGCCGTGCAGTAGCAGCAGCGGCGGCCCATCGCCGCCGTGGCGCACGCGCAGCGTCACTTCGCCCACGCTGATGTGGGAGAGCGTGTACTCCTCAAACATGGCTGCCTCCTTGTCGCTGTTCGCTCGGTTGCCGCTGGCGAGAGCATTCTGCATGCCATGGATGTTATATATTGAAAACCGTTCAGCCGCCGAACTCAAACATGGGAGAGGTCACCTCGTTATGGTAGCGATTTAGGGCTGGAACGAGCGAAGCGCATCTGCATCGCCTCCTCTTCAAGTTCATAGGAGCCAGATATCTAGCCCTCGCTGTGCGCTTCGCTCGTTGAAACTTTTCCCGATCAAGATCTATCTGTTGCTAGCAAGGGTTCTCATTATCTCTTCCGAATGCTGAACCTTGGCAAAGGCAAATCGAAGGGCATTCAGCTCTGCCGTCTGCATCTCTTCGGTGTAGGTTGCGGTGACATCTGCCCCCATCACGATGTTAAACCCTCTTTCATAACCTTGTCGCGCCGTTGCGCCGCAGCAGCAGTTGGTCAACGTACCGGAGATGATGATGGTTTCCTTCTTCATATTCCGCAGAATGGTTTCAAGCGGAGTGTCAAAAAAAGCACCATACGAGCTTTTATGAATGATTATCTCCCCAGCCTCTGGCTTCAGATCCTGCCAGATATTCCCGTGGGTGAACCAGCTTGGATCACTTCCGAGCTCTGGAAATCGATTCGGCATAAACGATCCAGATTGTGGCCGATCAAGAAACTCGTGGGTTTTGCTGAAGACGGTATAGATAACAGGAACATTGCTTAGGCGGCAGAAGTCGATCAGGGCTTTGATCTTTGGCACCTGCCGTGTCGCTTCTGGGATCCATGATGATGTCCAGCCAGGTTTGACAAACTCATCCTGCATGTCTATCACGAGCAGGGCACTATTGGTAGCGGAGTAGTCAAAAGTGGCCAAACCTTGGTGATACTTCTCGTTGGCGATTTTGATGATCTGTTCTTCGCTAAAGGCCATTTTTGTACTCCTTGGGTCTGCGCTCGCGAGTCTTGGCTGGCGCTGCTCATGTGTATGATATCGCTGCAATTATAGCAAAAAAGGCAAAAAATTGCTTGTTACTGTGGATTATTCGTAGTATTGTTCGAGTGTGCTATCTGGCACAATGTTTCCCTGTGATGATTGGAAGAATCTCTCATTTTGCCGGAGTACCTACTTTATGCACCAGAAAATGATAATAAAGCTAGTATCTCCTCTCTGTCCATGCAAGCCCCCGCGCCCCACGAGAGGTGCGGGGGCTTGCCCCGCTCAGCGCAGCCAGGCGGGCGTCAGCTCCTCGATGGTCACCTCGATAGGTCGCCAGTTCACAGACAGGCGGCTCCACGACCCGGCCTCGTCGCCCTCGCGGTCGACCCAGACCTGGAATTGTTCCACGACCTCGCCAGAGGGCCGGTTGAAGGTCAGCTGGCGTTCGTCGCTCTGGTTGCTTGTCACCTTCGTATTGACCGTTGAGGCGGCGGATGGTCGCACCTCGACGATCTTCCAGCCCGTGGGTGCGGTGTATACGGCGTCCCAGGCGCTGCTGCCGTTTACCTCGGTGTGGTCTGGCTCGTCCTCGCGGGCGTGCATGGAGATACGGCTCTCGATCTCACTCTCGGTGATGCGCAGCTCGCCGCGCACGCTCAGGCTAGTTGGCGAGTCGTCCTCGGTGTCGAAGTCGCGGTCGCCCTTGCCGACGCGCGGCGGCGTGTACGGCCCTGTGCTGCCAACATCGATCAGCGGCTGCCTGATCCGCTGTGGCTCCCACGGCACGACCACGATCTCGGGGAAGCCGACGCTGCTGCCATCCCACGAGACCACGATCTTGCGGATGTGGGCGCTGTAGAGCTGGGCCGCCATCTGCCCTAGGTTGAGCGTGATCTGGTAGTGCGTGGTCCTGCCGATGCGGCTCTCGGGCAGCGGCGTGCGCTGGCCCTGCTCGTCGACTAGGAAGATACTCAGCGGGGCGCTCGACGTGTCCTTGTGGTCGAGGTCGTAGCCCGCGATCAGCACGGTCGACCACTTCTCCGGCGAGATTTTCAGGTCGATTGATGCCGGGTCGACCTGGCAGAATCCCGGCGGCACAGGCAGCTGGCTCTGGCCCAGCAGCTCGGCCTTCAGGGCGCGCAGCGACTGGATGGCGCGGCTGCCCAGGAAATCGGTGTTGCAGCGGAACTCGGTGCCTGCGGTGGCGATGCTACGGTTCGCCAGGCTCTGCGCGTCGACGCGCACCGTCTCGGAGATGTCCTTGGGCAGCTGTTCGGCCACGCGCTGCAGCACCGACTGCCATACCGCCGAGCTGACGCCGATGTCGTGGATGCCGCTGTCGATGATGTTGGCGGCGCGGTCGATCGACGAGCTTAACCCCCCTGTTAGGTCGCAGGCCGTCATGGCCAGCATGCACAGGATGGCTACGCCAACCTGCATCAGCTTTGCGCAGGAAGATAGCCTAAGGTAGGCCTGATTCTTTGCCACGGTTGCCTCCCAAAAGCGATGGCCCGCGTCGCAGCAGCGCTGCGCCGTGGGCGACATACAACGCGCACTACAAGCTGTCGTGCGCGTCTCGGGTGTATCGGCTTGGATGTGGTTAGGGTATGTTCACATGAAGAAACGGTGGGGGAGACTCGTTTCGCATAGGCCGTTGGGCGGATGGATTCCTACGCCGCGCGGCCAATGCGCCTGCCGAGGCGAGATTGGCCGCGCGGCATGCCTACGCGGTGGGGCTGGCAGGCGGGCGGGAGCTGTCGATGTGGCTGGCTGCTACACCGATCATCACACGCTGTATGGTCTCTGGTGCGGCGGTGATGTGGATGCGGTGCGGCTCCATATGCGCATTGGCCTTCTGAATCCACAGGATCAGGCCCGCGTCGCTGGCGCTGGTCTGCTCGGCGCGGTGCATAAGCCAGCCCATGAAAAGCATCCCAACCAGCCCGAGCGCGGCCGGGGGCGTTCGGATGATCGCGGTGAGCAGCACAAGCAGCGCGACCAGCAGCCCGGTCACGATCTGCCCGCGCATGCGCTGCTGGCGGACGCGTGGGTTGGTGTGGTCGTAGGTTTCGATCTGGGCTGGTGTCGTCAGCGCGAAACTCCACCTTCCCAGCATGCGCGTCGCGCAGCGCATCGTGTGGGCGTTAGGGTTAAACGTGATGGAGGTGGAGCGGAGCGAGCGGCGGATGCCGATGGAGATCGCCACGGTGATGAGGATCATGAGCGGGAAGGCGCTATACCATAGCGACTCGTAAGGCGTGCCGTCGACGACGCCCCAGACCATCAGCGGGCCAGTGAAGACAAGGGTGATCAGCAGCAGCGGGAGAAATGTGAGCATCGCCCCGCGTAGGCCGGAGATGGCGTGCAGATCGACCGTCAGCGTGTGTTCTGATGACTCTGGGTTGTTGGGAAGGGTCTGCATAATTCTGCATTCTATCTATGGTGTATCCAAATCACATGTTTTTTACGGATGCTTGCCTTTAGGCGTGAACGCCCACCAGCTTCAGCGGTGGGATGAAACGCTCCGCTTGAGCGGCTTTCGCCCATAGTCGGCATAGCACATATGTTGTATTTTACGGAGTGGTGTGCTATGTTTAACGTATGCAGAAAACCTACAAATACCGCATCTATCTCACCAAAGAGCAGCGCCGATTGCTTGAGCAGCAATTGGAACTGTGCCGTTGGGTCTATAACGAGACGCTTGCCGAACGCACACGTGCGTATGAAGAACGCGGCAAGCGGTTGCGGTTGTACGATACCCAGGCGCTGCTTCCGGTTTGGAAGGTGGCAAAACCTGCATTGAAAGGCGTTCACTCACAAGTCCTACAAAACGTCTCGGTGCGGGTTGATTTGGCGTATCACGCCTTCTTCCAACGCGTCAAACGTGGCGCTGAACAAGCAGGCTTTCCCCGGTTCAAAGGCAAAGGACGATACGACAGTATCACCTACCCGCAGTACGGGAACGGGGTGCGGCTGGAGGGCAATCGGTTGCTCCTCTCGAACGTCGGCGCGGTCCACGTTGTTTTGCATCGTCCCGTTGAGGGAACGCCCAAAACCGTGACGATACGCCGTTCTCGGAGTGGCAAGTGGTTTGTCTCGTTTTCCTGCGAGCTGGAAACGCATGAACAACGCCCCACGGGCGAAGTGGTGGGCGTGGATATGGGGCTGGCATCGTTCGCGACGTTCTCCGATGGCGAGCAGATCCCTAACCCGCGTTTCTACCGCCGCGATGAAGCAGACCTGGGGCGCGTCCAGCGGCGGAAGGACGCCGCCAAGCAAGCAGCAAACTGGGCCGAGCACACCAAACAAAAGCTGATCCTTGCCAAGATCCACGAGCGCATTGCCAACCGACGCAGCGATTTTGCGCATCAGGCAAGTCGCACGCTCGTCAATCGCTTTCAAGTCATCGTGTTTGAAGACCTTGCCCCGCAAGCCATGGGCACGAGCAGCGGGATGCGCAAGAGCATTATGGACGTGGCGTGGTCGCAGTTTATCGCGATGACCGTCAGCAAAGCGGCAGAAGCTGGCAGGCGGGTCATGCTGGTCGACCCCCGCAACACGTCCAAAATGTGTTCCCGCTGCGGCACATTGGTCGATAAGACCTTGTCTGACCGCGTGCATAGGTGCCCGACGTGTGGGCTGGTGATGGATCGTGATGTGAATGCGGCGATCAACATCCTCCAACGCGGCCTCGCTACCCTTCGTACCTGACATGGTGGAGTGGGGCGGCACTCCCTTGAAGCCCACGCGCGTTAGCCGTGGGAGCCGTCACACCAATGTGCGATATAGCTGCTGCCTTGCTTACCTCATCACCAGCGGCAGGAAGGCTTGGCTGCCCGCCAGCGTCGTGGCCGATGCCTCGCCGGAGTAGGCCGAGTCGCCCTTGGCGTTGGTGGCGCGCACGCGGTAGGTGTACTGCGTGCCGGGCCGCAGGCCGAGCGTGTCGGAGAAGGCCGTGGTGTCCGCGCCCACCGTGGCGATCTGCGCGTAGCTGCCCGCGCTTCCCGTGCGGCGCTCGATCTTGAAGCCGATCTCGTTGTCCGCCGCGTCGGCCCATGTGAGATCGATCTGGGCGAAGGATGTGGCCTCGGCGGCCAGCGCGGATGGCGCGGCGGGCGGCTCGGTGGCGGGCGGCACATACTCGTACGCGCCCACGTCCAGCGCCCCCACGGCGAGCCGCTCCTGCATGCCCATCGGGTGCACGTACTCGTACGCCGGGGCGAGCGCCACGCCGCTGGCCGCGCCTGGGCTTGTGCCCGCGCCGATGGCGGGCGACCCGGCGGCCAGGCGGTAGTCGAACCCGGCGCGGTCCACTAGCCCCGCGTCGGCGGTGGCGAGGTTGCTGATCAGGTTGGCCGTACCGGGGCCGGAGTAGGGTGTGCCGGTGCCCACAAACAGGTTGTTCTGCACCTGCGCGGGCACGCTACCGACCACCCGCACGAAGGTGCCGCCGCTGGGCCGGTCGTTCACCATGGTGTTGTTCACGACATACAGGTGCTGGTCGGGGTTGACCGCGCCCTCCTCGCCGTAGGTGAGGATCACGGGGTTGTCGGTGTTTGGCCCCTGCTGCAGCAGGTTGCCAATCACATAGGACGTGCCGCCGTTTGGCAGGTCGATGGTGTAGCTCGATGTGCCGCTGGCCTCGTCCATAATCCGGTTGTAGAGGATGTAGTTCGTCTTTGCGCGGCTCTTCACGGTGTGGCCGATGTTGGCGTGGTGCGAGTAGCTGTAGCGCAGGGTGAACGAGCGAATTTGGCCGATGTACATGTTGTGGGTGTACCCCGAGTCGCCCAGGCCGTTGTTGGCGAACTCCGAGTGCTCGATCACGATGTCGCTGCTGCTGTTGCTCCCGGTCAGGATGCCGTTCTCGTTGTCGTGGAACGAGCAGCGGCGTAGGGTTAGACCCGCGCCCTCCTGGCGGATGCCCGCGCCGTTCAGGTCTTTTACGCGTGCGCCGGAGAACGCGATGTTCTCGATGGTGGTGTTCTGCCCAACGACCACCCAGATGGCCTTGCCGTTGGGGATAAGACCGCTCGACTGGAGCTGCGCCACCCCATTGACTCCTCTGATAGTTAGGTTGCTAGCGCTCCAAGTTGCCCAGTCGTTGGCATAGACTCCCGCGTCGATCTCGATGGTGTCGCCATCCTGCGCGGCCTTGGCCGCCTGGCTGGGCGTGGTGTAGGTGCGCCCCGGCCCCACCTGCAGCACCCGCGCGGCGGGCGCGATGGGCTGGTGCGAACCCTTGCTATATGCGTCGAGTGGCTGGGATGCTACAAAAAACAGGAGTGCGGCGAGGAGGGTTGCGATGCGATGCATATCGAGCCTTGTTGCTGGTATGTGGGCGAATAGCGCTAGTATAGAGGATAGCTCATGTGATGTCACTGAACATAAGTGAAAGCCGGTAGGCTGTAGGACTCGTTGTAGTTTTCGCACTTGGCAGCGCATGGGGGCAGAATGGACATGTCCCAACCCTATTGCTGATCAGTCGCGCAAGCGATACTCCCAGCCCTCGCGCCACGCGAAGTCCTGCTCCATCAGGGCTTCGAGCGCCACGCCATTCAGCTGCTGGTCGAGGGCCCAGCGCGTGGCCACGTGGCCGATCACCAGGATGCGCCGCCCTTCCCAGCGAGGTCGCAGGTCACCCAGGAAACGGCTGGCCCGCGCGACCGCCTGTCGCCAGCTCTCGCCGTTGGGGTAGGGCAGATCGAGGTGCTGCGCGCGGCTGCGGTGCATTGCCGCTGCGGGCTGGCCGTTCAGGTCGCCGTAGTCGCACTCGCGCAGCCGCCAGTCGGCCAAGATTGGCACTGCCGCCGCTTCAAAGGCGATCCGCGCCGTCTCGACCGCGCGCCCCAGGTCGGATGTGAACACGGCGGTGATGCCATCATCGCGCCGCCGCGCGCCCAGCTCGCTAGCCAGTGCGCGCCCGCGCTCGGAGAGCCGCCCGTCGAGCCAGCCGGTCGCGATGCCGCGGTCGTTATCCTCACTCCACGAGTGGGTCTCAAACACGATCTGGATGGTCATTGGCGCTCCTCGCTATTTTCCCTTCTCAATGCAGTATATCAGCCGCGTATAGGTGTGCGCCACGCCATCCTTGATCATCTGGTGGCCTTCCTCGTGGCCTGCCCGCGCCATCCCGCACTTCTCCATCACACGCGCCGAGCCGATGTTCTCCTCGTGGCATGTCCCGATGATTTTGCGCATGCCCAGCGCATCAAAGGCCAAGTGTATGACCGCTTGAGCCGCCTCGGTCATATAGCCGTGATTCCAGTAGCGCCTGTTTGATATCCACCCGATCTCGGCCTGATCCGCCTCGACCACCAGCGATATATTCCCGATCATTTTGCTGTGTTCTCGCAGGATGATCGCGAACTCGTACCAGCTCGGCTGGCTGTTTGACATCTCGCCGATGCAGGTGTCGATGAAATCGGCGATCTTCGCGCGCGTCTTGGGCCAGTAGCGCATATAGCGCCCTGCTTCTGGATCGGCCCCATACTCGCAGATATCGTCCAGATCCGCCGCCCGCACCGCTCGGATGCGCAGCCGTGCGGTCTCAATGGCTCTGTTCTGCATGGGTTCCTTGCACGAGCCGCTTGCCGAGCCGAAACTGCACGCAGGCGAAGATGATAATGTCGATGATGAAGATGTAGATGATAAACCCGCTGTTGGCGAAGGTCCACTCGCCCAGCGTCAGCAGCGTGAGCGTGATGCCCACACAGGTGGCCAGCCATGGCCAGGCGAGCTCGGTCTCGGGGTGGCGGTAGGCCTTGTTCAGCGTCGGCAGCCCGGCCAGGCCGTCGGCCACGATGCTGAAGAAGATCGCCACGTTGCCGACCCTGGTGATCAGCCAGAGCGCCAGCCCCACCACCGAGAGCACGCCGCAGATCAGATCGAACCGCGTGAGCTTCCACTCGGCCTGCTTGTTGACAAACGAGGCGGTGAAGATGAGCAGCGGCAGGAAGCCGGTGCTAAACGTCATCAGCGCCTCAAGGCCCACGCCCTGCCGCACCTGGGCCGCGAAGGCGATCATGGGCGCGACCGACCACAGCAGGAACGACACGCGGTTGGGCCGCACGCGGCCCTTGATGGTGTTCCACAGGTACGTGATCGCGCCCGAGGTGCTGATCAGCGTGCCAATGATGACGAATCTTTGATCGAGCATATGCTCCTCGGCTCTTGTATCTTGCGGGTGCCCAACGATCACGCTCTGTGCAGCTCATCCATGGTTGCGGGGGTGCCTGCCCGCCTTGCGCTCGTTGCCGCGCTTGTAGTTGCCGGTCAGGCGGGCCATCCGCTGCTGCGCCTCGCCCTCGGTGCAGCTTGCGAGCTTGGCGATAAAGTCGCGGGCGGCGCTGCCGCGCAGCGTGGCGGCCACGGCCCCGTGGTGCAGGATAACCACATCCTCGTTCTTGCGCACGCGGTAGGTGAACCCCAGGTCGCCGCTCTGCTCGGTCTCTTCCGTTTGGCTCTCGCTCATCGCTACTGCTCCTCTGTCGGCTGCGGCGTTACTCGTTCCCACCTTGCGATAGCTGGTACGACATCATTATAGCTGTGATTTTGCCTTGATAATGGCAAGTACCGCATCTGCCCACTCATCATAGCGAAAGATTACATAGTTAAGATAATCGCTCATAGAGAAATCAAGATACTCCCACTGGCGCTGCATCTGTGTATGCGGGGCACCCCCTAGCCCACTTGGTCGAGTGTGCCAGGATTGATTTGCCCAATCGGCTATGATAGCACCCCATTCCCGCCATGTTAGGTCAATAGTCTGGCCTTGTGGCGTGCCTATCTCACGCCAGGGAAGCAGATCACCAGCGGCCATCACCATATGCGTCTCCGCTAGGAAGGGATAGAGGGTGTTGCTACACCACTCATCGGTGGCTGGCAGATCGTTGCTTGGCTCCCAGTCGGGGCGGTATTGACACACAACTCCATGCCGCTTCTCTGCTGCGAGAAGATATGGGCGGCATCTACCAGCGGTAGCCCTCGGTCGAGGACGCCAAATACAGCGTGGACGAAGGGAATTTCTTGATGAAGGGTGATTGGTTGTGTGAAAGACATAGTGATTCTCGCGATAATGGTTTCTAGCTTTCCACAGTGCGAGGGCTTCTCATCTCTCTATCTGGATTATGTGGCCCACATCGTCCCGCCAGCGATACGGTATGCACGCTACCGCCTATATCAGTGATTGAACCAAGCATAGAATGGCTCGCCTCGAATTTGTCGCAGCGGCCTCCTCTGATTGCTGTATGTGCCAAACTCGACCGATATAGCCGCCCTGCTCACGGTGTCGATGCCCAGGTTATACCGCGCTAGCATGCGGTCGAGGTGAGCTCTGAAGCTCTGCTCGATCTGCGCGTTGAGTGCAGTTGCTGGGTTGCTCAGCCATGGGGTTACCAACTCTATCGTAATAAGTGGCTGGTTTTGTCCTGCGCCTGTGAGCAGAGCACTCCGAGCGCCCAGTAGCCATCAATATCGTTGTTTCGGTTGATAAAGATTCCCGAGAGGCCGCTAGCGATCCCCCTTAAACTGTTTGCGGTACGGCATATGATTGCTCATAGAGAGATGACTGCATATGTATAGATGAACATGCTGTCGCGTTGGGCTTGCTACGGCTCCCGCCATTGTCTGTCAAAAATAGTGCGGTATGCATCATAGCCTTGATCTAGCTCAATCGCAAGCTGCGCGCAGGCCTCTGGGCTATTGAGCAGCGCGGCAAATGTTAGGCGCTCCTCGTTGGACTGATCACCTTTGAGGAGGTTGAGCAGCGGCGGGCTGCCTTGCGCGAGGTTATCAAAGAACTTCTCGCGCTGTAGTTGCTGTAGCGCGCTTATGCAGCAGTGCTCGATCAGATCTGGATCGAAGAGGAAGCTGGTGTAATCGTCGTCCCATCCGCTATCTAGCAGATTATTGACCGCCGCGAGCGCTGTTTCGGAGCCGGATTCGTGGTATTCCCAATCACATGGCGACCAGCGGAGAGATTGCTGATAGTATGTGTGGAGTTCAGGGGTTGACTGTGATTGTTGTAGCGCGGTGCGCTCTAGGGCCTCTTGTGTGTTGGCCGTCGGGAGAACGTAGGAGCCTTCATCATTGGTGTACAGCGCAAAAACGTATATATGCTCATTCCCGACCGCTGCGGTGAGCTCGTGAAAGACATCCTGCACAAGTTTGTGAATAACCTTTGTAAAAGAGAGCGTGTCGAATTGGCGATAGGATTTCATCGAAAAAATGCTTTCCATATCTTTTAAGAGATAGGTCGGGCCGACCAGCTACGGCCTCGATGATGGCGGTTCCGCTTGATTGGTGGGTGGATGCCCTGCGCGGGCAGCGCCTAGGGGCCAGCCCCTAGGAACCCCGCGAGGGGGTGTAACCCCCTTCGAAACCCCCAATTTGCGGCGTTCCGATGCCGAATGCTGGCGGCTGGTGTTCGTGCATATGGCCAGCAAAACACGAGCGGCACCATCGCCGCATGGGATGGGTGGGCAGGTGTGTTGCCGCGCCCTCCATGAAATCATCGTTGTAGGGGCGGATCTGGTGTCCGCCCCCGCCGTATGGCATCGCCGCATCGTCGGGCACGCGATGCGGGCGATGAATGCGGTGAGGAGCGCATTGAGCCCCCACTGTTGGAGTTCCTATGCCAATTCCTCTATTCCGTTTGGTCGCTCCTCTATTCTGCTGGCTCGCCCCGCCCCAGCGCCCCGTTGCGCTCGTAGGTGGCGAGGATGACGCCCGTGGATGTGACGGCGCTCTCGGTCACGCGGAAGGCCGCCGGGGTGGTGCCGTCGGCGAACAGTCGCTTGCCGCTGCCGATAGTCAATGGGTAGATCATCAGCCAGAGCGTGTCGACCAGATCGTGGCGCAGCAGCGTCTGGAGCAGATTGCCGCTGCCCCAGACGTGCAGATCCGGCCCGGGCTGCTGCTTAAGTTGGGCTACCTTCCCCGCGACATCGCCGCCCAAAAACACCGACGGCTGCCACTCGCTCGTGGTGCGGGTGTTGGATGCGACGTACTTGGTGGCGGTGCTGGCGTTGGGCCACACGTCCACGTGCTTCGGCCAGTACCCCTCCCAGATGTCGAAGGTCTTGCGCCCCAGCAGCAGGTCGAACGAGGCATCGAGCTGCCGACGCAGGGCCGCGCCTAGCACCTCGTCGCCGTAGCCATCGCTCCACCCGCCGTGTGTGAAGCCGCCGCTGGTATCTTCCTCCGGCCCGCCGGGGCCTTGGATGACGCCATCCAGGGAGAGATGCTCAAGCGCGATGATCTTTCGCATGGCCGTGTTTCTCCTCGCTATGCTGGGTTCCATACCACATCTGGTGTTGCGCTCATCGTACCGCCTGATTGTGACATGGAGCGTCGCAGATAGCAAGGATGTACGGGTGTTAGGCGGGGCTGTGCGTTCTTCATTCACCGAAGATTCTTTACCATGAAGACGCGAAGGCTCGAAGGTTTGTATCCCTTTTTTCTTCGTGTCTTTGTGATATTCGTTCCCTTGGTGTCTTGGTGGTAAAGAATCTCAGTGTGCGGCGATCTACCGCATACCCGCGCGCAGCGCCGCGAAGCTCTCGCGGATCACGTCGGGGAGCGGCTTGTCTGGCGTGTCCTGCTGGCTCCATGCCTCTAGCGAGAGACGTATGGCCCCGATGCAGGCCATAGCGACCATGCGCAGCTCGGGGCGGCGCTGTGGCTGCCGCCAGATCTGGCAGAGCGTGGCGAACAGAGTGCGCTCCTGCTCCTCGTAGAACGCCTGCTTGCGCGCCCGCAGCGGCTCGCTGGAGCGCAGCAGCCGGTCGATGGCCTGCATCTGGCTGTTGGTGTAGGGGGCCACATGCCGGATGAACACGTCGCGCACGGCGTCCAGCGGGTGCTCGTCGGGCGATGCGGCCAGCAGATCCTGCTGCGCGATAGCCCACCCCGCGCTCTGCCAGACGAACAGGATATCTTCCTTGGACTTAAAGTAGGAGAAGAAGGTCCGGCGCGAGATCCCGGCCTCGGCGGCGATGGTGTCGAGCGTGGTCTGCTCGTAGCCGCTGGAGAGGAACAGCCGCAGCCCCGTTTCGGCGATGCGCTGGCGGGTCTCGCGGCGTTTGCGCTCGCGCACGCCCTCGGCGGTCTCAGGAGTCATGGCGCACATGCGAACCTCTTGGGTCTTGACAATGTACACTCAGTGCAATATTATTTGCACTAGGTGCAGAAATTAACGCATCCAGTATAGCATCTACGAGGAAAGAGGACAAGGAATGACTCGATGGACAGCCTCGGACATCCCCCCGCAGCGGGGCCGCTCGGTGGTGATCACCGGCACCGGCGGGCTGGGCCTGCAGGCCGCGCTGGCCCTGGCCTGCGCTGGTGCGGATGTGACGATTGCCGGGCGCAGCGCGGCCAAGGGCGCGGCGGCTGTGGCGCAGATCCGCGCCGCCGCGCCCAGTGCGCAGGTGCAGTTTGAGCAGGTCGACCTGGCACGGCTCGACTCGGTGGCGGCCTTCGCAGAGCGCCTGCGCGGCAGCCGCGCCAGCCTGGACACCCTGATCAACAACGCGGCGGTGATGACGCCGCCGCAGCGCCAGACCACCGCCGATGGCTTTGAGCTGCAGCTTGGCACCAACTACCTGGGCCACTTCGCGCTCACGGCGCACCTGCTGCCGCTGCTGCAAAAGGGCACTGCGCCGCGCGTTGTCACCCTCTCCAGCGTGGCCGCACGCCAGGGCGCGATCCACTTCGACGATCTCCAGTTCGAGCAGCGCTACGACCCCATGGCGGCCTACGCGCAGTCCAAGCTGGCCTGCCTGCTGTTCGCCTTCGAGCTGCAGCGGCGCAGCGCCGCCGCAGGCTGGGGCATCACCAGCATCGCCGCGCACCCCGGCATCTCGCGCACCGAGTTGCTGACCAACGCGCCAGGGCGGCGCAGCATGCAGGCGGCGGTGCGCACATGGCTGTGGTTCCTGTTCCAGCCCGCCGCGCAGGGCGCGCTGCCCACGCTCTACGCCGCCACCGCACCCCAGGCCGCAGCGGGCGGCTACTACGGCCCCGACCAGCTCGGCGAGACGCGCGGCTACCCCGCGCCCGCTAGGGTGCCCGCCCCCGCGCTCGACACGGCCTCTGCCGCGCGCCTGTGGGAGGAGTCGGAGCGGCTGACGGGCGTTTTCACCTCACCCGGCCTGGCGGCGACTACCGCGCGCTGAACCTTGGGGTAGCTCGCTAGCCCTCATCTTGGCTCAGGCCAGGATGGCGATCTCGAGCGCACGGAGGATGTCAGGCCCGCTCACCAGGCTGATCGCCGTGATCCTCTGGCGCTGCACCGTGAGCCGCAGGATCATGAGCAGCCGACCGAATGGCGCAATCACCACGCCCACCGCGCCATTGGGCAGGGCGTGCAGCCTGGGCGCGCCCGCCCAGCCGCTGGGCCAGCAGCGCCTCTTGCGCGGGGAGTCCTGCCGCGTCTGTACGTTTGCCTAACCGCGCGGGACAGGGCTAGTAGTGTGAGCAGCGCATCGGGGTGGGCGCGCCGCCCTGCCCCATGCCGCCTGTCACCGCTGCCGCCGTCGCCTCATCACCCGACTCACCGGGTAGAAATCGAGAATATGTGCCTGCATATACTGGCCCTTGGATGATGCGGCCAATAGCTCATTGTAGACCGTGGGCGGCACGCCGGTGTAGCGATAGCTTTTTCCGCTGTTGAAGACAACCTCAAGCATCTGGGCTTCCGCATCATAGCCGACCGCCTGGATCATGCTCGATTCTACTTTGATCAGTTCCATTGGATGCTCCTGAGTGCTGCAGTCTATGCGCCGCGCGGCCTGCCCGCCTAGATCATGCGTTTGCGGGTGAGCAGGTTGAACTGAAACGCGCTGTTGCGCCCGACATCCGCCAGGAAATCGAGCGGGCCGCGCGGCGCTCGGTAGTTCGGCTGCCTATCGCACAGCGCCAGGGCCAGCCCCAGCAGATAGTCGCGGCCCTTGTAGCCGTTCTCCAGGTTGGCGAGCCAGCGCTCGGGGATAGCTGCGAGACCGTTCCAGGCCCCCGAGATATGGCCACAGATGCAGGCCATGGTGTCGGTGTCCCACCCCGCGTTCACGCAGGTGAGGATGCTCTGCTCGAAGTCGTCGGGTGTGCGCAGAAACGCGAACAGCGCCATCAGGATCACGTCGGCGATCGGGCTGCCCCACATGGTGCTGTTCGCTAGCAGATGTGCGAAGACCTGCTCCTCTGGCAGGGCCAGCAGCGCGGGCAGCTCGCGCACGCGCTGGGCCAGATCCGCGTCGTACTGGCTGGCCGGGCTGGCGATGGCGTCGAGGAAGTCGGCCACCACCAGCTTCTCGTGGTTGAGCGCGTAGGCCACCGCGAAGGCGGCGAGGATAGACCCGGCGATGGCGCTGGGGTGGGTGTGCGTCACCTGGCAGCAGGCCACCGTCTGCTCCAGCAGCGCGTCGGGGTCGGCGTGGTAGGCCAGCGCCAGCGGCGCGATCCGCATCGCGCCGCTGGTGCCCGGCACGTGGCGGCCCGTGTCGCGTAGGCCCAGCGCGCAGCGCCAGGCCGCATTTTTGGTGCTGCGCCCGCCCAGCCGCAGGGGCACCATGATCCAGCGCGCCAGCTTGCGGCGGAAGGCCTCGGTGTCAAACCGCTGGTGTTCGGCCAGCACCTCGGCCAGCGCGATCGCCATCTGCGTATCGTCGGTGTAGTAGCCCCAGCGCGGCCTGATCTGGTAGTCGGTCAGGCGGCCATACACCCGCCGGATGCGCTCGCGGCTGAGGTTCTCCGAGGGCAGCCCGAGCGCGTCGCCCACCGCGCCGCCCAGCAGGCAGCCGCTGAACTTGTCCTGTGCTGTTGCCATCGTTTGCTCCGCACCTTTGACCTATATCAGTAGAGCAGAATGGTCACTATGGATACATGATACTTGTTAGACATGTAAGAACAAGATTACATAATTTACCGGCACCAATCTTCTGAATACTATGATGTTCATGCTTCGGAAGATCTTCAAGGGATGTGCCACTCTGATAAAGCTAGCAATATCAGCTATGTTTTGCCCGGTTAGGGTGCTCGATAGGGCTGATCAATCCGTAACCAATAGGCTACCGGCGGCCTAATAGCGCACTGCGCTATTCCTCGCCCTCGCGCGGCAGCTGGGGCATCGCGGGCAGCGGGCGCAGCGGTGCGTTCTCGTTGGCCAGCGGCGGGGGCAGGCTGGGGTCGACCCGCCGCGCCCGCTCATAGCGCCGCCTGTCCACCTGCTGGCCCGCCACGAAGTAGCGCGGGTAGCCGCGCCGCAGCCGCCCGCGCGCGCTCCACTCGCGGAAGATGCCGTGCTCCTCGCCGTGCCAGAAGTGGCCCTCTAGCCAGATCGTGCGGTTGTCGCTGTTCCACCAGCGCTCGTAGCCGTGGCGGTCGCCGTCGAGGCAGTGGCGCTCCTCGGCCAGGGTGCCTGGTCCGCCGAACCACAGGTCGACGCCGGTGCCGTGCTCCATGGTGTAGCTGCCGATCAGGGTGCCCTGCTCGTCGTACTGTTGGGCGACGCCGTGCTCTTTTCCCCGCTCATAGTGATGATAGCTCGCAGAGCTGGCCGTTCTCGTGCCATGTGCGGAACACGCCGTGCTGCACGCCGTCTTGTATGCCGTACTCCATGTCGATCTGGCCCTCGGCGGTCCAGCTACGATACCCGACCTGCTGACCATCCAGGGTGTAGAAGGCCGAGCGTTTGGCTCCATCCTCCCATGTGTCGTGGATAATCTCCTGTGCGCCCTCTGGTATCGGGTCGGTCATTGGCGTGGCATCCCATATGTTTGGCGCTATTTGCATAGGCGTTGGCATCATATGTCAGTGATCTCTCGCACAGTATAGCGTATTATGCCGCCATCGACAGTTGCTGTACAATCAATGGGAGAATGGTATGACATCAACAGCTGCTAGTAAAAAAGTTGCCCTTGTCACTGGCGCGTCATCGGGCATGGGCAAAGCCTTTGCCAAAGCATTGCTGGCCGAAGGGATGACGGTCTACGCAGCGGCCCGCCGGCTGGATCAGATGGCCGATCTTGTGCCGCTTGGGGCGATTGTCCTGAAGATGGACATCACGCAAGAGCACGACATCCAGGCGGCGGTGCGGCAGATCGAGCAGGCGCATGGCGGGGTGGATGTGCTGGTCAACAATGCTGGATTCGGCCTCTATGGCGCGATGGAGGAGGTTTCGCTTGATGACGCGCGCTACCAGTTTGAGGTGAACCTGTTCGGCATGGCGCGGCTGACCCAGCTCGTGCTGCCATCGATGCGCGCAAAGCGGAGTGGCAGGATCATCAATCTGTCTTCTATGGGCGGCAAGATCTACACCCCCATGGGCAGCTGGTACCATGCGACGAAGCATGCGGTGGAGGGCTGGTCGGATTGTCTGCGCCTCGAACTGGCCCCTTTCAACATTGATGTGGTCATCATTGAGCCTGGCGCGATCGCCACCGAGTTCAATGGGGTGCTGATAGAGCCGCTGCTCAGGAGATCGGGGAGCGGCCCCTACCGCGCAATGGCGCAGGCGGTGGCGCAGGCCGGGAAGGCTGCCGACGAGCGCGGCAGCGGCTCTGATCCGCAGGTGATCGTTCGACTTGTGCTCCAGGCTGTGCGTGCGCGAAGCCCCAGAACCCGCTATGTGGCGGGCCAGTATGCCAAACCGCTGATGTTTGTGCGCAAGTGGTTTGGCGATCGGATCTTCGATCGGATTGTGCTCTCTACGGTGCGGTAAAGGGGGAAACGATGGGGAATCGAGCCACCTCTTTCAGCGTGCAGCCGGGCTGGAAGGTATTTATCGCTGATGATGTTTGTGCGCAAGTGGTTTGGCGATCGGATCTTCGATCGGATTGTGCTCTCTACGGTGCGGTAAAGGGGGAAACGATGGGGAATCGAGCCACCTCTTTCAGCGTGCAGCCGGGCTGGAAGGTATTTATCGCTGATCTGGGACTCAGCCCGGAGCATGTTTTGCGGCTTGCGGGGCTGCCCGCCGATCTGTTTGTACGTCGGCATACACGGATGCGGCCAGCAGAATACTTTCGCCTTTGGCGCGGCCTAGAGCAGGTGGCGGGGGCCGACAGCGTGCCCCTGAAGATTGGCCAGCACCTGTCGACCGAGTCGTTTGACCCGCCAATCTTCGCCAGCCTTTGTAGCCCAGATCTGAATACCGCGCTCCAGCGGCTGGCCCTGTTTAAGCCGCTTATCGGCCCTCTGACGCTGCTGGTTGAGATTAGCGCGCAGCAAACCAGCGTTGCGCTCGACTATTATGGGAACGAAGAGGTGATCCCGCTGTGCTTAGGCGCGAGCGAGCTGGTGTTTCTGACACAGCTTGCTCGATTAGCGACACGCGCGCGCATTATCCCGCTTCGGGTCGAGCTTGTCGATCTTCCCAGCGATATGGAGGCCTATAGGCAGTATTTTGGCGTGCCTGTGTCGCGGGGCGCGGTCAATCGCCTGATCTTCACCGCTACGGATGCCGAGCGCCCATTTCTGACGGAAAATGTAGCCATGTGGGATTTCTTTGAGGAAGGCCTCTATGCAAAGCTAGCAGATCTCGATAGCGATGCCAGCATGTGCGAGCGTGTCCGCAGCACGCTGCGCGAGATGCTTCCCGCTGGCCAAAGCTCGATAGATGAGGTGGCACGACGCCTAGCGATGAGCAAACGGTCGATCCAGCGGAAGCTGTCGGATGAGGCATCGAGCTACCAGGATATGTTAAATGCCGTTCGGCAAGAGATGGCATGCGCCTATCTTTCGCGCTCCTCGGCCTCGTTGGTGGAAATCGCCTACTTACTGGGCTTTCAAGATGGAAACTCGTTTATTCGAGCATTTCGCAGCTGGACAGGCCAGACCCCGGGCGAGTACCGCGCCAGCGCCCTAAAGAGCGCTCGTCAGGCATACACACATGCCACATACATGCGCTAGATATCGAGCAGCTGGCGCGGTGCCCCTGGGTATTGGCAGCCCCCTAGCTGCCTGCCGCCGCCCGCGCTGGCTCGAACAGCACAAACCCCGCGTACCTGCCCATCTCCTGGCGGCGCTTGGGCGAGGCAAATAATCTCAGGATGCGCATCATAAAGCGCACGGCGGGCGGGAACGGCGCTGGCCGCCCCAGCCGCTCGGCCTCGGCGGCGAAGTACTGGGTCGCCTTTGGCTTCCAGCCGATGCCCAGGAAGAACCCGAAGTAGTCCTTCGGCTCGAACAGGAACGGCGCGTTCTCCATCATCTTGCTCATGCCGGTTTTTCGCCGGTACTCATACAGCTCGGGGGCGAAATAGTCCACCAGCCAGTAGCGTATCGACGTGTGTGCGGCCAGGTCTGCGCCGAGGGATGCGACCGCAGCCTCGGGAAGGTAGGGCATAACCGCCTCGGTCAGCACCAGGATGCTGCTCGATTGGGCGGACACATGGTCGAGAAGCGCCTGCCGCGCAGCGGCATCGGCCAGATCGAGCCGCACCCGCTCCAGCTGGCAGCGTGGCATTTCCCCAGCCAGGCGCTCCGCCTTCAGATCGATGATGTGCGGGTAGTCGGCCTCGACCCAGCGGAGCGACGCAGGCAGCGCCATGCGGTAGGGCCGGGTGTCCAGCCCTGCGCCGAGGTTCAGGATGGTGTCGATGCCCTCGGCGACCGCGCGCTGGATGAGATCGTCGATAACCCGCGTGCGGATCACCACCGACCAGCCGCCCATCATCGCGCGGCTTGGGATGCCCTCGACGATCTTCCTGCCCTGCTCACCGGCGAGCTTTGCGGCCAGCGGATCGCGAAATAGCGCATCGGGGCGGTCTGTCTCCATGGCGCGGTAGGCGGCTGCCATGAAGGCGGTGTCAGAGACCTGATTGATCTGGTCGGTCATGATTACTCGCCTGTTCTCAAAGAGCGCTCGTGTGCGTTAGCGAATTGCGTCTAGATCCTCGATGCCCGTTTTGACCTCCCAGGGAAGCAGCTCGTACTGCGCGCATTTGTGCGTGGTGAACGGATCGTGGTCGCGGATGCGGTCGAGGGTCTCGGCGGCGCTGCCATCGGGCACGCGCAGCAGAAAGGCACCGCCCACATGCGGGCGGAATGGGCCAGAGGCGATCAGCAGACCCTGTTTCTTCAGCGCCCGCAGGTACTCGGGGTGCGCCTCGCGAAGCCCCTCATCCACCTCTTCTATCGGCACCCGGTAGCGGACAATGGCAAGTGCATACATGCGAAAGCTCCCTTGGCCTGCGGCGATGCGGTATGCCTGGGTGGCGCGATGCTCCCACCGCTACGCGGCCTCATCGAGGTAGGCGCGGATGACCTCGGCGACCCTGTAGCATGCCTCCGCCTCGTCCTCCGGCCAGCTCATGCGGTTTTTGGCGAGGCCGAAGCTGAGCCGCCGCACCGGGTCGGCGAAGCCCAGCGAGCCGCCGTTGCCTGCGTGGCCGAACTCGCCGCCGCCCCGGCCCATGGCGCTGTCGCCGCCGTGCGCGGGGTCGCCACCCAGCGCATAGCCAAGCCCTCGGCGGCGGCGTATGCCCGAGCGGGCGTCGGGCGCGTAGGCGTGCAGCGCGCCGATGAGGCTGCACCGCTCGGCGGAGAGGATGCGCACGCCGTCCAGCTCGCCATCCTGGGCCAGCATCGCGTAGTGCCGCGCGATGGCGCGGGCGCTCATGATCCCGCCGCCGCCAGGGATCGAGGCGCGGCGGATGTCGGGCCGGTTGAGCACCGCCGCGCTTGTGAGCTGCGGCGGCATCACGCGCAGCGCCAGCTCGTTCGTCTCCGGCTCGGCTGGCGCTTCCATCAGCGGCGCGACGCGCGCCGCCACTTCATCGGGGATGCCCAGGTAGAAATCCGCGATGCCGAGCGGCTGGCAGAGCTCCTCGCGCGCGAACTGCGCGATTGGCCGCCCATCGATGCGCCGCACCAGCTCGCCGATGATCCAGCCGAAGGTCCAGGCGTGATAGCAAACTGTGCTCCCTGGCTCCCAGAGCGGCCTGAGCGCCGCGATCGCCGCGCACATGGCATCCCAGTCCGTCATCATCTCCGGGGTGACGCCCTCGGGCACCTGCGGTACCCCCGCGCGGTGGGTGAGCGCATCGCGCACGGTGGCGGCCGCTTTTCCGTGCGCGCCAAACTCCGGCCAGTAGGCGGCGATCGGGGTGTCGTAGTCCACCTGGCCACGGTCGGCTAGGATGTGCAGGCAGGTGGCCACAAAGCCCTTGGTGGTGGACCACGTGGTGAAAAGCGTGTCGCCGTCGACCAGCTGGCCGCTCTCCTCGTCCGCGACGCCGCTCCATGCGTCGACCGCCAGCTCGCCGCCCACGTACGCCGCGACCTGCAGCCCGATCTCCTGGCCCGACTTGACCAGCTCGTCGAGCGTCTGCTGGACGCGCTGCTGCAATGTGGAATCCATCTTTCTCCTCAGTTACGGCGATTATCTGCTCTTTCTCGACTATGAGCGTGCTGCGCGGTATTCGCTCTTCAATATTGAGCAGATGTCGATATCGATGAACTCGCCATTTTCACGCTCATATTGGCGCAATCTTCCCTCGTGCGTGAAGTTATTTTTCAGCAGCACTTTCTTGCAGCCAATATTTCTCACATCGAGCAGCGCCTCTACTCTATTGTATCCGAACTGGTTGAATCCTATCGCTAACAGCGCGCTGATGCAGTTTGTCATAATGCCTCGGCCCCAATATGCGCGCATCAGCCGATATCCAATCTCGGCCTTGTGGTGCTCTGCGCTGAAGCTGTGGAACCCTATGTCGCCGATATAGCTATCGTCTTCCCGCTCGGTGATGATCCAGCGCCCGGCATTATTGGCGAAGAGATCCTGGCACCATCGTATCTGCCGGATCGCGTCATCATGGGTTCTGATATTCGCGCCTGCTGCGCCATAGTATCGCATGGTCTCGGCTTCGCTACAGATAGCGATGAATCCCTGCGCGTCTCGGTCCTCGGGCGCTCGTAGCGTGATTGTATCTACATGGATGTTCATGGTTGCTCTAGAGGTTTGTACGCATCAAAAGTATGTTCTGCACAGTGTGGAAGATTGAGAGCATATCATATTCCAATGCGTAATATTGACCGATCCTCCGTATTCGGATAGACCTGTACTATACCATGGTGCGTATCCCTGTGTGTTTTTTAGCCATAACGCCCAAAAGCCCCGTATGCGCGCTTGCCGCATGCGGGGCTTTTGGGCCGGGCTGCTGTGCCAGCCTTACGCCGCCGTGGGCGGCTCGCCGACGCAGACAAGGCCCCAGCCATGCCCATCGATGTCGGTGAAGCCGTGCGTATACATGAACCCAAAGTCCTCGGGCCTGTCCATCGTGCCACCGGCGGCCACGGCCCTGGCGGCTAGCTCATCGACCTCCTGGCGGCTCGCGCAGGTGAGGCTGAAGAGCACCTCGGCATGTTTGGATGTGTCGCAGGCGGCCCTGGGCGTCAGCTCGCGGAATTTGGCCTGCGTCATCAGCATCACGGTGGTGGTTGGGGTGATGGCGATGCACGCCGTGGCGTCGGTGGTCGACTGCGGGTCGAACGAGTAGCCGAGCGCGGTGAAGAAGGCCATCGATTTTGCCAGATCGGCGATGGGCAGGCTGATGAAGATCTGCTGGTGCGTGCGGCCCTGCTGGCCTGCTGCTGGCTGCCCTGTCCCCAAAGGACATGCGCTAACACCCTGATCGGCTGCTGTCATCTCTCCCCCTCCAGCTATATCGCTGATACGAACGTATGTGCGTATTATATCGGATCTGTCAAGCTGCGCAGGAGGGGGATGGGGTAGCGATGGCTCAGCAATGCTTAATCTGCCTGACGGCGAGCAAGCAGCGCCTGCTCAAGCTCGCTGGTCAGTTGCTCGACCAGCTCGGGCCGACCATGAAATTGGGCTGGGGTGTTGTGATAGAGCGCGATAGACCACGAATCGTGCTCCTGAATGGCAACGAGGCTCTGGATGGTATGCACCGCCGGGTTAAGGCCTTCGGCCCCGGGCGGCACCATGCCCGCCACCGCGCGCAGCAGCGCCGCGCCGCCGACAAGCTGACGAACCTCGCGGACAATGCCGATGTATGCGCCAGTGGGGTGGTGGGCGAAGATCTGCTGCAGGCTGGCGAAAATCTCCGCCTTCCCATTCATGGTGCTGCCATCAAACCCAACGGCGCTGCCATCCTCGGCGAATAAGCTGGCGAACCCGGCTGCGTCGCGGCTGTTCCAATAGCTCAGAAGCTGATGGTAGAGCGTCTGGATGTGCTGCTGGCCCTGATCGGTCTGAGGTGCGAGTGTTGTCATTTCTCTCCCTCCCAACACTTTTTGCGAACGTATGTGCGTATTGTACGAGGTCTGTCAAGGTGCGCAGCAGGAGAGAGAGGGGCATGCGCAGGCATCCGTAGTAGGCCTATTCCGCCCGCCGGTATAGCTCCAGCAGCTCGCGGGGGGGTTGCGCAAACAGCTCGGTGTAGCCGCACTGCCCGCAGATCCAGGCCCACCGCGCGCTCTGGTACAGGCCCTTTATCAACATGGCTTTTGGGTTCTGGTGCATACCCACGGTCAGCTCCTGGTCGGTGTTGTCGAAATGCCCACGGTCGATGACGTGGATGTTGGCCATGATATCGTGGGAGCTACAGTTGGGGCAGGGGCCATGTTGTAACATAATGACGCTTTTCCTCTCGTATGATCCATATCAATGAAGATACGAGAGGAAAAGCGTTTTGTTCCATTTCCCTCCATGGATGATCTGATAGTTAAGAAGAGGCATCATCCTGACGAGAAATCCCATACAGCAGGCAGTCCTCGAAGTCGGTTGCCGAATTGGGGTCGCCCGGCAGGCTGCGCAGGATACGCAGGCCGGCCTTTTCCAGCATGCGGCGCGAGGCCGTGTTGCGCACCAGCACCTCGGCCTGCACCTCGGCCAGGCCGAGCGTGCCGAAGGCGTAGCCTATGGCCGTCCGCGCGGCATCGGTGCCGATGCCCCTGCCCCAGCTCGCCCGCCCGATCACGATGCCCAGCATGGCCACCCGCGCCTCGGCGGATGTGATGCTCAGCCCAACGGTGCCCACGCTGGCCACCGAGCCGTTGGGCACGATGGCCCAGCGCAGGGCTTCGCGCTGGTCAAAGCGCTCGCGGTGGTGCTCAAGCCATTGGGTGCCTAGGTCGATCGACTCGGGGATGGGGTCGCCAGCCAGCTCCGCCGACTCGGCATCGGTGGCGCGCGCAAACCAGGCGGGGATGTCCTCCTCGGCCAGCTCGCGTAGGTATACCGCATCGCCAAGCAGCACCGGCACCGCGTCGGGGAAGTGCAGCTTTTGATCCATTCGCCATCTCCTCTTCTTTGCCTAGTGACCAGCAGATCGCGGCGCTATTATAGCCGAGAACCTACGCGCAGCAGCGGGTAAGAGCACGAGCAGGGCCTATGTGTTCTGCAAAACGAAGACATCAAGATGAAACGAGCAAGGCTGGAACCGTCGGATTCGCTCCCTTTTGCTCCTTGGTGTCTTGGAGCCTTGGTGGTAAAACGTTCTGCCGAATGAGCACGCAGCGGCGTGGCTATTGCTCCGCGATGCCTGCGGTGTTGAAGCCCTTGGCAAACAGCCAGAACGGCATGATGATGATCTCCCAGAGCGCGACGGGCACGGCCACGATCGACGCCGGGCCGCCAGGGGTGGGGTCGAGGATGCCAAACAGCCCGACGACAGCGGCTGGCAGCAGCAGGGCGTAGCCGATAAGGCCAAAGATGGCGATAGGCCTTGGCACGAGCTTGGTCTGGTATAGGGTGATGTTGAGCATGATTCCGCTCAGGCCGAGGAACACGAGCTGCAGCAGGTTCAGGAACCAGTTCTCGGCCTGCTTCAGCACCGCGCCGATGGCCTGAAACAGCGCGACGTCTGCACCCCCGCCCCGGATGAACTCATGGCTGAGCGGTATCAGCAGCATCGCGAAGAACACCCCGACGATCATCAGGAGCGACTCGAAGATGCGCAGGCTCAGGTAGCCGAGCGCTATGACCTCGCTGTGCTTCTTGAGGATCGGAAATAGCAAGATCCCGATGAAGACAATGCCAGTATCGTTGATCAGCCAGCCGAACATGCCGCTTGTGATCGTGGCGCTCTTGGGCGCGGCTGCGGTTAGGTAGTCGGGCGCGTTGATGATCGGGTTGATCAGCAGCGCGCCGCTTATCGCGCCAATGGCGGTGATGATCCAGAGAGATGCGACCAGTAGCTCGGTCCTGCGGTAGGGCGAATGAGCGCGCACGCTTGGCGTTCCTTTCTAAGATGCACTCTTTATCACAAAGATATCTCATATGTACGGTGATCAAAGAAAGATGTTTCAGCTATGCGAACAGCACGCAAGATCGGCGGAACTATATCCCTGGAGGGTTAGGTGCGATTACCCCGCTTCAGATCGCACAAGGCGAACTATCTGTGAGCGCAGCGGGTCGCTCAGCCACGGCATGCTATCGGCAACACACCATACGAGCGTATCAAGATAGGGGATGCCGCCAGGTCGTGGAAGCGATTGCAGCAATTCTCGGTGCAGCTGGCCGATGTCCTCGCGGCTGCTTGGGTCATCGCGCGCGATCTGCTGCAGCGCCAAGAGCGCCGCGCCAACGCTCCAGTCCATTGGCCCGCACGCCAGCGAGAACAGCGCCGACCTGCGGAGCGAGTGCGGCCAGCGCTCACGATCGATGAAGGCGATGGTGAAGGCGGCGGCAACTTGGACGAAGAGCAGCCAGGACCACACTGGTATTTTCGTGGGGCGCTGCGGCGGGTGCACCATGACACCCAGCAGATGCGCGAGGGCATCTGGTCCAACTTCCTGGCCTAGCCTCCGCGCTTGCTGCGCCCAGCGCGCGAGATCGTATGGGGTCGATGCGATGGCGGCTATGCGATCTGCAAGCTCGGGTGGTGGGGGCGGATACGCGGCTGTGGGATTTGTCCCCTCGTAGTGCCAAAGGACAAAGTCGACCGCACGGTGTGGAACACGAGGGTCTGGCTGTTGTATGTCTGCAACCTCGATCTCGACCTGGCTCTGCCCGTAGGCCTCTTGCTGGAACAGCGCGATCGCCAGGCGTGCGCTCGGCGCTTCGAGCGAGCTA
The DNA here is from genome assembly GCA_009268125.1 of Chloroflexia bacterium SDU3-3. NCBI lineage: Bacteria > Bacillati > Chloroflexota > Chloroflexia > Chloroflexia bacterium SDU3-3. The sequence goes on along the minus strand of WBOU01000020.1, from coordinate 59,733 downwards.
AGTCCTATCTTGAGCGTGGGGATGGGCGTTTTCTGCTTGGCGACCTGTTGGAGAATCCCGATTGTGGCATCTGCTGGCCCAGGGAGGTAGGTGACGTACGGCTGTTTGCGTTTCCAGAACATAAAGTAGCTCCAGGGATGTGAGAAGAAAGCTTAAAGTTAGGCAATACTCTATACTTTTATGCGGCAGCATGGTATGCGCCCAACGGCACAGCGGACATGCGCTGCAAAAAAGGCCTGCAGCAGTTCAGCGCTGCAGGCGACCCGTATACGATGATTGCCAGGCCTTAATAGATGAGGGCGGATTAGCCCCCAAGTTGTCTGGCCTCAGTCGTTCTCTAGCAGCTCGATCACCGCGCCATACTGCTGCTGGCCGTCGAGGTAGGCGTAGCGCCCGCCGGTGTACTCGCCGCGCTGCACCAGCTGCATGCCGCGCTCCTGCAGGCCCTGGATGTGCTGGTCCATGCCGCTGATCTCGAAGGCGATGTGGTGCAGGCTTGGCCCGTGGGCCACCAGCTGATCGTTCCAGGTGCTTGGCTCGCCGAGGGGCTGGATCAGCTCTAGGCTGACCTGCCCGAGGTTAAAGAACGCTAGCTTGGCCTGGGCCGGGGTCGGCTGGCCCTGATAGGTGGTGTGGGCGAGGTCGACCGTGTCGGTGATGATGATGGCGGGCGGCTCAACCCCTAGCAGGAGCGCCCAGTCGCGAGCGGCCTGGTCGATATCTGCGACAACCAGGCCGACCTGCATCACCCTGTTGTTCCCCAGCGAACGTGATGACATAGCAGCATACCCCTTCATTGGTGGTGTGAGGGCGTCGGGTCTTCAGGGCCCAACGACGATGATTGGTGACGCTGCGATTATAGCTGAATACTGGCCACCCGCGTGCGTCGGCTAGTAGTGGTAGACAAGCGTGCGCTCGACCCTGCGCAGGGTGGCGTTGGCGTCCTGGATGCGGTAGAGCGCGCGCATCCAGAGCGGAAACCGCGAGAACGCCACCATCTCGGGCATAGTGTACTCTTTGACTAGCTCCAGCTTCGGCTCTAGCCGCTTGATGTCCTGCGGGTCGTCTAGCCCCCACTTGTAGGTGGCACCAGTGCCGCCCACATTCGCGCCCACCCGCTTCACAATCATCGAGTTGCAGCTATCGAAGATCATCTGGCCGCCGGGGAAATGGGCGACAACCGCATTAAGAAGCGCCTTCACCTCCTGCTCGGTCAGGTAGTGCAGCACACCCTCGGCGATCAGCAGGCCGGGGCGCTCGCGCGGCACCTCGTCCAGCCAGCGCAGGTTGTCCAGCGGCGCGCCGATCATATGGTAGCCCGCGCGCTGCTCGGGGAACAGCCTGCGGCGCAGGTCGACCACATCGGGGTAGTCTACGTCGAACCACTGGACCGTGGCGGGCGGGTCGATGCGAAAGATGCGGCTGTCCATGCCGCAGCCCACGTGCAGCACCGTCGCATCTGGGTGATCTGCCAGAAAGCGGGTTGCGAGCAGATCGAAGGTTGCGGCGCGTGTGGCAATGATCATCGGCCCGATATCTCTCCAGATGGGCCATGCGGCCACCCCGGTCAGCTGCTTGCTGATGTCGTAGTCGATATGCCGCATGGCCTCTTCGGCCCAGGGGTCGGGGAGGATGGGCTGCTGCCATCGGCTCTGGATCGCTCGACCGCTGAGGGTCATGAGCATGGTCTCTTTTTCTTTTGTGAACTGGACCTTATCGGTTGACATAGATCGGCCCTCCTTCACATAGGTTGGTTTCGCACCCCCTGGCAGCATGTGGTTTGGCCCTGGATGCTAGGCATTTCTTGCCTTCGCCATGGCCTGCTCAACCTTGGCCCGATGATCGCGCTCCCACGCGCTGAGTGGCATATTTCGGTCCACCATAGCCCGCGCCCTGGCCCGCTCGAACACATCCGCCGCGTCTTCGCCAGGGATAACCGCCACGCCGTCCTCATCGGCCACAATGATATCGCCGGTCCTCACCCGCACGCCGCCGCACACCACCGGCTGGGCAAGCTCGATGTAGCGGTTCTTCTTCCCGGGCACGGGGAAGAGGCCTCTGGCGTACACGGGGAAGCGGATGTCGCGGATCTCCTCGATGTCGCGGATGACGCCATCGATGATGAAGCCCACGATGCCGTTCTGCTGCGCCACTGCGCAGACATTGCCCCCGGCGACCGCCGAGCGGAGATCGACGCCATCTACCACGAGCACCGATCCGGCGGGGGCTTCGTAGATGGCTTTGTGGAGCATCAGGTTGTCGCCCGCCGCCAGCTGAACCGTGAAGGCCGCGCCTGCGATCCTGGGCATGCCTGCCCAGAGCGGGCGGATCGCGCTGTCCATACACTGCTGGGCGCTGAGGATGTTGCCGTACTCGGTGGTCGAGAGCGCGCTAAAGTCAATGTCCATGATCGCTTCTCCTCTATCTCGCTCACTCACACTCATATAGCGCTGTTATTATAGGGTAGATATGATCGCGATCATCCCCAGATTTCAACACGCCCGTATCCAGATTTCTGCGCAAGTTCTACCAGCTTTGGTGCATGTTCAAGTGGGACGATCATTACGGCTACATCATCCGTCTCGAAATATGCCAGAGCATACCCATATGCTCTAAGGTGCTTCCCAACGGCCTGAAGCTGCTCCCTGGCGAAGAAGCAACGCCACTCGTCGGGGCGATGCCATTCCCAGAACGTTGCTGTGGTGCGCTCGCTGATTCCAATCGAATCGAGCAGCCATCGCAGATCTTCAGGGGTGGTTTTCCAATCGAAGATGGCTATTTGCTTGTGTGATTCCAATTGGCGAGTGAGGCTGACCCATGGATCGATGATGTCCCATGGGTTGATCTCGTCGGCCTGCTCGCTGGCGAGGAGGATCTGCTGCTCGGCATGTGCGTTGCAGATCTCTTGCATATCCTCTACCATTTTTGCATTGTTGGGCATAAGCCAAGCGGCAAGCGCTAAAAGGTGGCTAGCGCTGTAGTGAGGAGATGTCATGGGCATATTCCTGATGGCGGCCTTGAGAACATGGAGCGCCTTTGTCATAGCGCGCGGGGTCAGAGGCCCGCACATCTGCACCTACGCCCCGCGCCGCCATGCCAGCACAAAGCGGCGCTGCTCCTCGGTCTCGGGCGAGGCGAACCCCGCGTCGGGGGAGCCGCGCCGCAGGTACGCCAGCGCACGCAGCGCAGGCTCGCCCGCCATCGCGTGGCGGGCCAGGTAGCAGCCCACCACCGTTCCGGTGCGCCCGATCCAGGCGAGGCAGTGGACATAGACGCCCCGGCCCGCCGCGAGGCTGGCATCGATCACATCCAGGATGGCAACCATGTGCTCGGCGGTCGGGGTGTGGCGGTCGGGGATGGGGTGGCGGCAGTGCGCCAGCGGGTAGGGGAACCGGGCGGCCTCCTGGCGCAGGATGCCCGCGTAGCTGGTGTGCTCGCCAGCCTCGGTGAGGTCGATGAAGGTGGCGATGCCGCCCTGGAGCAGCGCGCGGATAGCCTCCTCGGCGTACTGCGGGCTGGGGGAGCCGGGGTGCTTGCCAGCGCAGAGGCGCCCCGGCCCGACCCAGTAGCTATGCGGGATGGGTGGGGGTAATTGGTTAGGCATGGTGTTGTTTGTGTTTCACAAAAGCCGATCATGGGCATGAGAGCGAGTCGGACTGGACCACCTGCTGCTGATCGGGCGCAAGCGGGGAGAACGTTACCCAAAAGGTCTGATTTCCCCCTTAGTATATGCTATTGTTCTATCTGCTCTCTACTATTTCTGCTACTCTTTGAGCAAGCATTTGTTTGAATTCGGTGCTTACTCCAAATGAGGACTGGATATTGATAGTCCATCCAATAATGGTTATATCTTGAAACCCTGTCCCTACAAAAATCTGTGTTTTTGCCGATCGATGGCGGAGCATTTCTGGTAACTCGCGTAGTTTGATCTTTTGAGTTTGAGAAAAAGCGTTAATAACACTCTTGCCATTTAGAAGTAGCACGCGTATTTTCTCAGATTGAAGTTGCTGCCGTAGAAATGCTGCATCTGATTGAATAAGCTGTTCACGAATAATCTGGGTAGGGATTTTTGCCCATACCGGGTCAGTTGCCCACTGTACAAGATCAAGATGACATGCGCTACCATCTTTGTAGGAAGTGTTTAGCGCATTCAAGATGATTTCAAGCTGACCGAACCATGTCCAATATGGATTATGGGTGAAATACATATTACAACGTTCAAAGATTTTTGATATATGATCATCAGATGCATCTATAAGTGAAGTTATATCAAGCGAGGATAGTGTCTCTAGGCGCTGCCTATTATTACTTAAGAGGTTTCCTTGACGATCTTGAAACTCGCTCCTACTTGGATTAAGTCCCAAAGTAGCAATAGTTGCTTTGCGTACGTCTCCGAATGCAACAACTGGCGTTGATGAGGAGACAACATGATGATGTAATGGTGTCGCTTGTCGTATTCGGTTTTTGATATATGCGGGGATATTTTGATCCATTGTTTATCGTTCCCTTTGTGTAAAGTACGTTTAGTACGTTTATCTAACTTGTCCCTATAGAAAGGCGGTGCTAAATGACTGATTATTGGATTTACAGATGTGGGCTAGTCCTCCTCCGCAATCCATAGCATGCCGATCTGCGCTTGGTCGATCCAGAGCAAGCCAGCGCCGAAGGTGTGCCCGGAGACATCCTGAAACGGTGGCCACTGGCGCGGCGCAAGGCCAGCATCGGGTGCGGGGCGCAGCTCCGCATGCACGGTAGCGCTACGCCCCGCCCAGCATGGGCGTAAACCCGCCAGCGATCAGCCGTCTTCCGTCGAAGGCTGGCGGCTGATCGGCAAACTGCATGCGCGGGTCGCTGGTCATCTTCGCCATGCCGCTGTCTCTTGTAGCCTTGTCTGGCCACTCTACAAACGAGATCACCACGGTCTCGCCCTCGCGTGCGCCTGCGGCCTGGGCGAAGGTCGCGTACTGGGCCGATTCCAGCCTGGCGTCACTGCCATGGTACGACGCGGCCTCGGGGCCGGTGCGATCGAGCCAGCACTCGGTGACGCGCACCGCGCCGCACTCGCGCAGCACCTGCTCGGAGATGCGCGCCAGCTGCTCGTAGGCGGCTCTGTTCTCGATCGGGACGGGTACAAGGTAGCAGTCGATGTAGGCCATGTGGTTTCTCCTTTGTGCTGTGGCGCGACCGATCGCGGCGGCTGTATCAGCTCTCGGCCACGGTGAGCGGGCGGGGCTGCTTGCCATCGATGTCGGTGAAGCCATACTCTAGGGCCAGCTGGGCGGCTACCAGCACCTGCCCGGTCTTCTCGATGGCCCTGGCGTCTGCTGCAAGCGCCGCCACCGCGCGCCCCAGGAACTGCGGCGACTCCGAGTTGCTCAGGTCGAAGAACGCCGCCGCCTTCATCACCCCCTCCGTCCGCACCAGGCCGGGGTACAGGCTCACGACCGCCACATGGTGCTCGCGCAGCTCGTGGGCCATGCAGGCTGCCATACGGTCATCCGCCGCCTTGGCCACGCCGTAGATCACCCCCCGGTCATCGCGCTGGGCGGCGAAGAAGGACACGTTGACAATCAGCCCTGAGCCTTGGGCGATCATCAGCGGCGCCGCCAGCGCGGAGGCCACATAGTGGGCGCGCACGCCTGCCTGGAACGACTTGTCCCAGCGCGAGAGCGGCACGGTCCAGAAGCCCTTTTCGTTCCAGAACTCGGTACCATCGTTGAACTGCTCGTAGCCGCCCCAGACATTGTTGACCAGGATGTCCAGTCGGCCCTGCTCATTCTGGATGCGCTGGACAACCTGCTCGACCTCCTCGTCGCGCGTATGGTCGCACGGGGCCGCGATGCCCACCCCGCCCAGCCTCGTGACCTCCTCGGCGGTCTGCTGGATCGTCCCCGGCAGATCGACGGCTGCGCGGCCCTCCTCGGTGGTGCGCCCGGTCACATAGACGGTTGCGCCAGCCTCGCCTAGCCCCTGTGCGATTCCCTTGCCAACCCCTCGGCTGGCCCCGGTCACGAGCGCAACCTTGCCTGTCAAAGCTCCCATAGCCTGTGACCCCCATTGCTATTAGCTGCTGCAGTGTGATACCCCAACGACCTTGTGTGTCTGCTTGGTGCAACGCCGCTACATAAAAGGGTCGAAGCAGTCGTAGTTGTGCTGGCGCGCGATCTTGCCGTCGCGGAACTGCAGGAACACGCCGAAGTTTGCGCGCATCTCGCCGCCCGCCGGGATGGTGCCGACCGGCACCTTCACCGCCGCGATCCAGGTCACCTCCAGGGCCACCCAATCCCCGCTCGCCACCGCGTTGCGCACCTCGTAGCGCTGCGAGGCGACCACCTGCCGCCCGCGCTCGCCTGCCTCGCGCAGCTGTTCTAGCCCGCGCTCGGCTCCCCTCGGCACAAGCTGATTGGGGTACTCGCGCTGCACCACATCCGGGGTGTAGAAGCCCGCCAGCGTGTCGAAGTCGGCTCCCTGCTCGATCGCCCGCAGGTAGCGTTTTGCTGTCTCGATGTTGTCGTCAGCCGTCGCCATCGTTCCCTCCTCGCTGAATGAAGATCTGCGCCAGCCGCCTATGGGCGAGCACCCCAGTCGCGCTGGATGCGCGGCGGCACCCGCTGCAGGCGTGTGTTGGGCATAACGTCGTTCAAGGTCGTGGGTTCCACCTATGCTTGTACCATCCGTGGCCGAAAACGTCAAATCTTCGGCTCGCTGTCACAAACGCCGCGCGTGTGGTGTTTTCCTGTCGAGCGAGCGACTCCACGCGCTCCAGCTCGGGGGCTACCCTGGGCCGACCCAATGCCGACAAAGAAGGATCGACCATGCGCTTGTTTGAATGGCTCTTCTGCCTGTCATTTATTCCGATAATCGCGCTCCCATATCTGCCGCAGCCCTGGCGGCAGCGCGGCCTGTTCCCCGCGGCGCTGGCGCCTGCCCTGGCGCTGGCGATCCATCTTGCCGCAGAAGGCTGGCGGGCGCAGCTGATCCCGCTGTATCTGCTTGCGGCGCTGGTGGCGGCGGGCGGCATGTGGGCTACGCCGCGCCGCAGGCAAGCGCCAGCCCGCAGGCGTGGTCGGCTGGCCAGCGCCGCCATCGCGCTAGCGCTGGTGCTCGGCAGCACGCTCGCGGGCTGGGCGCTGCCAGTGTTTACGCTTCCCGCGCCCACCGGCCCCTACCCGGTCGGCCTGGTGAACCGTGCGCTGGTCGACCCCGCCCGCGGGCGGCGGCTGATGGTCTCGGTCTGGTACCCGGCGGCCTCGGGCGGCGCGCCCGCCCCGCTCACGCACGACCCCGATCAGGTGGCGACCGGGCTTGCCAACCTCACCGGCCTGCCCGCGCTGGTGTTCCAGCACCTGCGCTATGTTCAGCTGGCCGCCAGCGAAGATGTGGCCGCGCAGGCGGACGGCGTGCCGTTCCCCGTGCTGGTGTTCTCGCACGGGATGGTGGGCCTGCGCCTGCAGAACAGCTCGACTTTTCAGGATCTAGCCAGCTGGGGGTATGTGGTGGTGGCGATCGACCACACCGACGCCGCCGCTGTGACCGTCTTCCCGGATGGCGAGACGCGCTACTACAGCATGGAGCGCTTCGGCATCCCTGCTGGCGTAGAGCCCGACGCGGCGCTGGTCACCGAGCGGGTGTTTCCGGTGTGGGTCGCCGACCAGCGCTTTGTCTATGACACGCTTGAGGCCTGGGCGCGCGAGGATCCGCTGCTGGCGGGTCGGCTTGATCTGGCCCGCATCGGCTCGTTTGGGCACTCCTTCGGCGGCGCGACCGCGCTGGAGGTATGCCGCGTCGACAGCCGCTGCCGGGCCGCCGTAGACATGGACGGCGGGCTGTATGGCGGCAGCGCGGCCATGCCCGCCGTGCGCCCGCTGCTGCTGATGAGCTCCGCCGACAGCAACCGCTACCCCAGCGCGATAGCGGACTGGACGCGGCTGATCGCAAATGCCCGAGCCGATGCCTACTGGCTGGAGCTGCCCAACAGCGGACATCTCTCGTTTACCTTTAGCCCGCTGCTCTCGCCGCTGCTCGCGCCGCAGGGCCTCGACCCGCGCGGCGGGCTGCGCACTGTGGACAAATACCTGCGCGGCTTCTTCGACCGCTACCTGCGCGACACGCCGGCCCAGCCGCTCGGCCCAGCATCGCCCGATGCGGATGTGCGCTGGCGCACCCAGTAGCCTGCGCGCTTGCCCCCAACGGTGGTGCGCAGCTACTGCCGCCCTTGTGGTGGGCGGGCACCATCGTTGGGCGGTCTATCGCCGAGCTGTTGCATGGGCTTGCCGCTACCGGCTCGGCACATACTGCATCGCCACCGCCCCCGAGCTGAACGGGATCTGGCCCACAAGCCTTAGATCGACATGCTGGGACAGCCCCGCGAACAAGGTCGGCCCGTGGCCCGCAACCTTGGGGTGCACGATAAACTCGTACTCGTCGATCAGCCCCAGCTCGGCCAGGGCCAGCGGCAGCCGCACACCGCCCACGTACAGGCCGCGCCCTGGCTCCTGCTTGAGCTGCCGGACCGCCTGCCCCAGATCCCCGCGCAGCAGCTCCGCGTTCCAGTCGACCTGATCTAGGGTGCTCGACACCACATACTTCTTGGTCGCATCGATCGTCTGGGCGAACGGCAGCATCCACTCGTCCATCCAATCAGGCCTTGCTCCGGTCTGCGCTGGCTCGCGCCAGGCTATTTCCATCATCTCGTAGGTCACCCGGCCAAACAGCAGGGCGTCGGCCCGCGCGATAGTCTCGGCCGCGTGGCGGTGCAGCTCTTCGTCCGGCGATATCGACTGGTGGTCGCAGCAGCCATCCAGCGTGATGTTGATTGAGTAGCGCAGTGGTCGCATGAGGTCGGCCTCCTTCGGTTCGGCGGTCCTGCCCATGGGATTCATGCCGTCTCAGCGCATGATATCTTGTGCAGATCCTATCGTTGCTCTTGGCTATTTTATAGCATCTGATGGCGCGATGATGGTTATGTGGCCTTGCTCACCCACCACAAGCCAGTGCAGCTGTATTTGTGATCGAACCCATGGGCTCACCAGCTTATATTGATTGAGAAAGGTTGGGATATTTGGGAACGCTAGCCCGTATTTCAGCTCGCTGCCGTGCATTCGCTGTACAAGCTGTCCAAGGCCTGTGCGAAAGTCGAGGCCCACTTCTTTCGTCTTTCCCTTTGCTTCAATCAGCCACTCTTCGTTTGTATCAGGATGCCTACAAGCAAAATCAGCGTGACCGCGAGGAATGGCGATAAAGCCTTGTCGAAGAAAAAACTGCTCAACAGCGGCTTGTACAAACCCCTCATGGGGAAAGGTTGAGCCAAGCTGAAAGCCTGTGGGCATGATACCTCCTCTCGCTCAAATCCCCGGCGCAGGTGCGAGCGAAGCTGTATTGCGCTTGCCGACCGTTATTTTGCTGATGCCATCCGCCAGCGGCCGTTCTCCTGGTGCTTTTGCTACGGCGCGCTCCAGAAAGGGCTAGAGGTCACGCCGCTTGTAGGCCGATAACCCTGGCGCACCCACCTCTCAGCTCGCCGTGACGGTAACCATGCTGCCGCTGCCGGACATCTCAATCTCGTAGCGCTGGGCCGCGCCTTCGTAGCCGGGGCTTTGCTGCTGCGCCTCGCTGCCGCCCATGTTGCTGGCCGTCTGGCCGTCGACGCTGACGCCAGCCGCCCAGCCTTTCACCAGGACGCGGGCGGCGACGCCCGCTGGCCGCCGGATGTTGAACTGAGAGCCGCTGCCGCCCAGGCGGATGGGGACCGGGCCAGCGGGCGCAGGCAGCGCAATCTGGAACATGCCCCCCGCCCCAGTGGCCTCCAGCTCGCGTAGGTCCAGCCCGCCGAGCTCGGCGGTTATCTGCCCGCCGCCGCCCGTGAGCGCGATCTCCCAAGGGATGCTGGCGTTGAGCGTGATCGCTGCGCTGCGCAGCTCCTTGCGTGATTCCCACAGACGCCGTGGGTAGCGGATCGTCACCACGCCATCTTTGGCCTTGGTCTCTGGCGCTGGCCCCTCGAAGCGGGCCTGGTAGAGCGTGTCGGCAAGATCCCCGGCCCGCAGGCTCAGCTGGATGCCCTCTAGCTGCAGCACAAGCCGGGCGCGCTTCAGCCCGGCCAGCGGCGCGGAGAAGCTTTCGCTATCGCCCGTCGGCCCCTCGCGCAGGCGCGCGATCTCCTGCTTGGCCAGCGTGTTGCTGCGCTGAAGAAAGCTGAGCAGAAATTCCTTCTGCTCGTCGTCGTACTGCGCCGCCAGCTCCTCCCAGGCGTTGCCCAGCGCGGCAAAGAGCGGGTTGATCGGCTGCTTGCCATCCGCGCCTTGGGCGAGCCTCACGATCACGCGGCGGCCATCGTTGGGGTCGCGCTCTCGGCGCACCAGGCCCGCCGCCTCCAGGCGATTGAGAATGGCCGTGAAGGTTCCGGTTGTGAGCCCCATGCGATGCGCCAGCTGGCCAGCGGTTGCCGCGCCGCCGCTCTCTAGCAGATCGACGAGCTGCATGTCGGTATCAGTCATCTCGATCTGCGCCGCCGCCGCCCGGAAGAAGGCCGCGCCTAGCCCATAGCACTGTCGCAGCTCGTGCACAAGCTTCCCGCCGATTTCCGCCTGTTTGTCCCGCGACCCTCTTGACATTCGCGCTTGCTCCGTATAGAATATAAATATCTTGAAAATCAAGATAATTTAGAAAAGTAAGATCGAATATCTAGTTAATAGCTTTGCTCTTTTGCTGGATATTCAAGCCGAATGTATTGTAGCATAGAAAGGCCGAGATCGTGACAAAAACAAGCGGAACACAGGTACAGGGCTATGTCGAGGACGGCTGGGGCAAGGTCGCCGATGTCTTCCGTGCGAACTTCGACGGCAACCCCGGCGAGGTCGGCGCGGCGTGCTGCGTCTACGTTGGCGGTCGCCCGGTTGTCGACCTGTGGGGCGGCCTCGCCGACCGCGAGGCAAACCGACCGTGGGCACAGAACAGCATCAGCGCCGTCGCATCCACCACCAAAGGCGCTGCCGCGATCTGCGCGCACATGCTGGTGCAGCGCGGCCTGCTCGATCTGGATGCCCCGGTGGTCAAATACTGGCCAGAGTTCGGCGCTGCTGGCAAGCAGGGCATCCTGGTGCGCTGGCTGCTCTCGCACCAGGCGGGCCTGCCCGCCGTCGACGGCCCGCTGACCTTCGAGCAGGCATGCGCCTGGCAGCCAGTGATCGCGGCGCTTGAGGCCCAGCGGCCCGAGTGGACGCCAGGCACCGAGCACGTCTACCACGCCATCACCTTCGGCTTCTTGGTCGGGGAGCTGGTGCGCCGGATCACCGGCAAGTCGCTCGGCCGCTTCTTCGCCGAGGAGGTTGCCGCCCCGCTCGGCCTGAGCGCCTGGATCGGGCTGCCCGAGGAGCAGGAGCCGAATGTGGCCACGGTGCACTACGCCGCCCCGTTCACGCTGGAGGAGATGACCGCCGGGATGATCGAGACCACCGGCCTCGGCAGGGACACCGTCATCGCCTGGATGAACGCACTGTGGGGCCCGAACTCGGTGCAGGCGCGCGCCGGCGTGCTGGGCGGTGCCATGGACCCATCCACTGGCTATATGAACACGCGGGCCTGGCGCGCTGCGGAGTTCCCCTGCTGCAACATGTTTGCCGACGCGCGCTCGCTGGCGCGCATGTACGCGGCAACCGTGAGCGAGGTCGATGGGGTGCGGCTGCTCGACCCGGCGACGGTCCAGAATATGATCGCCGTGCAGACCGATAAGACCAAGCTGAACGGGCTGCCGCCGGGGCTGGTGATTCCGGCCAACCGCTCCTTCTACATGTCGCTCGGCTTCTGGCGGTCCTGCCCGATCATGCCGTGGGTCGGCCCTGGGTCGTTTGGCCACCCTGGCTCCGGCGGGTCGGTCGCGTTCGGCGATCTGGACTCGGGCGTCGGCTTCGGCTACGTCACCAACCTGTGGTCGTTCCGGATCGGCGAGCCACGGGCGCAGAACCTGGCCGATGCGGTCGCTGCATGCCTCCGGTGATGGGCGCTACCACGGGCTTAGGGCGCACCTAGGGCCGCGAGCTGCGCCAGCGCCGACGGCCCCGGGCCTTTCTCTAGGCGCTGCATAATCAAGTCTGCGCAGCCGTCCGGGCTCAGCTTGGATGTGTCGACTTCTATGTCGTAGATGCCAGGCGTGTGAACAGCCTCTTGCCATAAACTCACTGGTCGGGGTATCGATCCATCTTCAGGAACCGGCCAGCCAGTATCGCGCCGCCGCTGCATAATCACCTCAACTGGGCAATGGACGCCAACATACAGGGCTGGCAGCCCCGTGAGCCGACGGGCGCACGCAGAGCTTACCCCTCTCGGCTGGCTGTATGCATCGTGGTGGCCCACATCGGCCACCACATTCAGGCCGAGGCGGCTGTGTGCCGAGATCGACTCATACAGTGCCTCATATAGGGCTGCGATAATGGGTTCTAGATCCGGCCTTTCACCACCTGGGCGCAGCCCTATCCCTGGCAGATATGCGTTCGGCGTCATGCGCATGAAGCCATCAACGCCTAGGTTCATCCATACGCCTGCGAATCGGCTCTGTATCGCGGCGGCAATGCTTGATTTCCCTGACCGCGGTGCGCCGTTTAAAATGATGATCTGCCCCAGCGAATGCGCTTGCGCCATAGCTTGGATCTTTGTGCCTACGCAGCCCCACTGGCCAACCGTTATCGGCCAGAGGCTGCGTAGCGACGATAGCCGAAGACGATGTTTAAAAGTGCGGTGATTTGGAGTAAGGAGTTCTTTCGATTATGCGCGAATATCATCCCTGTCATTCACCAAATCATAGTGGTTTTGGAACTCTGGCACAAGCGTGGCAAGATCAACGAGCTGTACTGCCCCTGTCGATAGTTATAGTAATCGCTTACGGATGCTTGTCTTTAGTCGTTTCATCCCACCAGCTTCAGCGGTGGGATGAAACGCTCCGCTTGAGCGGCTTTCGCCCACGGTCGGTATAGCACATATGTTGCATTTTACGTAGTGGTGTGCTATGCTTAACGTATGCAGAAAACCTACAAATACCGCATCTATCTCACCAAAGGTCAGCGCCGATTGCTTGAGCAGCAATTGGAACTGTGCCGTTGGGTCTATAACGAGACGCTTGCCGAACGCAAACGCGCGTATGAAGAACGCGGCGAGCGGTTGCGGTTGTACGATACCCAGGCCCTGCTTCCGATGTGGAAGATGGCAAAACCTGCATTGAAAGGCGTTCACTCGCAAGTTCTGCAAAACGTCTCGGTGCGGGTTGATTTGGCGTATCACGCCTTTTTCCAACGCGTCAAACGTGGCGCTGAACAAGCAGGCTTTCCCCGGTTCAAAGGCAAAGGACGATACGACAGCATCACCTACCCGCAGTACGGGAACGGCGTGCGGCTGGAGGGCAACCGGTTGCTCCTCTCGAAAGTCGGCGCGGTCCAAGTGGTCTTGCATCGTCCCGTGGAGGGAACGCCCAAAACCGTGACGATACGTCGTTCTCGGAGTGGCAAGTGGTTTGTCTCGTTTTCCTCCGAGATGGAAGCGAATGAACAACGCCCCACGGGCGAGGTGGTGGGCGTGGATATGGGGCTGGCGTCGTTCGCGACGTTCTCCGATGGCGAGCAGATCCCTAATCCGCGTTTCTACCGCCGCGATGAAGCAGACCTGGGGCGCGTCCAGCGGCGGAAGGACGCCGCCAAGCAAGCAGCAAACTGGGCCGAACACGCCAAACAAACGGTGATCCTTGCCAAGATCCACGAGCGCATTGCCAACCGACGCAGCGATTTTGCGCATCAGGCAAGCCGCGCGCTCGTCAATCGCTTTCAGGTCATCGTGTTTGAAGCCCTTGCCCCACAAGCCATAGGCAAGAGCAGCGGGATGCGCAAGAGCATTATGGACGTGGCGTGGTCGCAATTTATCGCGATGACCGTCAGCAAAGCGGCAGAAGCTGGCAGGCGGGTCATGCTGGTCGACCCCCGCAATACGTCTAAGATGTGTTCCCGCTGCGGCACATTGGTCGATAAGACCTTGTCTGACCGCGTGCATAGGTGCCCGACGTGTGGGCTGGTGATGGATCGTGATGTGAATGCGGCGATCAACATCCTCCAACGCGGCCTCGCTACCCTTCGTACCTGACATGGTGGAGTGGGGCGGCACTCCCTTGAAGCCCACGCGCGTTAGCCGTGGGAGCCGTCACAACTTTGAATTGCGCCCCATATTGTTCCTGAAAATCGGCCCATAATGTAGTACTGCGGCTCAAGACGCTACGTAGTGCGCGGCGACCGCGCAGAAATCTCATGGGTATTGCCTCACCGACGAAGTACAGGAAGCGTTCCTTTGGCGTATCGTACTCGGCCAGCAGGTAGAAATCTTTAAAGAGCTGGTTTTGACGAACGGCCTCTGGCCCACCCTTCCAATCGGTAAACTTAAATTCGGCAACGCGCATATTCGTTTCAAGATCAAATGGCCGCCCTGTGTTTCCTGCCGCCAGAGACACATATTCAATCATTTCGCCTTCACGGAGAAGATATGGCAGAGAGAGTATGATACCAAGCGCATGCACTACTTCATTGATTTGGCTTGATGCCTTTTTGAGAAAAAGCGCTGCGATCAAGAGCGATGTGTCAATCTGCTGTGCGGAGTAAAAATGTTGGCACGACCGCTGATCTACGCCCTGAAGCTCTGCTTCGAGGTCGGCAATACGCTTGCGGAAGGAGGTACCCTTAAACTGTTCTACCTGCTTATATGCATGTTCGATGTTGGTCATAGAGAGCAGCCTTATTAGTGGCCTACGACTCAGGCGCGAGATGATCAGGGCCTCTAGCTGATGATCGAGCAAGGCCAGCGATAGCTAGCGCACATTCGGCGCGCTCCAGGCGTAAATATCTGTTATCGAGCCATCCGCCTCTGCGTAGCTCGACTCGTGCACTAGGCCGGATTTGGTTAGCACGCGCTGCGACGCCCTGTGCTCTGCGGCCACGGTCGCGATGATCCTGGCGAGGCCATGCGCTGCGGCACCGTAGCCCAGCATCGCGCGCACGATCTCGGTGGCGAACCCCTGGCCCCACTGCGACCGAGCGAAGGCGTATTTGATCTCGGCGTCTGTCTGCCCGCCGGGGTGGACCAGCCCGCAGAATCCCACGACCGCGCCCGTTGCTCGATCGAGAACGGTGAACATGCCATACCCGCGGCTGGCATAGTTGCGCTCGGTGATGCTGAACCACGCCTCACACTCGCTCCTCGTGATGGGCTGGCCATCACCAACCCAGCGCATGGCCTCGGCATCGGAGTAGATCGCGTACAGCGCACCCATGTCTTGCGGCAGCCAGCGTCGGCAGATAAGGCGATCGGTTTCAAAAAGCATAGAGTGATCTCCGGGCTAGGCTGGCTCTTGATATGCTGCCAGCAGGGTGATAAAGCGCTCCACCGGGCCTCTTGCCGCCTCCGATGTGTTCTCCCGCACCGCCTGCGCGATCGTCCGCGCTGTTTGCCCACGTGTGTTCTCAAGGCGGGGGTCTGCGCCATGCTCCAGAAGGTAGCGCGCAGCTTCATAATCGACCTGGTAGGCAGCCCGTATCAGGCGGGTCTCGCCCGCCCGATTGCGGCTGTTCACATCTGCCCCATGCGCGATCAGCAGCGGGATGTAGGCGGCCTCCGCAAGCACAAGCGGCTGATTGAGGTTCACATCCGCCCCGTGCTCGATCAAGGCCTGCGCAACATTCAGGCCTTTATCGGGTGCCTGCACCGCGCACATGAGCGGGGTAAGCCCCCAGCTGTTTTGGGCGTTGACATGAGCGCCGCTCTGGAGCAGAAGAACCGTTTTTGCCAACCCTTCGGCAAGCATCAGTGGTGTAAAGCCATGCTGATCGCGCTCATTGACGGTATTTGGCGTAAGTACGGCGCGCAGATCTGCAAGCGTGCCATACCGCACGATATGAAAGATGTCCATAGCTACCATGATGTCACCTCAGTGCATGATACACGCCCCGCGCCTGAGCGAGTAGCCCCCAACGAGCAATGCCCTGGTGCGCAGGTTAGCGATGGATCGCCTGATCAATAAGCGCGATCGCCTGGGCTGTGCCGTTCTCGGCCTGGATGCGTGCGCCGAGCTGTGCGGCGCGCTCGCGCATCTGGGCATCGTGTACGGCTTGCTCGATCGCATCGGCTAGGTTGCGCACGGTGAGCTTGGCGCGCGGGATGGGCTGCGGCCCCACGCCCAACGATGCCACGCGCTGGCCCCAGAACGGCTGGTCGAAGCTGAACGGCACCACGATCGATGGCACCCCGCCGCGCAGCGCCGCCCCGGTGGTGCCCGCCCCGCCGTGGTGCACGATCGCCGCCATGTGCGGGAAGAGCCAGTGGTGCGGTATGCTGTCGACTAGGAATAGGTGCGCGGTGGGCTGCGCACCTTCGCCGAGCGCCCCCCAGCCCCCGGCGAGCACCCCGCGCTGGCCGCTGCGTGCCAGGGCCTCGGTCACCAGCGCGGTGGTTTTCTTTGGGTCTTTGCCCAGCATGCTGCCAAAGCCAATGTAGACGGGCGGCGGCCCCGCGTCTAGGAACGCAGCCAGCTCGGGCGGGGGCTGCCAGCCCGCAGGCGGGGGCAGAAACCAATAGCCGGTGACGTGATGATGCGCTGGCCAATCATCCGGGCGCGGCACCACGTGCGGGCTATAGGCGTAGAGCCGCAGCAGGCCGTGCTCGCGTAGGTGCCGAACCGGGTTGCGCATCGCGAACGGCGGCAGCCCGAGCACCTGGGTGCGCTGGCGGTTGGTGCTGGCGCGGAACAGCTGCCAGAAGAACTGCTCGAACAGCACGTGGGTCAGCCGGTTGATCGTGCCGCCGCCCTGCAGCCACGGCGGCACCACCGGCGATGGGAAGGCCCGCGTGGGCGTGACCGGCTGCATGGCCACCTCGATGAAGGGCACGCCGAGCTTCTCGGCCACGCTGTAGCTCGCCGGGCCGACCCCGATGATCAGCTCGCTCCCTTGGCAGGCCTCCCAGGTGTCGCGCGCCACGTCATCCATGATCGAGCGCAGCTCGTTGCGCAGCACGCGCAGGTTGCGGATCGACTTGCCCGACTGGGCTAGCACCCGGCTGCGCTCCTTCAGGTGTTCCTGCACGTTCACCCCCACCGGGAAGAAGTTGAGCGGATAGTCCTGGGCGAGCGCTGCGAAGTCTGGCGGGGCGACGAGCCGGATGTGATGGCCACCTGCCTGGTGGAGGGCCAGCGCCAGCGCCACATACGGCTGCACATCGCCTCGGGAGCCATAGCTGAGGAGTGTGATGTCCATGGTCGTTATCCTCGTTGATTGAGCGGCGGGCGGAAAGCGTGGGTGTGGTGTGTTGCTTGTTACATTTATCACAAGCTCAAGAGGATGTCAAGTGGGAATTTTCACAAACCCTCGCCAGACAGCCGGTGGCGCAGCAGGTTGTGTTATGGCCGCAGCCCCATGCGCAGCAGCGCGAGTGGCCGCTGCGCACTATGCTCGCTGAAGGCTTACCCGAGCGCCAACAGGCGCCGCGCTCTGGTCATTTGGGGGCGTCGCCGCTTAGCTCGGCCTGCACCCAGTTGCCCAGGAAGTCGCCCATGGTGAGCGGCACGCCCTGGTTGCGCAAAATGCCGTAGGCGCTGGCCATGTGGTAGAAGAAGTGGGGGATGGCGAGCGCGACCAGAAACTGACTGCCGCTAGCGCGCATCGAGCCACGGGGGCGCTCGACCACCACGGTCCGATCGAGGCTGCCTTCTAGATCGTCTGGCGCAGCTGCTCGGAGGTACGCGATCGTGGCGTCGAGCCGCTGGTGCAGCTCCGCAAAGCTGGTTGCATCACTGGTGTTCGGCACCGCTGGCTCGCCCAGCAGCAGCGCGATCGCCATCCTAGCTCCCTCTGCTGCCCAGTGGACCTGGGCGGCAAGCGTGTACATGTGCAGATCCATCGGCGAGGCATGCGCCGCACCGCCCTCGTCGGCGGCGAGCCGCGCGCCCAACAGCGCCGCCTCGCTGCTGCCGCTGGCGACGGCATGCGCTTCGGCCTTGGTCAGCTGCATCTTCAGGTTGTCCAGCCCACGTATGAAGAGGCCAGCAGACAGATCATAGGTGTTCAATGCCATGGGTACCCTTTCCTTTGGCCGCAAACGCGGCAGATAACGATACCACCATACTTCGGCCCAGCTGTGCTCGCACAGGTCTGGTCGAAGCTGATGCCTCAGGTTAACAGAGCGCTTTCGGGGCTAGGTCGGGCGATAGGCGGGGTTCCAGATAGATTCCCATGGCTGTGCCTGTGGGTTGAGCGCTTGCCACATCAGCATCTCTCCGGCTTCATCTGCCCCAAGCTCAGCGAACCCGCAGGATGTGTACAGCCGCTGCGCCGCCTGATTGCCGATGTGGTAGCCTACCGCGACCTCTTTCGCCTGGGGGTGGGCGCGGAAGAGGGCCAGCAGCTGATCGAGGGCGGCGCGGCCATAGCCATGGCCTTGATGCCCGTGGTCGATCATCAATCGCATGATGTAGAAGTGCTCGAAGGCTGGATCCACGTTATACAGCGCAAAGCCGATAGGTGTGGAGCCAAGCGCTATGGCGAGCGGGACAAGCCTGAGGTGGGCAAGCTCGCCAGCGAAGCCATAGTTGGCTTCGAGAAGGGAGAGGGAATTGGGGGCCACCCAGGCCTGCTGCTCGGGGGCCACCGCCAGCGCGGCAATGGCCTGCCAATTCGCCGCCGTGACGGCCTGAAGGGTGATAGACATGGATCTCCTCTCGGGTGCTGATCTAGCTGAACGGCAGCCAGACGCCGATCTCGTATTCGGCGATGGCAGGTGCCGCAGAGCTTGTGCTGTTAGGCCGCGATCTCTTTCATGAACACTATCTCAAGCGGTTCATTTGGCAGAAGTAGGCCACCAATATCTTTGTATCCGATTTTTCTGTAAAAATGCTGCGCTGTTTCGTTTGATTGTGTTGATGTCATCACGCTATGATAGCCTTTGGCGCTCATCTCTGCTTCCCAGTGGATTACCATCGATAAGCCAAGGCCCTTTCTCTGAAATGCTGATCTGATATAGAGCATATTCATAAAGGGAGTATTATCCCAGAACAAAGAGTACCGTAGCACCCCGATGACCGTACTATTTTCACGAGCTACATAGACCTCGCTGTTGCGAATTTTGTGTTCTAGTATGCTTTTCGCAATATGTTTATCTAATTCTAGTATGCCAACAATATCTTCTATTTTTGCATAGCTGATCATATGTTTATATCCTCAAACGATTTGATTCCCCACAGGATTTTTGTAAAAAAGATGTGTGCGACTATGGTTGAGATGATGCCGCGCGTGCGCAGCGCTGCTGGTTCATGCCGACTCGGTCGGGCTTGCTAGATCTATACTCGTAGGTTTTGCCGCAGCCCCTAGCGGGCATGGGCAAGAATGGCATCCACTACGCTGGCGAGCGGTGCCGTGGCGTCGATGATGATCGCACCCTTGGGCAGGCCCTGTTTGGTGGCGTGCTGCAGCCGCGCGAAGGCCTCGCCCTCGCTTGCCGTGCCGCCCCACTCGTCCTTGGGGCGGGCGGCTAGGCGGCGGTTTAGCGTGTCCAGATCGATCTCAAGCACAAACACGCCGTCGAACAGATCGATGAAGCGGTCGGAGTTCCGCGAGCCGCCGCAGAAGAACGTGGCCGCGTGGCTGTGGTCGGCCACCAAAGCCCGGACCTGCTCAACATCCCAGATCCAGCTGCGCCGCGCGTCGGCGCTATCATTCACAGGTGCCCCCGTCTCGGCATCGCCCCAGTAGGCCAGCTCTCGGTCGCCGTGGATGACGTGGTGGCCGCGCCGCTGCAGCTCGGTGCAGACCGTGGTCTTCCCGGCGCAGGAGACGCCGTCGATGAGGTAGTTTCTCACGCCCATGTGCGCTTTCCCCATACGCAATTCAGTCGAGATGCTACCGATTCAGCACGCCGTTGTGCGGCGCGTCGCTTCTGCCGATGAGATGCGCTGACACAATCGTTGGGCGGCGCATCACCGCGTGCGGAATGGCGCGACCAGGGCGCGCACGGCCTCGGTGGAGCCCCAGTCGTGATCGTACATGGCCATCAGCGCCATGTGCTGGCGCAGGTGGATGAGCGGCAGGCGGTCGAGCCAGCCCGGCTCTCGGCCCGTCAGCTGGCCGTACACGTCGAAGAGGCGGCGCGCCTCGGCGGGGTGCGGCGAGCACCACAGGTGGCTGAGGTCGACATCCGCCCACATGTAGGACACCGCCGGGTCGATCAGAGCTGGCTCGCCGTCGGCGGTGGCCAGGATGTTCTGCGCCCAGCAGTCGCCGTGGGTCAGGCAGGCGGGCTGCGGCGGCAGCAGCTCGGGCAGGCGCTGGCAGAGCCGCTCCAGCGCGCGGCGCTCGTCGGCGGCCAGCTTGGCCTGCACGCGCGGCTCCTCCAGCCAGCGCAGCACGCGCTTCTCGGCGAAGAACCGGAAGCCGTCGTCGTCCCAGCCGTTGCGCTGGGGCTTGCTGCCCAGCCAGTTGTCGTGGTGCCAGCCGTAGCGCTGCGAGATGGTGCCCATGTGTAGCTGCGCCAGGGTGTGGGCCGTGCGCTCCCAGAAGGCCTCGGTCGCTGGGCGCGGCTGCAGGGCCGAGAGCACCAGCGCGTCGCGGCCAGCGTGCACCACCTCGGGCGTGGCCACGCCGCCGAGCTGGCGCAGCGCCCGCAGGCCCTCGGCCTCGCGGGCGAAGAGGTCGTCGCCCTGCGGTGTCGCGAAGGTCTTGACGAATACCTGGCCGCCCGCGCGACGCGTGGCGATGCCCGCCACGGCGGCCATGCCCTCGGCGGAAGGCGCGATCGCGAGGATATCATCGATGCCTGCGGCGTGAAGCCGCTGTAGTAGCAGGTCGGTGGTCATAGCCCTCCGATTGGTCGGCACGCCGCACCCAAACGGTGCAGGGCAATCTTCTCTGATTATAGAGCGCCCTGCAGGATAGGTTCAATACTCCGTGGGACGTGGTTTTTCTGAGGGCGATGCGTTCTCGTTCGACAGAACGTTTTTACATCGTGGACATGGGCTCGACGCAATTATTGACGTAGGGGCGGGTCGCGTGCCCGCCCACACCGCGTTGCATCGCATGGATCACACCCATGGCGGCTCGGCAGCGGGATGCGCTGCTGGGCATCAGGCTCACTCGTACTGCAGATCGCGAGTGGAGGAAGCGTAAAGCTGCTGATGGCGAGTCTGCGCATCGTGCCAAGAGGAGGGGAAGGCAGCATGGCCAGACAGCACCTCATCAATGGCCGTGCGGATCTGATAGGCGCAGGTACGAGGGCTAACGCGACCAACCCCCGTGCCGAGACCAGGGATCGCGACTGACTGAACCACAGCGGCGACAGCGGTTCCATCGGGCAAGGTGCCGTATTTGGCGAGCAACAGCGCCGCGCGGCAGGCGAGATAGGGGTTGACGGAATCGCGCAGGATCATGGGAACGCGCATCGTTGGGGCCGCGATCAGATAGGGAATACGATCATGGTCTGTTGGGACGATCTCGGCGGTGCCAACCACAAGCTCGCCATAGTGCCGGGTCTGAATCAGCTGCTGGAGACGATATTGAACGTGCCAGCCAAAGAAACGGCTGTAGAGCATGTCAATACCGCCATCCATGAAGCCAAAGCTGTTGGCCGGGCTGACCACCGCGTCAACCGCTAGGTCGAGGATCGAACCTCGGTGGATGGTGACGTCGGCGATCCCAGCGCAGAAGTGTTCAAAGGCGTCGGCTAGGTCTGCCTCAACGGCAGCGAGAATAATGTTCATGTGAAAATTGCCCTGTTGATACGGTGATGGCTACGGTTGAAAAAGCCGAACGATCAGCACATGTCGCCACGCCACCATCTCGTGGCACGGCGACATGTGCTGTTGTCGGGCGCGATGAGCGCTTTTGCGAAGGCTTTGGGTGACGCTTCGCTATCAGTCAATTTCGAGATTGACCTCGAAGCCATATCCAAGAAGGTCGTTGAGCGTTAGCTCAACAATCTGATCATCTGGTAGATGCGAAGCAATCGCGGCTAGGCGATAGAGCTCTTGCTCAAGCTCGAAAATGCGCTGGCAGAGCTGGGAAATCTCTTCCTTCTCCTCGCTTGAGATATCATCTTGGCTGTAGAGGGTTGCTGCGCGAGACCCATGGCCATAGGTCGGCTGCGAGTTTCGCACAAGATAGGAGCGCACTTTTTTTGTCTGGGCCAGAAATTGGTCGAGAGTTTGATTACGCTTCTCCAGTCGCTGAAGGAGCTGCTCACGCCGACGAGAGAGCGCGGTTTTGATCTCTTTGCCACTTTTTTTGAACACAAGCTCCATAGAGGTGTTCCTTTCTTACGCATTGCCCCAACCTGTGTTTCGATGAGGGTTCGATGGCGGGCTAATTCCCAATGGATGCACACGCTATGCCCATAGCGCTTGATAGGTGATCCGCGGCCTATCTCTGGAGTTTTTTGTTTGTTGGCTAAGGGCATTATATACAATGTTGCTGCTGCTGTCAGATAAGATTCGAGCTACATGCTGACCCAAGCTCGTGCTTTGACTGCGTAGCTAGCACGCCCAGCGGCAAACGTACTCCATCGGGGCAATAGCAATGTCATGTTTTCCTCGCGGGCGTGCGCAAGGATGGTGTCCACCTAGCAGGCCAGATCCGCCGTGGATGGCGTGGTGGCCGCGCCGCTGCAGCCCGGCGCAGACGGTCGTCTGGCCAGCGCAGAAGATGCCCTCAATGCGGTGGTTTTTCACGCCCATGGGTGCCTTCCAAACGCCGTTGGGCGGCGTGCTCCCAGAAGGCGGCGGTCGGCGGCCCCGGCTGCAGGGCCGAGAGCACCAGCGCGTTGCGGCCTGGGCGTGGCCACGCCGCCCCGCTGGCACAGCGCCCGCAGGCCCTCGGCTGCCAGGGTGATCTCAAGCGCGTTGTCGACGCCCGCCGCACGAAGCCGCCGCAGCAGCAGGTCGGCTATGGTGGTGTTCTGCTCCATCAGCCCTGCTCAGCCAGCGCTTTCAGGGCCTGCAAGATCGGGCTGCCCGCCTCATCCTCGTCGCCCGCATCGCCCGCAGCCTGCTCGCGCGGGTCGTCTTGCACGATCGTCAGGTCGGTCGACCCGGCGCGCTCCTCAAGCCGGTAGGTCATCACAAAGCGGTTCTCCGGGCGATCTTCCAGCCCTGGCCGGGGCGCGAACAGCGAGTATCGCAGCAGGCGCGGCGCGTCGACCTCTAGGACCGTCCCGCTCTGGGTGAACAGCTGGCCGTTCCACTCGTTGCGGAACGCAATCGGGCTGCCCGCACCCCAGTCCGTCGCCAGATCGGTGCCGTACTGCCACTGCTTGACCAGCGTCGGCTGCGTCAGCGCATCCCAGACGCGTTCAGCCGGTGCCTGGATGGTGATCCGCGAGGTGGTTGTCTTCATCGATCTGCTCCTTGTGGCTTGGCGGCATCTGCGTGCGCATCGCCCTGCTCGGCGGCCTGGCTATGCGCGCCAGGGGTATGAGACGCGCTGGTCCCGGTCCGGTCGATCTGTCGCCGTTGGGCGATGGTGCGGGTTGGCGGGCGTGTGCCCTACATCGTTTTTGCGTCGCTCCAACCATAGGCAATGCGTGCAGCGTTGCGCGGGCGGGCCGACCTTCTGCGGCCTCGATGATGATGGTTCCTCTTTTCTGTTTGGTGTGTGCCCTGCGCGGGCGGCGGCTAGGGGCCAGCCCCTAGCGACCCCGCGAGGGGGCGATGCCCCCTTCGATCCCCCAATTTTGAGCGTTCCTATGCTGAAAACTAGCAGCTGGTGTTCGTGCATATGGCCAGTTTGCACGCGTAGCGCCTTCGCCGCATGGGCAAGGTGGGATGGTGCGCCGCAATCATGATTTTCATGCGAGCTGAGCGTATCGTTCACACCCGCGAGGGGGCGATGCCCCCTTCGATCCCCCAATTTTGGGCGTTCCCGTGCTGCTCCCTGGCTGCTGGTGTTCGTGCATATGGCCAGCGTGCACGCGTAGCACCTTCGCCGCATGGGCAAGGTGGGATGGTGCGCCGCAATCATGATTTTCATGCGAGCTGAGCGTATCGTTCACATGCAGCGCTACTGGCGGACTCAATGTTGCGCGCATGGTCTGGCACACCAGAGCGCACTATCTACCGCTTATCGCTCGACCCATGGCGTTGAACGATAGTATACCATCGCTGGCAAGCTCTCTCCCGTGATCTGCTGCATCTGGACGGCATGCGCAAAGAGGAGGGGTTGTGGCCGCTACGCATAGTAGGGGTCGTAGCTGCGCAGCAGGCCCTGGCACGCGCTGGCGAGGTCGTCGCGCGCGTCGCCCCATGTTTGCGCGATGGTGTCGCGATAGAATAGCTCGGGGGTGGCCACACCCTCTTCCTGCCAGATCTCAAAGATCACAGCGATGCCCCAGAAGACCCTAAAGTCTGGGTCATTCGAATAATCTTCGAAGAATTGGTAGCCCATAGTCCAGATAGCTGCGGCCCCTTCATACAGCGGGGTGCGGTTCTGCTGGAGGTCGTGGATGCTGCGCACCAGCTCGGCTCGCCGGAAGCGCGGCTCGTTATCCTGTGTGGTCGGCAGGTCGCGGATGATTGTCATAATCAGCTGGCGCAGGCGCTGATCCGCATCGGGGACGTGGAAGGGGAAGGCCAGCAGCTCGTCCTCCCAGAGCGCGCCGACGTACGCCGCGCGCGTGTCGGCCTGGTAGATGAAGCGCCCTAGCTCTTGGGCTGTCACATGCCCGAACAGGAAGCGGTAGAAGATGTCTGGCGGCTGTGGCGGCTGGTAGGTGTACCTAGCCCTGCGTGTCTCTTTGCGGCTGCCAATTTCCTGGGCGGGTAGCTCCTGGCGCTGTTCGCCCACCCTCGTGGCGCTCTAGGCTTGGTAGATGATGGTCCCAAATTTCTCCATTGGCACGCCCTCTTTCTGCAGGCCGCTGGCTACCTCCTTCATCGTGTCCCACCATGCTTTCCCAACGTAGGTTGTGGCGGGCGGCGTGGGTATCCCCAGCAGATCCTGGATGATCTGCTGGCGGCGGGCCGCGAAGTAGCTGGTGAAGCTGGAGAGCGCCTCGGCGCGCAGGTCATCGGGGGCGGAGCGCAGAAAGTGCAGCCGGATGCCCTTCTCTTGCGATACCGATAGCAGAAAGCTCAGGCCTGCCGCCGAGCGCATGGGCAGGATAGCGGTCTCGTCGGGGAGCGTGACGCGCATGACATCGCGCTCAATGCCGCCGAAGCAGCCCAGGATCTCCGCGAGGGCAAAGGTCTCGATGCTGTCCATGGACTCGTAGACGCGGTCGATGACGCCGAGCGCGTGCGCTAGGGATGCGGGCGTTTCCTCGGCGGAGGGGAACCACATGGCGTAGCTGCCCGAGACCGCGCCGCCGCTGTCGGCGGAGAAGTGATCGGAGAAGCGCGGCCCTTGGCGGTCCGGCGCGGGGGGCTGGGCGGGGCTGCGGCGCTTTTTGAGCCAGGAGAACATGGTGTGCCTCTCGAATATCGCATGCCAGCGCGCCACCGCGTCGGCGCTGGGTTTGGGTCGGCGTGATCTGTCTGTAGTAGGTAAAGTCGGCGTGATGGCGCTCGCGGTGGAAGCGATGGATCTCGTCGCTCATCTCTTTTCCTCTGCGCGACCTGATCGGCGCTGTCGCCCCGCAGCGGGATCACGAAGTGGGCCTGCGGGAAGGCTCGCGGTGCGTGCGATGGCATGGGCGCAGGGTGCGCAGGGGCAGCTGACCGCGAGGACGTGCGCACCCACAATCGACCAGGGCGGCCTTGTGCATTGGGCTGCCTTGGCCGCCCTGGTCGATTGAGCGCGGTGGTGGTTGCGGCGACCCTGGCCTACTCCACGCCGTCTTTCTGGCGGAGGATGTCGCCCAGCTCCGCGACGGTGGTGAAGAAGGCATCCCCCATAAAGCGCAGGCTGGCCATGGCGCGGTCGCCCGCCTCCTCATGGCCAGCACCGCAGGCGTCGGTGACAACAATAGGGATGTACCCTAGGTCCGCGCCGTGGCGAACCGTCGGCTCGATGCCGATCTCGGTGGCGACCCCAACGATGGCGAAGGCCTGGATGCCGCAGTCCCGCAGGGCGATGTTGAGCGGCGTCCCTTCAAAGGCCGAGAAGGTGATCTTGTCAAAGATCGCCTCGGTGGGCAGCGGCGTCAGCTCGGGGGCGAGCGCGAACCCAGGTGTGTCGCGGAGGAACCACGGCTGCACATCGGCCACGGAGTCGGCGCGCTGCCACGCCATAGCCTGGCGCAGCTGGAAGACGCCGGCCAGGTTGTTCGGCAAGGACATATGGCGCATGAAGAAGATCCGCACGCCCGCCTCGCGCGCCATCTGCACGACCTCGGCCACCTTGGCGGTGATCGCAGGGCCATTTTTAAGCTGGTGCAGGATGCCGACCTGCATGTCGTAGACGATCAGGGCCATTCGCTGCGGGCTGCAAGCCTCCTCGATGCGCTGTGGGATTTCGAGGCCAAACGCTTTCTGCACAGAACGCTCCTTGATTTCATTCGATCTGCCGCGCTGGGGCGGCACATCTCTCTTCTGCGGGGCCATGTGAGAGCCGCGCCTCTGCCCATCGCTCTGCGCTGAAGGGGGCACCGCCCTGGCATGCGTGCGACGGCGGCCCCCAGCGGATCTTGGATGGGCGCATCGGCGGCGGGGTGCTGCTATGACCCTAACGCAAACACAAAGCGGCTCGGCTGATCGGCATATTGCTGGGCCTGGGTCGGCGTGATCTGGCCATAGTAGGTGAAGTCGGCGTGATGGCGCTCGCGGTAGAAGCGATGGATCTCGTCGCTATTCTTGGGTGCGCCTACGATGCGATCCTCGGCGAAGTGATCGTTTGGGCCTTCCCAGAAGAGCTGGCTGCCCTCGATATGATCTTGGTACTGCGTCGCGCTCGCCTGCTTCTCTTTTGTGACAAAGAGGATGATCTTGTGGTCATTCTTCGGCGTGACGACGCCGCGAGCGAGCGCCTGGGGTGCCGCATAGCCCCAGATGCGCACGAGATCATTGCGCGAGTAGGTCTGGCCGACGGCGATCGCTTCAAAGGAGACGGGCACAGCGATAGCTCCTTCCTCCGTGGGTCTCTCGGTGTGGGATGACGCCGCTAAGTATAGCATAGGCGCGGATGGGGTAGCTGAATAGCTGTGGGTGTGCCTTGGGGCTGTGCGCGGGGGGCTTGTGGGGCTGCGGGCGGGGCGTGGAGGCTGTATCAGCGCGGGCGGTGGCTTGGGGAGGGGTGGGTAGCGCTGATGCCCGCTGTGGGCGCTGCCCGGTGTCGCTGGGCGCGTCGCCAGGCATGGCGGAGGGATCATTAGGCATGGCGAATGCATTATGATTTTGCCTGACTCGCCCCATCGGGCATTTGTTGGGTGAGCATTGATCCGTACTGAGGTTGGAGGAATAGATGATTACATAAGATAGTTCATGACAAGCTATTTTATGTGGTTATCCGATGATAATAAGCTATGGTTTGTTGATGGGATTTTGTTAGTCGTAGAGTCACGATAGAGTTATTCTTGCTCGAAATCAACCACTTGTTCCACTTCATGAGAACCAACGAGAATAGACATGCCTCGTACAACGCCCCTATTAGGAGTACAGATATGGTATAGTGATCGCATAGCTTCGTAGAGAATCACTATGACAGGTTCACCTTCTACTGTGTCGTTCTTTCCTACTTCGGCGTAGTAAGATTTTCCATTATGATGATATCGTAGACTGAAGATCTTTCTATCAGCGAACTCAGCGCCTAGTTGTTCAGAGAGAAATCTTTTTGTACTGTCGTAAACGTTCTGTTCTTGTTCTTTATCTTTAGCGTATGGGATGAAAAATTTCATACAAACCTTTCATATTTATTGGTTGGGGTTTTTGATAAATTAATGCTATATTTGATAGAGTTATTTAAATTGTGTTTAATTCTATGTGTTTTTCTTATTTTGAAAATCAATAGCAAGTTGTAGAAAATCGATAAGCGTCTTGCTGGGTTTAGACGGGGTGAGTGAATTTATTATATTGAGTATATTTATTTCGATGTTACTGGTTGGATGTTTTTCTTTTGCAAAGAGCGACATTGCAAAAGCTCTATATATAGGGTCATTGAACGAATATTTTCCTGAAGCTGTATTGTATCTAATCAATGACCCTCGCTCTGATGACTGAAGCTTATTAAGGTATATAGTTAGATTACCAGACGGGTAGTCTGCCTGATCCTTTCTGATAATTGTTAAAAGTTCTCCATGGGTAGCACCATCTTGTCCAGACTTTGCCAGAGCACGTAAAATAAGCCTATTGTTATCAAAACGCCCAGCTTTTGTTTTTCGAAATGCTTTTTCAAAAGCACTTTTAAGAGTATCTGAGGCGTTTTCTAAATACATTTCAAGTGCTTGTGCTAATTCTTGATGGGTTATAATTTGTTTATCATGGATTTTTGTTTCCATAATATCTGCTGCAAAACATATATTAAGAAGAAGTTGGTGACAGACAGAAGCGACTCCATTAGAGTAGTTAGTGATTCCGGATTTAACTTGATCGTCGACGAGAAAATTTAGTAAATCTTCGCCTTTGGTTATAATTTGTCTAATTTCATATTCGCTCATAAGCGGAACATATATTTCAGAAACACGATTTCTCATTTCTGGATCATATTCTATAACTTGTCTTGCAGTATCTACTGCACCAATAGCTATGATCTTAAGTGTAGGATATTCATCGGACATATCCATAAATAACTTCATAACCTGGGAAAGATTTTTCTTTTGAATAGAATTAATCTTATGAAAGTCTTCTAATACCCAACAACACTTAGATTTTCCTAGGAGTTTGGCAAGTGTCTGTGGCGTAAGTTGAGGAGGTAAGATTCGTTGCTGCTTTGTTTGAGTTTGTTCATCTATTTGTGATCCAATTTGTGATCTTATCACAAAGTACTCGGCTTGGATTGAAGAAGATATTTGTGCGGATTTGGATTTAACTTGCTCGGTTTCAAAAAATGTATTAAGTTGATCAAATGCATTTATTATCATCTGATCAAATGTCATATCGGAAATACACCTAGTAGTTATATGATTCTCGTAAAGTTGATGTAATTTATTGACAAGTAGAGTAGTCTTGCCTGATCCAGAATGACCATATACAACGATTTGCTTGCCTGGGGTTTGAAGTGCGCTAACTAGTTTGTCATTAATTACATCACGCTCAACAAATGTTGCACGTGCAGGACGTGTTGGTGTAAAAACATCGGTTACGTGATATATTTCTGGTTTGGTCATATTATTTATCTTTGATTATATACTTAGGTGTAAATATATAAAATGTGAAAGAAAAAATATTGATAGAAAAATATTAAACTATATTTTGATATTTTATGTGTAACATGTTGTTCCTGAAAGTCTTGTGTTATTATTATGTGAATATGATAAAATTTTAGGAATTTGCTTAATCAGCTATTAAGTTATTTGTTCGAAGATAATATATCATATCGTAAACACTTTTGCCCCTTCATTATACACCCTTGTCAAGCCCCTGTCAGGGTGCTCTCCGCCCCGCCCCGGCGCACAAAACAGCGCGGCCCCCCTTCCGGCGGGCCGCGCTGCGGGGTGGATGCTATGCGGGGCTAGGGGACGATGAAGCGCCAGGCGTCGGTGTCGAACTTCTCGCGGACGCGGCGCTCGGCCTCGGCCTGCTCGGCGGGGGTGAGGCTGGAGTCGGCGAGGCCGTACTTGGCGCGGAAGGTGGCGACGAGCTGGGCGATGATCGCCTCGCGGGGCAGGCCGGTCTGGCTGCGCACGGGGTCGACGCGCTTGGCGGCGCTGGCGGTGCCCTTGTCGCTCAGCTTCTCGCGCCCGATGCGCAGCACCTCCAGCATCTTGGCGCTGTCGATGTCGTAGGCCATGGTCACGTGGTGCAGCACCGCGCCGGGGTGGCGCTTCTGGGCCGCGCCGCCGATCTTGCCGCCCGCCGAGGTGATGTCGTTGATCGGCTGGTACCAGGCCTTCACGCCCACCTCGGCGAAGGCGTCGATCACCCACTGGTCGAGGAAGGCGTAGGAGTCGACGGTGGGCATGCCCGCCACCAGCGCCTGGGGCGCGTAGATCGAGTAGGTGATGGTGTTGCCCGGCTCGATGAACATCGCGCCGCCGCCGCTGATGCGGCGCACCACGTGGACATCGTGGCGGGCCGCGCCATCCAGGTCCACCTCGTTGCGCACCGACTGGAAGCGCCCGATCACCACCGCGTTGCTGGCCCACTCCCAGATGCGCAGCGTGGGCGGCCTGCGGCCTGCGGCCACCTCCTCCAGCAGCACCTCGTCGAGGGCCATGTGCCAGGCGGGCTGGAGCGCCGCGCCGTGGATGAGCTGCCACGGGTATGATCGCCACGCGGCGTCGCGGTTCGGTGTGCTCATCGCGCGCCCCCCTCGACCGCGCGGCGCACCGCCACGGCCACACCCTCGGGCGTGATGCCGATCAGCTCGGCGTCGCCCGCGGCCTCGCGCACCGCCTGGGCGATGCTGGCCTCGTCGGCCTGGGCGGGCAGCCCGGCCACGGCGGCGGCCATGCGGCCCAGCGCCTCATCCGGCTCCAGGAAGAAATCCCCGCTCAGCTCTATATCGCAGAGCCGCCCGTCGCGCACATCCAGGTCGACCACGACCAGCTTGCCGCCGGGCACCTTGTACTCACCGTGCATTGCTACTTCTCCATAGAAACGGCCCTTGGCCCCATTATACGAATAAATACGTTCGGCGCGGCGTATGCGATCTCGGCGGCGGTGATGGCGAGCGGCGGCACCAACATGATCAGCGTGCCGACCACCTGGGTGCGGGTGTAGCCCGGCTGCCACCACGCCTCGACCCAGATGAAGAAGGCGTAGGTGGCCAGCGCAGCCATGGCCCAGGCGTGGCAGCGCCAGCGCGGCCACTGGCCGGGCAGCGCGGCGGCCAGCCCCACCAGCCAGATCAGGTACCAGCCGCGCGCGCTGGCCAGCGCCAGGATCAGCACGAACAGCGTCTCGAAGCAGGCGCGGGGCAGGCGCTGCGGGCTGCGGCGCAGGCGGGCCATCTGCCACAGCACGGTGAGGCCGAGCGCCGCAGCCCCCACCAGCGTGGCCCAGTGCTCCACCTGGCGCGGGGCGTGGGGCGGGGCCAGCAGCGCCAGCGCCAGCGAGGTGGGCGAGGTGTAGGGCAGGGCCTGCTGATCGGCCAGGGCGCGGGGGATGGCGGCCAGATCGTAGAAGGGGAACAGCGCCAGGGCGACCGCCGCCGCGCACAGGGCGGCGCTGGCCAGGGCCGCGCGGGGCCGCTGGCGGGGCGGCAGCCGGAACCACACCGCCACGGCGGCCAGCGGCAGCAGCGGCAGCGCCACATACTTCAGCAGCGTGGCCAGCACCAGCAGCGGCAGCACCAGCGTATCGCGCCGGGCCTCCCAGGCCCACAGCGCCAGCAGGATCAGCAGGATGACCAGCGTATCGTTATGCGCGTTGCCCACGCCCTCCCACAGCACCAGCGGGTTCCACATGAAAAAGAGCGCGGCGCTGCTGGCGCGCTGGCCGTGCCGCCCGCGATGGGCGGTGCGCATGGCCACATAGCCCGCCGCCAGCACGCACAGCGCCGAGAGCAGCTTGAAGCCCAGCAGGGCCAGCGGCATGTCAGCCCCGCTCGCGGCGGTGATCGGCGCGCCCACCAGATTCCACAGCGGCCCGTAGGGCGAGACCCGCGCGGCCCAGTACTGCGTGGCGAAGGGCATCCAGGCGTCGCCGGGGTGCGCGGCGAACGGGATGGCGATGGGGTTCTCGCCATAGGCTGTGAGCAGGCGCGAGCGCACCGCGTAGAGGAACACGTCGATGGCGCTCACCGGGTAGAGCCACACGAAGGCGAAGGCCAGCGCCGCGCCCCAGCCGAAGGCCGCCGCGACTACGTGGCGCGCGGCCAGCCGCCTGCTCTCGCGCAGGGCGGCGAAGTACAGCAGCCAGAGCGCCGCCATGCCGCCCAGGTAGCCCGCGAACTCGGCGGGCTGATACTTCGCCAGCTTCCCAATGTCGGCCAGGGCGTGGGCGTTGGGGATGAGCGGGTAGCGCCACACGAAGGCGCTGGCCACCAGCAGCATTCCTGCGCCGTAGAGCCACAGCAGCAGCGGGCCGCGCGCTGGCTGCGGGGGGTAGGCGGCCATGCTAGGCGGCCCCCTGTCGCGCCGCGCGCGGCTGGGCCGAGGCCCGCGACCAGCGCGGCGCGGCCCAGCCCCAGGCCAGCACCAGCAGCGGCGGCCCGTAGACCAGCGCCGAGAGCAGCACGTGCCACAGCGACTCGGTCTCGCGCAGGCCCCAGCGCGGCAGCACGAAGGTGGTGGCCATGTAGGTGAGCGTGCCGGTCATACACATCAGCGCCACCGCCCAGGCCGTGTGGCGCAGCCCCGGCACCAGCGCCACCAGCGCCAGCGCCCACAGCGCGTACCAGGGCTGGAACCACGGGTTGGCCACGAAGAAGAACCACAGCGTCAGCCAGATCATGTGGCGCGCCAGCTGCTCGGGGGCGCGGAAGCTGAGCCAGGTGGCCCAGAGCACGCCCAGCACCAGCAGCACCATGCCAGCGCCCGACGCCACATCCTTGGCCCCCTCCTCGCCGAAGGGCGCGATCAGCAGCGGGCGCACGGCGGCCAGCCAGGTGGCGTTGTACAGGCTCTTGCGGTTGGCGAAGTTGATGAAGGTGTCGGCACCGGCCCAGTAGGGTGCGTAGGCCAGCACGATCAGCGCCAGGCAGGCCAGCCCGCCCAGCACCAGCAGGTGCGCGCGCCGCCGCCACGTGGGCATGCGCCGCAGCGAGCTGACCAGCACCAGCGGCGCGTAGAGCAGCGCCAGGTATTTGATCAGCGCGCCCAGCGTGAGCGCGACCATGGCCCACCAGGGCCGCGCAAGCCCCACCTGCTCGCGCGGCGCGCGGGCGCTGGGCGCGGCCAGCCACACCGCCAGCACGATCGGCAGGATGAGCCACACGTCGTTATGGCCCACCGCCACGGTCTCCCACAGCGCCATGGGGTTCCACAGCCAGATGTAGAGGCCGGTGCGGCGGTGCTGCGGGGCGATGCGCCCGAGCGCCAGCCAGATCGCCGCGCCGCACAGGGCGTAGCCCAGCACCGCCAGCAGCTTGTAGGCGAAGATCAGGCTGAGCAGCTGGGCCTGGGCCACATCCGGCGCGCCGGGCCGCTCGCCCGCCAGCCAGGCGGCCAAGTGGCTCATGGCCACCCACAGCGGCCCGTAGGCGGTGACGGCGTTGCGCCACACCACGTAGAGGTAGAGGCTGTCGCCGCTGTACTGGTTGGGCGGCACCACGAAGGTGTTGGCCCCGTAGCGCGCGGCCATGCGCCCACTGAACAGGTAGTCGTACAGGTCGGTGGAGGTGATCGGCTGGGTCGCGAGCAGGAGGCCGACCGCCAGCGCGGGGAAGAGCAGCAGCAGCGCCAGCGCGCCGCGCCCGCCGGGCTGCCGTGTGCGCAGGGCGTACCAGCCCAGTGCGTACAGCGCGAACAGCGCCACCACCACCGCCGCCATGGCCGCCCCGGTGGCCGGGTTGGACTGGGTGTAGTTCTTGAGCACGAAGCGCTGCTTGGTGTACAGATCCAGCAGCGGGTAGCACCGCCAGATCAGGGCGTACAGCGCCGTGGAGAGCGCGCCGATGGCCAGCAGCCACGGCACGGCGGACCGCGTCTCGCGGCCCTGGGGGAATCTGTGGGTCATGCAGTTGCCCTATCGTACAGCTCTAAAAGAACAGAAGTCCAGGCCTCGCCTGAACTTCTGTCACGCCATTGGACATATGCGGGCCGCTACTGGGGTGCCATGCATCTGGCATGCCAGCGGCGGCGGTTTTGCGCGGCCCTGCGGGCGCTTTTGTGGCGCTCATCATAGCATAAAAGCGCCCGCCGCCAACGGCTTTACCACCAAGACATCAAGGCACCAAGGAACACGAGAACGAATACCACGAAGGCACGAAGGCACGAAGGGAATGAATGGGAATAGGGGATTGCCCGCTACCGCATCCCACCTGGTCCATGCGGCGAAGGTGCCGCTGATGTTTTGATGGCCATATGCACGAACGCCAGCTGCCAGAAAACAGCATTGGAACGCCTTAAATTGGGGGTTCCAAGGGGCGACTCCCTCTGGCGGGGTTCCGAGGGGCTGGCCCCTCGGCGCCGCCCGCGCAGGGCATGCACCCACCACACAAGCGGGACCGATTAACCACGAAGGAGAACGGCTTTACCACCAAGACACCAAGACTCTGAGGGGACGAATACCGCGAGGGGGAACCGCTTTACTACCAAAATACCAAGGCCCGAAAGGACTGCCTAAACTATGGACGAGCATCCGAAAAATAGCACATAGCGTCCGAAAAATGCACCATTGCCGGAAACATACCGCTTGTCCGAAAAATCATTTTACACCCCATACGCTATTATTTACCGCGATTACTCAACCGTGGCGGTAGAAATAAAACGTAGCGCGGTATTCTCCACATAGATCACGCCAGAATCCTTAACGCATTTTTTATACTAGGGCAACCGCGATGTTCAAATAAGGGCGAGAACACGCATGAAACACACTGGTGTGTGAAGGAGAGATCTCAATGACGATCGCACGCAAAGCCCGGCACGTATTCCTGGTTGGCATCATCGGGGCCTTGGCCCTGGCCACCCAGGCCCTGCCGCTCCAGGCGCAGTCATCGACGCTGCTGAGCGACACCTTTGAGGATGGCAACGCGGATGGGTGGGCGACCACCGGCGGCAGCTGGTCGGTGGTGACGGATGGCTCGAAGGTCTACCAGCAGAGCACCGTCAGCGGGCAGTCGCGCTCGCTCGCTGGCTCGTCCTGGGCCGACCAGACCGTCGAGGCTAAGGTCAAGCCGCTCTCGTTCAGCGGCGGCAGCGAGTATGTGGGCGTGATCGCCCGCGCCCAGAGCGCGACCAGCTTCTACACGCTGATCATCCGCAACGCCAACAAGATCGAGCTGCGCCGCATCTCCTCGGGGTCGACCAACACGCTCACCTCGGTCTCGTTCACGGTGGATACCAACACATGGTACACGCTCAGGCTGCAGGTGCAGGGCAGCACGCTCACCGGCTACGTGAACGGCACCAAATATGTGACCGCCACCGACAGCCAGTACGCCTCTGGCCAGGTGGGCCTGGTGACCTATAACGGCACCGCCTCGTTCGACGACGTGAGCGTGACCGGCGCTGGCGGCACCACGCCGACCACCGTGCCCACCAGCACGCCCACCAAGACATCCACGCCGGTGCCCGGCACCGCCACGCCCACTAGGACGGCCACACCCGTGACGCCGACCACCGTGGCGACGGCCACGGCTATCCCGGCCACGCCGGTGCCTGGCTCGGCCATCTACGCCGCGCCCAACGGCAGCGACAGCGCGGCGGGCACAATCTCGGCCCCCACCACGCTCACCTCCGCGATCACGCGGGTGGCGGCGGGCGGCATCATCTACCTGCGCGGCGGCACCTACAGCTACGCCACGCCGGTGATGATCGAGCGCGGCAACAATGGCACATCCAGCGCCCGCAAGCAGCTGTTCGCCTACCCCGGCGAGACGCCGATCCTCGACTTCTCGGCCATGGCCGAGCTTTCCACCAACCGTGGTCTGAGCGTCAACGGCTCGTACTGGCACGTGAAGGGCCTGATCGTGCAGCGCGCCGGTGACAACGGCGTGTTCGTGGGCGGCAACAACAACATCATCGAGCGCGTGGTGACGCGCTACAACCGCGACACCGGCCTGCAGCTTGGCCGCTACGTCTCCACCGCCGCCTACGCCGACTGGCCGGCCAACAACCTGATCGTCAGCTGCGAGTCGCACGACAACGCCGACTCGGATGGCGAGGATGCGGACGGCTTCGCGGCCAAGCTGACCGTCGGCCCGGGCAACATCTTCCGCTACGATGTCTCGCACAACAACATCGACGACGGCTGGGATCTGTACACCAAGAGCGACACCGGCGCGATCGGCGCGGTGACGATCGAGAACTCGATCGCCTATAACAACGGCACGCTGAGCGATGGCTCGACGGCTGGCAATGGCGACCGCAACGGCTTCAAGCTGGGCGGCGAGGACATCGGCGTCAACCACATCATCCGCAACAACTTGGCCTACCACAACGGCAAGCATGGCTTCACCTGGAACCGCAACACCGGCAGCATCCAGATGACCAGCAACGTGGCGGTGGACAGCGGCGAGCGCAACTTCACCTTCGAGGGCGGCTCGTCGGTGTTCAAGGGCAACCTGTCGTGCCGCACCTCCAGCGGCTCGAACGACAAGATCGTGGGCACCGACGCTGGCTCGAACGCGTGGTGGATGGGCTCGAACGCCTCGGCCTGCTCGTCGTACACCGGCAGCTTCTCGTGGTCGTTCAACAGCGACGGCAGCCTGAGCTACTCGTTCAAATAGCCTAAAGTTAGGCACATAGCAAGAGCAGCGCTCACCCCAGAAGGGTGAGCGCTGCTCTTGCTATGTGCTGTGGGCCTACCCAGCGCGCAGCAGGATGTGGTTGTGCGAGGGGTCGCGGGTCAGCCAGCCGTCGGCGCGGCGCTCCAGCGGGGCCTGGGCGGCGCGGATGCGCTCCAGGGTGGCATCCAGCGCCGCCGCGTCGGGCAGCACCAGCTCGTACTCGATCAGGCGGGCCGCGCCCTCGGGCGGCGCACCCACGCCCACGCCCGCCCAGGTGTTCATGCCCAGGTGGTGGTGGTAGCCGCCCGCGCTCACAAAGCTGGCCTGGGGCAGCGCAGCCATGCGATCCATGCCCAGCACGCCCAGGTAGAACGACTCGGCCTCGGGGATGCGCGCGACCTGCAGGTGCACATGGCCCATGGTGGTGCCCTGGGGCAGGCCGCCCCATGCGGGCGGGTTCTCGCCCAGCTCGCCCAGGATGTCGTAGATATCGAGCGCCACCGTGGTCATCAGGAAGCTGCCCTTGGCGTCGTACCAGCGCTCGCGCGGGCGGTCGCGGTAGATCTCGATCCCGTGGCCGTCGGGGTCGGAGAGGTAGAGCGCCTCGCTCACGATATGGTCGGAGGCCCCGCCGATCGGCGTCTGGGCCTCGGCGAAGTGCTTGATGATCAGGGCTAGGTCGCGGCGGCTGGGCAGCAGCAGGGCGAAGTGGTAGAGGCCGGTGGCGCGGCGCACCACGCGCGCGCCGGGCTGCTGGCGCAGGTGCAGCAGCGGCAGGCCCGCCACGCCAAACGTGGCGCTGGTGGCGTCGCGGCCCAGCTCGGCCAGGCCGATGTGCTCCTGGTAGTAGGCGCTGGAGCGGGCGAGGTCGGCCACGCTCAGCGTGACCGCGCCCACCGATGTGCGCGGGTCGATAGGCGATGCGGTTGCGGCGGCGGGCGCTGCTACGGTAGGTGTTGTCATATGTGTTCCCCGAGGCGGTAGGTTGATACGGCTGCTATGGTGGATATGATAGGGTATGCGGGTCCCTCGGGGTGTCCCTGGCGGTGTCCTCGGGCGGCGGGGTGCGCCAGCCCGCCAGGATGCGGCGGGACGGTGTGGGTGCCTGGGCAGGCTCGTTACCCAATGGCGAGGCCGCGCGGCCTGGCATCGCCAGACCACACGGCGGCGCGCCAGCACCTAGCGGCGCAGGCGCAGGCTTTGGCTGATGAGGGTCAGCAGCTCGTCGATGTCGAAGGGTTTGGCCAGGGTCGCCGTGGCCCCCTCGTTCAAGAACCGCTGCGGGTGCATGCCCGCCGTGGCCATGATCACCGGCAGGGTGCGGAACCGGCCTGCGCGCAGGCGGCGCAGCACCTCATCGCCCGTCATCACAGGCATAGCCACATCGAGGATCACGAGGTCGGGCTGGTAGGACTCGATGGCCAGCAGCGCGCTCGCGCCGTCGTGGACGATTCGAACACTGTAGCCCTCGTCAACCAGCACCTCGCGGACAAACTCGGTGATCGGCTGCTCGTCGTCGGCGATCAGAATTGTAGCGGGCATATTCATGATGTTGTGTACAATGGCGGATCTTTCAGAGCTCGCTGAGGACCATACGCTCATTGGCGAGCGTCTGTCGACCGCAGCTTCCATAGCATGGCAGCAATAATCGTTCCGTTAGTGTAGCATATCATCGCTTTTCTGCCACGGCTATAGCCAGTTGTGTGATGATTTACTCAGGTGCAGGTGGCTGCGAGCGCCTAGCGAAGCGCGCCAGCGGCCACCAGGCCGAGGATGAGCAGCCCGGCCAGGATGCGGTAGATGCCAAACGAGACCCAGCTGTGGCGGGCGATATAGCGCAGCAGCCAGCCAATGCTGAACCATGCAGTGATCATAGCCACCACGGTGCCCACGATCAGGCGCGGCACATCGGCTGATGTCACCATGTCCAGGCTACCCAGCAGATCCACCACGGTGGCCGCGCCCAGCACGGGCATGGCCATGTAGAACGAGAACGTGGTGGCCGTCGGGCGATCCAGCCCGGCCAGCATGCCGCCCACCACCGAGGATGCCGAGCGCGAGACGCCGGGGATGAGCGAGAACACCTGGGCCACGCCGATACCCAGCGCCTGACGGAAGCTGGTCTTCTGTACGTCGGTGGTGGTCACCCGCAGGGTCAGCCGCTCGACCAGCAGCAGGATGATGCCGCCGACGATCAGCGCGATCGCGATGGTGGTAGGCGACTCGAACAGCACGGCCTTGATCCACTTGCGCAGCAGCAGCCCTAGCAGACCCGCCGGGATGCACGCTATCACGATGCTGGCCCAGAAGTGGCGCACCTGCGCGCTGCTGGGCAGGGCGCGGGCCTGCTGGATGAGGTCGCGGGCGTAGTAGGCCACCACAGCCAGGATCGCGCCGAGCTGGATGAAGATCTCGAAGGTACCGCCGATATTCTCTTGGAAGTTGAGCAGCTTGCCCACCACCAGCAGGTGTCCGGTGGATGAGATCGGCAGCCACTCGGTGATGCCCTCGACCACGCCGAGCGTCACCACGTTCCACCATGTGCGCACCTCGCCTGTGGCGAGCAGGTTGCCAGCAACCAAGATCGCCGCGAGCGCCGCGAGCACGAGCCATGTGGTGGCCTGGCCGCGCCCGCGCGCGCCGGATGTCTTCTGCATAGGTTCACGAGCCTTTCTCTAGCTGTGCGCCGCCACGCTGGCGACAGACAAAATGGCCCCCTGCGCACTGTACGATCGCAGGGGGCCGCACCGCTTGGGCTATTATAGATCTGCTTTGCCGCGCCAGGCTTCAGGTTTTGTCATCTGGCCGTGAGGTTTTTGTTATGCCGCGCTAGCCCATGATCCGGCCCGCCACCGCGAACCACAGCACCACGATGCCGATGATCGCCACCACCAGGATGTTCTCCATCGAGAGCAGCGGGCGCTGCACCGGCTCGCCATCTTCATCCAGCTCCTCGTCGAAGGGCTGCCGCATGGAGATGAACATCATGGCGGCGATGATGATGAAGGCGGTGAGCGCCATGAACGGGATGTTGATGAACCCAAACCAGTCGATGTAGTCGACGGTGCAGGGCACGCTCACCGAGCACGCGGGCGGCGGGAAGATCGTGGTCTTGATCAGCAGGTAGTGGTAGAGCGAGACAAACATGCCGATCAGCGGGAAGGGCAGGGCGTAGAGGTGCAGCTTGCTGTCGCGGCGCAAGATGCCGACCGGCAAAATGATCGCCAGCGGATACATGAGGATGCGCTGATACCAGCACATGAGGCACGGCTGCCAGCCTAGCACCTCGCTGAAGAACAAGCTGCCGCATGTGGCGACCCAGGCTGTCAGCAGCGCGATATAGCGCGAGTAGAGACCGAGCGAGCTGGTGAAGGCGCTGCCCCCCTGCTCTTCGGGGGCGTCGGCCTCGGCGGACGCGGAGATCTCGGGGTTGCTCATAAGATATGCTCTCAAACAGTTGATGGCTTCTGCCAGGATTATAGCAGAAAACATCTGCCGCCTGCGCTGGGCACGGGGCGACGGCGCTTCCCTTTTAAAAGGGGGTGATCGCCGATCTGCACCATCGGCACGGGCTATCTGGGGCCGGGGCGGGCCAGCGGCGGCGTAGGGCAGTCTCATCAACTCTTTAGTGGGGCCAGGGCAGCGCCGCCGAGCGGCTGGGAGCGGGGTGAGGGGCGCAGCGCTTGCCCGCGCCCCCGCTGGCTACTGGAGCTGGTCCATGGGGATCAGGCCGCGCTGGAGCGCGGTGGCCACGGCCTCGGCGCGGCTCTGCACGCCCAGCTTGCTGAAGATATGGCTCATATGCGACTTGACGGTGTTCTCGGAGAGGTAGAGCTGGGCCGCGATGATCTTGTTGCTGGCCCCGCCCACCAGCAGCCGCAGCACCGCCAGCTCGCGCGCCGACAGCTCCTCGCCGCGCCCGCTCTCGGCCACGCGGCCCAGCAGGCGGGCGGCCACCCCTGGCTCCAGGGTCACGCCGCCCTGGATGGCGGTGTGCACCGCCTTCACCAGGTCGTCGGGCGTGGCATCCTTCAGCAGGTAGCCCTGCGCGCCCGCCGCCAGCGCCGGGGCGATGTAGGCGTCGGTGTCGTAGGTGGTGAGCACTAGGAAGCGCACGCCGGGCTTCTGGGCGTGCACCTCGCGCATCACCTCGATGCCGCTGCGGGTAGGCAGCCGCAGGTCGAGCAGCACCACATCGGGCGAGCGCGCCAGGATGCCGTCGATAGCGTCCTGGCCGTCGGCGGCCTCGCCCACCACCTCGATATCGGCCTCGTAGCGCAGAATAGCGACGATCCCGTGGCGCACCACCGGGTGATCGTCAACAACAAATAGGCGGACCATAGGAAAGCTCCCTCTATGTTGGTGTGGATTGCCCACAGCTAGATGTCGCGATTTGCCTCGTGCAGCAGGTTGGGCTGCGATGGCTGGGCGCGCTCGCGCGGGATGGTGGCGCGCACCTGCGCCCCCGCGCTATTGGTGATATCGAGCCTGCCGCCCAGCGCCCGCAGGCGCTCGCGCATGCCCATCAGGCCGAAGCCGCCGCGCACCCCTGGGGTGGGCGCGGTGTCGACCTTGTCGATATTCTGGAAGCCGATGCCGTTGTCGCAGATAAGCAGGCAGATCGCGTCGGGCGTGTAGTCGAGCTGGATCTGCACCTTGGTGGCCTTGGCGTGCTTGCTGGTGTTCACCAGCGCCTCCTGGCTCACCCGCAGCAGCGCCGACTCGGCGGCGGTCTCCAGCGGGTAGGGTGCGCCGCGCACATCCAGATCGACCTGTAGGCCGGGCTGGGCCGGGTGGGCGGCCAGGTTGCCCAGCGCGTCGGCGATGTTGCCGCGCTCAAGGGCGGGCGAGCGCATGTTCCAGACCGAGCGGCGGGCCTCGGCCAGCGACTCGCGGGCCATGCGCTGGGCCAGATCGAGGTGCACCTCGGCCTCGCCGGGGGCGTGGGCCAGGGCGCGCTGCACCGCGCCCAGCTGCATCACGATGCCGGTGAGGCCCTGGGCCAGCGTGTCGTGGATGTCGCGGGCCAGCCGCGTGCGCTCCTCCAGCGTGGCGGCCTCGCGGGCCTGCTCCAGGAACTGGGTGTTGGCGATGGCGATCGCGGCCTGGTCGGCTAGGCCCTGCGCCAGGTGCAGGTCGTCGCTGGAGCGGGTGGCCGCGCCCCGGCTGTCCATCAGCATCAGGATACCCTCGACATTGGTACCGTAGCGCAGCGGCAGGGCCAGCGCCGAGGTCTTCTCGCCCGCAGCCCCGGCCCCCAGCGCGATGATCTGCGGCTCGTTGGAGTGCAGCACGTGGCGGAGCGCGGGCTGGAGCGTGGCGAGGATGAAGGTGTTGATCGCCGCGTGCGAGGCCCCCTCCACCACAAACTCGCCGGTCTCGCTGTCGGTGAGCAGCACCAGCGCGCCCTCGAAGCCCAGCAGGTGGGCGGCCTGCTCGCCGATCATGTTCAGCACCGACAGCAGATCGAGCGTGCTGGCCAGGGCGCGGCTCACATCGTAGAGCGCCTCGGCGCGGTTGGCGCGGCGGGCCAGCTCTAGCGTCTGCTCGGCCACACGCTGCTCAAGCTGCTCGCTCAGCTGGCTGAAGGCCAGGGCCTGGTCGTGGCTCTCGCGCAGCGCCCGCTGGATGGTGTTCGAGAGGATCCAGGTGAGCCCGGCGATCGTCCAGAATAGCGCGGTCCAGAATATGGCGTGCCCATACTGGGGCTGGAACTGGATGCGATTATCGAGGAACAGGATGGGGGCATCCTGCTTGAACCAGGCGATCGTCCAGACCAGCGCACTGGAGATCAGGGCGATCGAGATGCTGGCCTGGCCATTGATCAGCAGCCCGGCGATGATGATCGGGATGACCAGCAGCGCCGCGACGTTGTCGTTGATGCTGCCATTGACCAGCGTGATGATGATTGCGGTGAGCCAGATCCCGACCAGCAGGATGGCCGAGAGCGTCGGCTTGCCGAGCCGCACCAGCACGACCATGGCCACGATGATCAGGAACAGCGTGATCACATTGCCAATCATGTCCGGGTGGTTAGGGATTGGGATCTGAGGGTAGAAGGTACGTATGATCAGCGAGAGCAGCAGGGGGATCAAGATAAAGGGGAGCAGCAGCACCATCAGCGTTCCATAGAACAGTTTGCTTCGGCGCTTGATCTCTTCTTTTGAAAAGTGGTCGTCAATCTCTTTCATAGCACATACACTGGTTGGGCGTTTCCCATATTTTGGTAGCTTTGTTTTTTCTGTAGTGTAGCATGTGTTGCTTGCCAATGCCCCGCATCGTTGTGGTGAGAGGGCATCACCTAAATGGGTGAGCGCGGGCTGGCGGCGCGAGAATTGCTGCTTGTAACGCGATACGCTTTGTTGTAGGATCTCTCCGATGGCTTCCGCCTTGAGACAGGATGAACTGCCTTGATACCACGCCCCCTCCCCAAGTGGCGCGCGCCTATGGCGCGGGCTGCTGGCATGCTGGCGCTGATCGTGGCGCTCGGCACCCCGGCCCAGGCGGCCCCCCGCGCCAGCGCCGCGCCCGACCCGCACGAGGCGTTCCGCGCGCTCCAGCGCAGGGCTGGCGCTCCCCTACAGGTGCGGTGGGATGCCGATCTGCCCTCGGCCACCTTCCTGAGCGCCCAGGGCCAGGGGCGGCTGCCATCGGCGGCCCCC
Source organism: Chloroflexia bacterium SDU3-3 (assembly GCA_009268125.1). Taxonomy (NCBI): domain Bacteria; kingdom Bacillati; phylum Chloroflexota; class Chloroflexia; species Chloroflexia bacterium SDU3-3. Next base: position 16,649 of record WBOU01000020.1, on the reverse strand, counting down.
ACGGCCAGCGCGGCCACCCCAGAGGCGGCGGCCCGCGCGTTCCTCGACCAGAATCGCCAGATCTTCGGTATCGCCGATGTGGCCAGCGAGCTGGATCTGCTGCGGATCGAGCCGGACCCGCATCTGGGCTGGTACCACCTGCGCTTCGACCAGCGCTACCACGGCCTGCCGGTGTTTGGGCGCCAGCTGGTGGTGCACCTGGATGCGCAGCTGCGCCCGGTGACGGTGAACGGCCATGTCTTCCCCGGCCTGGATGTGCCTACCGAGTCGGCGATCACGGCGGCGGATGCGGCGGCGACGGCGCTGCGCGACCTGCGCGAGGTGCAGCTGAAGCCCGCCGAGCAGCTGGGCATGCGCGCCACCGTGCTCGATGACAAGACCGAGCTGATGGTCTATGTCGATCAGAACAACAAGCCGCGCCTGGCATGGTCGGTGCGCATCCTCACCGAGCAGCCGCTGGGCGAGTGGCAGTACTTTGTGGGTGCGAGCCGCCCGTGGGTCATCCACGCCTTCGACCGGCTGAACCAGGGCAAGCGCCGCGTGACCTACACGGCGGGCAACAGCACGCGCCTGCCAGGCCGCAAGCTGATCGACGAGGGCGAGCGATCAAAAGATGCGATCGCCCAGGCCGCCCACGACAACGCGGGCAAGACCTACGACTACTACTTTAACACCTTCAAGCGCGACAGCATCGACGGCCAGGGCATGGCGATCGTCTCGACGGTGCACTACGGCCGATCATCCGAGGACTCGGAGAACGCGGCCTGGGTCAGCGAGCTGCGCCAGATGATCTACGGCGACGGCGGCGAGATCTTCAAGCCGCTGGCCTACGGGCTGGATGTGGTGGCCCACGAGCTGACCCACGGCGTCACCGACGCCACCGCCCAGCTGGTCTACGAGGGCCAGTCGGGCGCGCTGAACGAGTCGTACTCGGATGTGATGGCCACCATGATCGACTCGGCCAACTGGACGCTGGGCGAGCAGGTGGTGAACTCGCCGCCCTACCCGGCGGCGGTGCTGCGCGACCTGGAGGATCCTACGCTGGGCGGCCAGTACGACCCGCGCGACCCGCTGAGCGCGGTGGGCCAGCCCGCCACGCTCGATGACTACGCCAACCTGCCGCTGAACCGCTCGTATGACAACGGCGGCGTGCATGTGAACAGCGGCATCCCCAACCACGCCGCCTTCCTAGTGGCCCAGGCGCTGGGCCGCGACAAGGCCGGCGCGATCTACTATCGCACGCTCACCGAGTACCTCACGCCCTCATCCGACTTTAGCGACCACGCCACCGCCACGGTGCGCGCCGCGCAGGATCTGTACGGTGAGGCCGACGCTCAGGCGGTGGCGCAGGCCTTCGCGCAGGTGGGCATCGACACTGGCGGCGGCGAGCAGCTGCCCGCGCCCCCCGCCGACACCAGCACCGTGCCCAACATCCCCGCGCAGCCCGACCAGGAGGAGCCGATCCCCCAGGGCTGCACCGAGGGCCTGGTGAACGGCGGCTTTGAGAGCAACGAGGCCTGGGTGGAGGCGACCGCAGGCGACTTCTCGCTGATCGACCCCGAGCTGCCCCGCAGCGGCGAGCGCAGCGTGTGGCTGGGCGGCACCGATCAGGAGCCGCTGCAGCTGATCTACCAGGAGCTGAGCATCCCGCCCAACGCCAGCTCGGTGCAGCTGAGCTACTGGCGGCTGATCCACCAGGAGTACAGCGGGCTGGGCGGGCTGCTCTCGAACGATTCGGTGTTCTCGGCGGTGGTGCTCAACAGCGGCGGCGATGTGCTGGGCGCGATCGAGCAGCAGCCATCATCCGAGGGCGACGACGAGTGGAAGCAGGCCCAGTTCGACCTGAGCGCGTTTGCGGGCAAGACCATCCGGCTCACCTTCACCGTGGAGAACACGCGCGGCAACCTGAGCAGCTTCTTTGTGGATGATGTGTCGCTGGCGGTGTGCACGGCGGGCACCGGCGGGTCGGCCCCGGCCCCCAGCAGCGCAGACGAGGTGTTTATCGAGGGCAATGTGCAGAACGCCGACACCGGGCGCGCGGTGAGCGGCGCCCAGGTGTTCATCATCCGCCCCGAGCTGAGCGCCAGCCAGGTGGCCGACGACGGCGAGGTGTCGGATGACGAGGTGCTGACATCCGCCGTGAGCGACGATGACGGCTACTTCCGCACCGATAGCTCGGTGCCGCGTGGTAAGACCTACAGCGTGATCGTGCTGGCGGGCGGCTACCGCTCGATTGTCTCGGATGATGGCGTGGAGATCACAAGCGATGACCCGAACCCGGTGCAGATCGATATCGCCATGCGGCGCGGGCGGGGGTAGAGATTGAGAGCAGACATGACACAACAACCGGGGTGCTGCGTGTGCGGCAGGCCGCTCGCGCCGCCCTTCCACACCATCAATGGGCGGGCCTACTGCGATGAGCATTTCGCCGCGGTCAACCGCCCGAACGGCGGCGCGTGGCTGGCTGGCCTGGCCCAGATCGCGGGCGTGGCGCTGGTGTGCGGCGCGCTGGCCTGGCTGGCCGGGATGCTGCCGCCGCTGCACGGCGCGGCGCTGGTGGCGGTGGGCGTGGCGGTGGCGCTGCTGCCCAGCCTGCTGTGGCTGGTCTTCTTCTACGCCCAAGATCGGCTGGAGCCGGAGCCGAAGGGCAATATCGCCCTGGTGTTCATCACCGCGCTGCTGCTGACCGATGTGGTGGGCGTGCGGCTGGTGCGCGACTGGTTCCGCGTAGGCGACTGGGCACCCCAGAGCACGCTCACCTCGCTGCTGGCCTCCACGCTGATCGTGGGCTTCACCTACCAGGCGATCGCCTACTTGGCGGTGCGGGCCACGGTCTACACCACCCCCGAGTTCGACGAGCGCATGGATGGGATCGTGTATGGCACGGTGGCCGGTCTGGGCTGCGCCACGCTGCTCAACCTGCGCTTCATCCTAGAGAACGGCGGGGTGGCGCTCGGCCCCGGCAGCATCCGCGTGGCCACCACCGCGCTGGCCATGGCCTCGTTCAGCGGCCTGATGGGCTACTTCATGGCGGCGGCCAAGTTCGAGCGGCGGCCCGCATGGTGGGTGGCGCTGGGCGTGGCGCTGGCGGCGGCCTGCAATGGCCTGTTTAGCTGGCTGATTAGCGAGGTGAGCGCCAGCGGCCTGGGCGTGGCGCCGTGGCGCTCGCTGCTGCTGGGGCTGGGTGTGGCGCTGGTGGTGTTCGCCATCCTGATCGGGCTGATGCGGCGGGTGACGACGGTGAAGATCGGGCGGATCGGGATCTAGCCAAGAGCGGAGCAAACCATGACGACAGATAGCGCGGCGTATCGTTCGATGCCGTTCCTGCGGGCGGATCTGGCGGTGGCGCTGGTGGTGGCGCTGGCGCTGGCCGCAGGCGCGGTGCTGCGCACCCAGAGCGAGGGCCGCACCAGCGCGTTCCAGTCGGCGGATGCGCCCATCCAGTTTCAGTATCCGGCGGGCTGGCGCGAGGTGGGCACGCTGCAGGGCGCGCTGCTGAGCCTGGAAGACCCCTACGTCGAGTCGGCCTTCAAGACCCGCCTGACGGTGGACGTGCGCGACCTTGACCCGGCGGCGGCGCCCACGCTTGAGCAGCAGGTGAACCGCGCGATTGCGGAGCGCAGCACCCAGCAGGGCTACCACTTCCTCGCCGCCGATGAGGCGCTAGTGGGCGGCATCACGGCGCGGCAGATCCGCTACGCCTATGTGGCCCAGCCGATCGACGAGCCGCGCCGCCCCTCGCTGCCGGTGGTGGTGGTGGCCCGCGAGTATGTGGTGGTGGCAGGCGACCGCACCTACTACCTGACCCTGGCCGCGCCCGAGGCGGAGTACGATCGGGCCAGCCAGCTGTTTGATCGGCTGATCGCCTCGGTGCGGCTGTAGCCCGCCGGTATGTTTGAGGAGGCCCCATGGCTGAGAAACCGCGTGTGCTAGGCGTGATCGGGGATGAGGTGGAGAGCGCGGGGCTGGTGGCGCGCTTCCCGCCGGGGGGCTGGCTGCGGCTGCGGTCGGCGGGCGGGCTGGTGTTCCGCCGCAGCGAGCTGCTGGTGTATGCCAGCGGGCGGCTGACCTACCGCCGCAGCCCCAGCCGCGTCGAAGGCGCGGTGGCGGTGGAGCGCACGCTGAGCGCGGCGCAGATGGAGGCGCTGGTGGGCACCGTGGGCGCGCTGCTGGCCGCTGGCCCCGCCGCGCCCCCCGCCGACGATGGCCGCGACACCGTGAGCTACGAGCTGGCGGTGCGCCAGGGGCGGCGCACCGCCGTGTGGCGGTCGGCGCAGGGCCTGGTGCCCGCGCCCCTGGCCGATGTGCTGGCGGCGCTGGGCCAGCTGGCCCGCGTCACCCCCGACGAGCTTGGCGGCTAGGCCAGCCCGAGCGCCCTGCGCAGATCGCGCAGGGCGCTTGGCTCGGCCAGCGCGGTGGCCCCGCCGCGCTCGCGCGTGCTGCCCTGCTGCGCTGTGTCGGCCACCAGCTGGCCGATGCTGATCAGCCAGCGCTTGAAGCTGGCCGACTCGCTGGGCAGCCGACTGTCGACCAGGCTGGCGGCTGCCCGGATGTGCTCAAGCGCCTTGGCGTGGGCGTCGCCCAGCGATGTGCTGGGCGCGATCTTCTCGTAGCGCTCGCGCTGCTTGATCGCCTCGACGATCTCGCCGATGAGCTCGCTGCTGTGGACGCGCTGGTCGGTCTTGATGATGGCGTGGCTGACGGCAAACATTTCCTGCACCGCCTGCACCGGCGCACTCCGTTTGGCGGTGATCATCACTAGCCCCGCAAATACTGGTGCCTCGTAGATCTGCCGCCATTCCTGATCGGAAAAGTGTGCGCGTATCCCCATCATCTTGCTCCTTTGTGTCATAGCGTTCTACATTATTGCGGGCATCCCATCGGGTGCGCTGCGCGCCCTGGCCCTGCCATGCCCATGTGCGATGCTGCTTCGTAGCGAGGGCATGCGCAGGGGCTTGTGGCGTTGGGCGCGCCTTGACAATCGCCTCAGGGATTGCTAGGATAGAAACGAACGAATGTTCGACACTGTGTTCCCGAGGGTGCTGTGCAGCGAATGGCTCGTCCCAACTTCTCCGGCTTCCCCACCCCGGCGCGCACGCTGGCCCTGATCGCGGCGCGGCGTGACCCCGAGCGGCAATTTCTTGGCACGCTGGCGGCGGCCATCCAGTACGACGATGCTGGCCTGGTCGATCAGGTGATCGCCGCCGCGCTCTCGTGGCCCGAGACCACAGGGCAGCTGAAGGATCGTAAGGCGACCCTGCTGTTTGCGCTGACCGGGCTGCTGGCCCGTGGCCACTTTGCCATGCGGGCGCTGCAGCTTGCGCCCACCATCCCCCTGGCCCAGGGCATGAAGCAGATCTTGGTGTTTACCGTGGCCGAGCTACGCCAGACCTTCTGCTGGCGGGTGACGCCCGCCTACGCCCTGGTGACGGGCCGCATGGCCCGCCCGCTGCCGGTCGAGCCGCTGGTCGAGCCGTTCCAGCAGGGCCAGGTGGACATCAATATGCCCTACGTGCGCCACGTGCTGGTGCCGAAAGGCATCCAGCATCCGCCGATTGTGCTGCTGCCGCACGCCCATGGGCTGGTGCACCTAGATGGCGGCCAGTATGTGATTCTGGATGGAAATCACCGGGTGGTAAGCGCCTACGAGCGCCGCCGCCGCGCGATCCCGAGCTATATTCTTACCGAGCAAGAGGCGGCGGCAGTGTTGATCAGCCATAGTCGGTTCCCCCCCTACGAGGCTCCGGGCATCGCGTCGTAGGCTATTGTATACCAGAATGCCTAATTGTCATACCCCATTGTGTGAGTAGCTTCTCAATATACATCCCTCTCTGATGCTGTAAACCGATACCGCCTTGATCCTATCGTTATGAATCGCCCATGGCCAGCCGTCGCTTTTCGGCAGGTCGGTGCGATTTGACGGTGTGGGCGTTGGCTGCTACGCTCAGCGGTATATGATGCTTCTGGCTGCGAAGAATAGGTAGGTAGGCAGCCTGGGAAGGAATAGATGGCTATGGAGCTATGGCAGTGGGCGCTGGCGGCCCTGGCGGCGTTTATCGTGGGCATGTCGAAGACGGGGGTGACGGGTCTGGGGATTCTGGCGGTGGCGCTGTTTGCCAGCATCATCCCCGCGCGTGAGTCGGTGGGGGTGATGCTGATCGTGCTGATCGCGGGGGATGTGGTGGCGGTGGCGGCCTACCGGCGCGAGGCCGACTGGCCGCAGCTGCTGCGGCTGTTCCCGTGGGCAGCGGCGGGCGTGGTGATCGGGGCCGTGGCCCTGGGCCGGATCGACGACACGCTGATGAAGCGCCTGATCGGGGTGACGCTGGTGACGCTGGTGGGCATGGTGCTGCTGCGCCGCCGCAGCCCCGCCGCGCCGGATGCCCCGCCGCGCCGCTGGGTGGGGCCGCTGGCCGGGCTGTTCGGCGGGATCACCACCATGATCGCGAACGCGGCGGGGCCGATCATGGCGATCTACCTGCTGGCGATGCGCCTGCCCAAGATGGTGTTTATCGGCACCACCGCGTGGTTTTTTCTGGTGCTGAACCTGTTCAAGGTGCCGTTTAGCGTGGGGCTGGGCATGGTGAACATGGGCAGCCTGCAGGTGAGCCTGGCGCTCGCGCCCTTTGCGGTGGCGGGGGCGCTGGTGGGGCGCTGGCTGATCCGCTTTATCAACCAGGAGCTGTTCGAGAATCTGGCGCTGGGCCTGGCGGTACTGGCGGGCGTGCGGATGCTGCTCTAGCGATCTGGAGATATGTTGACATAAAATTGCAGCTTTGCCCATCCAGCGAAGGTGCGGTGATGCTGGTACTGGCCATGATCTCGACCGTAGCGAGCAGGCCCTGCCGATGAGGCGGGGCTTTTTTCTTTTCTGCATTGCAGCGCAGTTTTTGCCGGGCCGATACAGAAGCTGGCAGTACTTTCCCTGGTTTGTACAGCTGCTGGTGGCGTAGTCTGGGCCCAGATTGGCAACAGAAAAGGAGCCACGGCGTATGTATGAACTTATCGGCTGTTTCTGCTTCCTGGTGCTGGTGATGCTGGTGCTCGGTCTGATCTTTGTCAGCATCCGCCAGTCCAGCGCGCCAGCGGTGCCGCCGGATGTGCTGTATGGCGAGATGGAGCGCCTGATCCACACCTGGGTGCAAGCGGGCTATCTGACGGCGGATGAGGCCGCGCCGGTGCGGCGGCTGGTGCTGTCGCGCGGCGTCCCGCGCCCCTGGCCCGCCGCGCCGCCCGAGGCGCAGCCCGCCCCTGCGCCGCCCGAGGCGCAGCCCGCACCCGAGCAGGCGATCCCCGCCTGGCTGCTAGAGGCCCAGGCGCAGGTAGTGGCTGCGCCAACCGATGATGCGATCCCAACGGCGGTGCCAGCCGAGGCACTGACCGCGCCTGCGCCGCTGCCAGAATGGCTATCCAACGCGGTAGAGGCGGCGGATGCAGCAGCGGTGCCGCTGCCGACAGCGGAGGCAGCGGCACCGCTGCCGACAGCGGAGGAACGGGAACCAGTGGCTGAGGCGGCGCAGGTGTCGGCGGCGGCGGAGCGTGAGGCAGCGCCTGCGATAGTACAGGCGTCGGCAGCAGAGAAACAGGAGAATGTGGTTCAGACGCCGCCTACGCCGCCCACCCCATCGCTGCTGGAGCGGGCTTGGGCCGGCGCGCTGGCGCTGCGCACGCGCCAGGTGATGCTGTACCTAGGCATGTTCCTGATGCTGGTCTCGTCGGTGGTGCTGGTGGTGTTCAACTGGGCCAGCTTCCCGCGCATGCTGCAGTGCGTGCTGATGGCCGTGGTGACTGGCTCGTTCTGGGCGGCGGGCGATAGGATCGAGCGCCGCTGGCAGCTGCCGAGCGCGGGCGCGGGGCTGCGCTCGGTGAGCGGCGCGCTGGCCCCTATCTGCATGGCCGCGATCACGCTGACCATGGGCGTGGGGAACCAGGCCGCGTGGCTGCTGGCCTCGCTGGCGTGTGTGCCGCTCTACACCTGGGCGGTGCGCCGCACTGGCCAGCGCTTCTTTGTGGTGAATGCGGGGCTGGCTGGCGCAAGCCTGGCGGCGGCGGCGGCCAGCTTCATCTCCTGGCAGGCGGTGCCGCCCGCGCTGGTGGCCGCGATGGCGGGGTATATCGCGCTGGCGTGGCGGCTTGAGCGCGGCGGGCGGGCCGAGTTCGCCCCGCAGCTCACATGGGTCGCGCATCTGCTTGGATTGGCGGGGCTGCTGGTGGCGGTGCCGCTCTGGCTGGGCGGGCTGCTCGACCCGTGGATGCTCTCCCTCACGTTTGGGGCGGGCACGGCGCTCTATCTGCTGGCCGCCACGCTGGGCCGCAACCCGATCTGGGCATGGGCCGCAAGCCTGCTCGCGCCGCTGGCGATGGCCGCCGCCGGTCTGGCGGTAGCGCCGGGGCGACCGGATGTGTGGATGGCGCTGGTGATCGCGCTTGAGGCGCTGCTGGTGGGCGGGCGGGCGGCGCTGCGCGGCCAGCAGGAGATCGCAGCGATCCTCTGGAAGGCGGCGCATGTGATCGTGCCCTTCGCGCTGCTGGTGGGCGTGGGGCTGGGCGTCGCGCACGCCACCATGGCCATGGCGGCCTGGGCCGCGCTGGGCTTCTACCTGATCGTGCTGCGCGAGAAGCCGGTTGAGATCTGGGGCCTGGTGGCGGCGACGCTGCTGCCGCTGGCGATCGTGCTGCAGGATCTCTCGCTTGACTTCCGCGTCGCCGCTGCCACGTGGTACGCCCTGCTGCTGCTGGCCGCGCTCTACCGCGTGCTGGCGCACCGCTGGTGGCAGCAGCACCCGGCCACGTTTGGTCCGCTGGTGGTGGCCTACCTCATTCCGCCGCTGGTGCTGCTGCTGCACATCGGGCTGACGTGGGAGCTGTCGTGGCTGCTGTGGATGGCGGCTGGGTTCTACGCGCTGTGCTCGGCGCTGTCGCGGCGCGTGCGCTGGCTGTGGGCTGCGCTGGCGCTGCTGGCGGCTGCGGCGGGCACGGATCTGCTGCTGCTGCAAGTGGATGCGGCGCTGCGCGCGGCCCTGTTCGCGCTGCTGGCGCTGGGCTACCTGGCCAGCGGCGCGCTGGGCGAGCCACGCTGGGGGCGGTTCGCCGCGCCGCTCTACGGCCTGGGGGCGGTAATTGCCGCGCTGGCCTGCGCCGATGCGGTGCTCGCGGGAGGGCCTGCGCTGCGTGTGGCGCTGCCGATCCTGCTGCTTTTCTGCGCGCTGGCGGCCACCGCTGCGCACCGCGGGCGGATGGCGATGCTGGGCAGGATGCTGCGCGAGCAGGCCGCCGCCAGCGCCATGGCCGCGCTGGTGGTGCTGGGCGCGCTGTGGGGCTGGGCCATGCTCGATCTCGCGGCGCTCTCCGCCGCCGAGCGGGCGGTGGCGCTGCTGCCGCTTGCGGCGGCGGCGTGTGTGGCGGCGCGGCACTGGCCCGGCGCGCTGCGGCCTCGCTACGACGACGCGCTTCAGGCGGCTGCGGCGCTCCTAGCGATTACGCTGACGCTGATCAGCTTTAGCAGCGCGGGCCTGCATATTGTTGGCATGGGCCTGCTGACGCTGACGCTAGTGGCGCAGGCGCTGCTGCGCCGCCGCCGTGTGTGGGGCGAGTCTGCGGTGGCGGCGGGATCGGTGACGGCGGCGCTGTCGCTGGGGCACTTCCACGCCGAAATGGCCTACTGGCTGGGCTTTGGGCTGCTGATCGTGGCCTGCTACATGCTGGCCGAGGCCCTGATCGACCGCCAGCGCCGCTGGATGTGGGTATCGTGCGTGAGCGCGCCCGGATCGCTGCTGGCCTTCACCAGCCTGGCCGTGCCGGGGCCGCGTGCGCTGTGGCTGCTGCCCTGCGTGGCGCTGGCCGGGCTGATGCTGCTGGGCGCGCAGCTGCTGCGGCGCTGGCGGCCCTCGCTGGTGCGCCCGCCGTACCTGGTGGCGCACGCGCTGGTGCCGGTGGTGCTGGCGGTGGGCGTGCCGCTGGGGCTGGGCGGCGCGGCCCCAGCGCTGCTGCTGTTTGCGGCCTGCGCCTTCTATGTGCTGGCCCTGGTGATGGAGCCGAGGTCGATGTGGGCGCTGCTGGCCGCGCTGGCGCTGCCTATCGGCCTTGCGATGCTTGATTTCTCGCCCGATCTGGCGCTCTCGCTACCCATGTCGGGCCTGCTGATGGCATTTGGCTTCGCCTACCTGCTGGCGGGTCGCTGGCTGGCGCGGAACGATGTGCTCGGGCTGGGGCTGCGCACTGCCGCCCACGTACTGCTGCCGCTGGCCCTGGCCAGCCAGCTGGGGGCGGGCTGGGGCGTGGCCGGGCTGCGCTGGGCCGCAGTGGGCTTCTATGCGCTGGCCTACCGGCTGCAGCGCCGCGAGCGCTGGCTGTGGGTGTCGCTGGCGCTCGCGCCGCTGGCGCTGGCCAGCACGCTGGTGGCGCTGGCGGCAGGTGTGGATGTGGCGCTGCTGGGCTTTGCGCTGCTAGCCCTGGCCTATGTGGCGGCGGGCGTAGCCAGCGAGCCGCACCGCGTGCGGGTCGCCTCCCCGCTCTACGGCTTTGGGCTGCTGATCGCATCGCAGGTGGGGGTGCTGGCGTGTACGCTGGGGCCAGCGCCGCAGCGTTTGGCGCTGCCTGTGCTGGTGGCGCTGGCTGCGCTGGTGGCGGCCAGCACCCACCGTGGGCGCTTCGCCGCGTTTGGGCGGCGCGGGCAGGAGGGGCTGGCGACGCTGGCGCTGGCGCTGGTGCCGCCGCTGGCGGCGCTGTGGGGCTGGGCCATGCTCGATCTGGCGGCGATGGATGGCGCGCATCGCGCGCTGGCGCTGCTGCCGCTGGGCGCGGCCGCCTGCGTGGCCGCGCGCTACTGGCCTGGCTCGCTGCGGCGCGGCTACGCGCTGGTGCTGCAGGCGGCGGGCGTGGGCCTGGCGCTGGTGTTCACTGCGCTATCGTTTGGCACCTATGGCGCGCACCTACCGGGCCTGGGCATGCTGGCCCTGGTGTGGCTGGCCCAGCTGCTGATGTGGCGGCAGGCGCGCTGGGCCTGGCTGCTGATGCTTACCGCGCAGGCCTGGGCCATGCTGTCGCTGAACTTCTTCCATGCGTCGCCTGGCGAGAACCTGGCCGCGCTGCTGGCGCTGGCGGCGTGCTATACGCTGGCGGCGGGGCTGGCACGCACCACCTCGTGGCGCATAGTCAGCGCGCCAGGTCAGGTGTTTGCCCTGATCTCGGCCTCGCAGGCGCTGCTGCTGGCGCTGGTGGGCTACCCGCAGCTGTTCCAGCCCTACCAGGCGGGCGCGGTGCTCGCGCTGGTGGGCGTGGCGGGCCTGGCCTGCTACCTGTGGCGCGCGCCCGATCTGGGCTATCTGGTGGGCGGGCTGCTGGGGCTGCTGGCCCTGATGCTGGCCGACGTGGCGCTGGTGCTATGGGGGGCCTTCCCGGCCTCGCTGGCCTACATCCCGCTGCTGCTCACCCTGGCGCTGCTGGCCGAGGCGCTGCGCCCCGCCGCGCCCGCCTACGCGCGGCCCTACCGAGTGATAGCTGGCGGCTTGCTGTTGCTCGCGCCGCTGGCAATGGCCTTTAGCCCCTCTGCCTATCGCATAACCTTTGCACCTACGTTGTGGAGCGACAGCGAGCAGATGCTGCGCTTCAGCTTGATCTGGCTGGCCACGGCGCTGGGGTGGGGCTGGCTGCTCGGGCGGGAGAAAAAGAGCTGGATGGCCTTCTTCGCGCTGGTGTCGCTCGATCTGGCTCTGGTATTTGGGCAGTCCTGGGCGATGGGCAGCTCGCTAGATAGTATGACCCTGTGGCTGTTGGCGCTGCTGGCCTGGGCACAGGCCTTGTTGGCCCTGGGTGTGCGGCAAACGGCCCCCACGCTGCGCACGCCGATCTACCTTACGGTGGTGCTCTCCGCTGGGGCTGTGGCATCATGTGGCATGCTTATCCTGGCCATATCGAGCGTGATGGGCGCGGCCTCCTGGGATGCGCTCTGGCAGGTGGTCTGTATAGCCGCCCTGGCCGCTGTGCTGGCCAGCGCCGAGCGGAAGGTGGCGCTGGCCGTCCTCTCGCTGGTGCTGCTGGAGGCTGCGCTGCTGCTGCTGCGCCTGGACGATATGCCGATGATCTGGGTGTGCGCCTACGCTATGGCCGACATGGTGGTGCTGGCCGCCCTGGGCTGGCTGGTCGCGTGGGTGGGTGGCCGCTTCCAGCGCGCCTCCGCCGCCTGCGCGGTGTGGCTGCACCCGCTGCGCGCGGGGCCGCTGTTCGTTGGGCTTGGGCTGGCGGCGCTGATCGGCCTGGTCGCCCCGCTGGTGGGCCAGCTCTTCGCGCTGATCTTCACGCTGGTGATGCTGGCGCTGCTGCTCTCCACCGCCGCCGTGCGCTACCGTGTGGTGATGCTGGTGTATGCCGCCGCCGCCGCGCTGGTGGCCGCGCTGCTGCTGCAGCTGTGGGTCTGGGGCCGGGTCGAGCCGGAATGGTACGTCGCGCCCACCGCGCTCTACCTGCTGGCCCTGGCCGATGGCCTGCGGCGCTTCCAGGGCCAGCGCCAGCTCTCGCGGGTGCTGGAGTGCGCCGGGCTGGGCATGCTGCTGGGCCTGGGCGCGACCCGCGCGGTGCTGGCCGATGGCCAGCGGGCGCTGCTGCTGGCGCTCGCGCTGTGCGGCGAGGGCCTGCTCTCCATCGCTTACGGGGTGCTGCGGCGGCTGCAGGTGCCGCTGGTGGCGGGCGTGGCCGCCGTGGTGTTTGGCGCGCTGTGGCTGGGCGTGGACCCCATGCGCGCGGCCAACACCTGGGTGGTGATGGGCGTGGTGGGCATGCTGCTGATCGGCCTGTATGTGCTGTTCGAGCGCCGCCAGGAGCAGCTGCTGCGCCTTGGCCGCAGCCTGATCGCCACGCTCAGCGCCTGGAGCTAGGCGGTGGTCTGGCGGTTTCGTTGGGCTGGCGGTACTCACCGCCAGCCCGCTTTTTTGGGCGGGAAGAATGGCCTTTGCCAATTCCGAGAACCCCGTGTACAATCGCGCTAGCATGCGTATAGAGATGAATGAGGAGAGGCTATGTTCGGCGGCGCTGTGGTGATCTTTGCCGAGCTGGTGGGCTATGCCCTGTTTCTGTGGCTGGGCCTCTACCTGCTGGTGCGCGGTCTGCTGCGCACGCCGCTGATCGCGCTCTCGGTGGCGGCAGCCTTTGGCCAAGCGGCCTACTTCTTCGCCGCCGCGCTCACCGACTCGCTGGCCGACCCAGGGCTGTTTGCGCTGGTCGAGCGCCTCACCTGGTGGAGCTCGGTGTTGCCGCTGGCGATCTGGTTCCACATCAGCTGTGTGATCGCCCTGCCCATTCGCAAGCCCAGCGCGCCGCATATGCTGGTGCCGCGCCGCGTGATTGCGGCCTACCTGGTGGCGCTGCTGGTGGTGGCGGTGGATGCCTGCTCGGCGCTGTTCAACCGCTACGATGCCGCCCCGCTGCAGGTGGCCCCCGGCGCGCTCTACCCCATCTACATGATCTACCAGATGACCATGACGATCGGGGCGCTCTACAATCTGACGCGCGCCCGCGCCGCGCTGGCCCAGCGCCACGACGAGGCCTCGCGGGCTTTGGGCCGCTCGATCGGCGTGCTGCTGGGCGGCGCGGTGCTGTTTATTATCGGCGGGCTGTTTCTGGGCGGGGGCTACCTGCTGGGCAGCTGGTTCAGCCCGCTGGTGGCCTATGTGATGGTGTTCGCTGGCGTGGTGCTGCTGGGCTACAGCGTGGCCCACTACGGCATGCTGCTGGGCGGGCAGAACATCCAGCGCGACTTTATCTACACGCTCACCGGCATTGTGGTGCTGGATGCGCTCTACATCGCGCTGATGCTCATCGTCACGCCGGTGTCGGTCGGCGGCTTGCTGGCCCTGATCAGCCTCGTGACGCTCACCCACACCGCCTTCGACAGCGGGCGCACCCTGCTCGACCGCGTGTTCTTCAGCCAGGCCGAGCGCGATGCCCGCTTCGAGGCCCGCGAGTTCGCCACCGCCCTGGGCACCGAGCCGGTGACCGCGCTGCTGCCGCCCGATGAGGAGGAGCTGCCCGCCGCCGAGGAGGAGCCAGCCGCCCCCAGCGCCGCCGACGCGCCCGATGCCGATGATCTGGCGCGGCTGAAGGCCTTCAAGAACGATGTGCGCAAGGCGCTCACCGCGCTCAAGAACCCGCCCCGCATGGTCAACAGCCCGCTGCTCACCATGCGCCAGCTGGAGCCGTGGCTGGCCGACGCCAGCGCCGCCGACAACCGCCTGGCCCGCGTCTCGGCCCTGCGCGAGCTGCTGATCGCCCAGATCGAGTCGCTGCGCCCCGAGGACAGCGCTGGCCCCAAGGTCGGCGAGGCCTGGCGCTTCTACAATGTGCTCTACTACCCCTATGTGCGCGAGCTGTCGCGCAAGGGCGCGCTGGCCGAGGCCCGCCGCCTGCGCGAGGAGCGCCAGCGCCAGGGCCAGCGCTCGCCCGGCGAGCTAGAGCAGGTGCTGGAGTGGCTGGCCGATGTGGATGAGGATACCTTCTACAAGTGGCAGCGCCGCGCATCCGACAGCATCGCCGAGGTGATGTGGGATGTCGAGCGGCAGCTGGGCTAGTCGAGCGCGCCCCGGGTGCTGTAGCATGTCTGGCAGATCAGCTGCACGTTGGGGGCCGAGCTTGCGCCGCCCTTGGCGGGCGGGATGATGTGGTGGAACTCTAGGTACGACTGCGAGCCGCACTCGGCGCAGCGGCCCTGGTCGCGCTTCCAGACCGCGATCTTCACCTCGCGCGGGATGTGCCCCTGGTCGGCCTGGGCCTGCTGGTCGCGCAGGCCGCCAGCGCGCCGCGCCAGCGTCTCGATGATCGCCGCAACAAATTTCGAGTCCTCCAGCCCGTAGAATCCGCTGCCCAGCCGCTGATCTAGCTGCAGGTAGACCCCGCCAGAGCGCTGCTCGACGCGGCTGATCGCCGCGTAGGCCACCTCGATATCGCCGTTGGGCGAGAAGAAGTAGAGCCGCCTGCTGCTGGCCAGCAGCCGCCCGGCGTCAGCCATGATCTGGTCGTGCGTGACCCGCTGGTAGGTGGCCGCCACCTCCAGGTGGCAGATCTCGTCGGATGCCAGCCGCACGCTGGTCTCGTAGGTGGGCAGCTCGCCGCGCCGGATCTGGGTGATGTGCCGCAGGTAGCGCATCCACTCGATCTGCGGCAGGATCATGTCGCTGGGCACCTGCAGCAGGCCCTGCAGCTGCAGGAAATCGCGCTCCTCCCCATCGGTGAGCATCCCGTCGGCGGCGGCGATCGCCAGGGTGCGCTCAAGCAGCTGGATGGCCTCGCCGCGCACCGACCCCAGCGCCTCCTCTAGCTCTACCCCGTCGCGCTGCACCATCTCCACCAGCTGATCCCACTCGGCTGCGGTCATCATACCGTCGGCGCTGGATGTGAGGAAGGCCTGTCGGAAGTTGGCCAGGGCCTCGCGCACCTCGGCCTCGCAGGTCGAGCAGCGCTTGGTGGCCTTGTTAAATTGGACCTTGTCGAAGAGCTTGATCGCCTTCCCACAGCGGGCGCAGGTTGCGGGCGACAGTGAGTACCCTAGAAGGCTCATGGCTGTTAGCTTTCTGATGCAAGTGACGATCCGGCGCAGGCGGGTCGCGGCCTGCGTGAGACAGAGGAAGACGGCGCGCTCACGGTGTGGGCGCGCCGCCTCGCGATGGGCTCTATCATACTGCGAAGGGGCGGATCTGGTCAATATCTGGTTGGCAGGGCCGAAGGACGATGCGCCCTCGTCCGGCAGCACATTTTTACCACCAAGATGCCAAGACACCAAGGAGAGAAGGGAACGAATACGACGAAGGCGCGAAGGCGCGAAGGGAAGCAGGCGACCGAACACCTCGCGAGCATCCCACGCTGGAAGAAAACGTCGGCACTGCTTCCGGCGTTGCTCGTTCACCCCAGCGCATTGTATGGCAAGAACCCATAGACCCTAAGCAGGGGCTAGGGCCAATGCGTTTTGCAAGATGCGCGAAGGATTTTTACTGTCTCTATGTCTGTGATCGGTTGGTTGCGCTTGCGGCACACGATGCGGGCGGGTACGAGGCCCGCCCCTACGGAGGCGATGTGCTGGTGGCCTATGCGGTGATCACCTAGGGCGGTGATTATAAGAATGACATACCCAACATGGTTCTTGCAGCGCCCGACATGGTTCATGTCAGACTCAACATAGTTCTTGCAGCGCCCGACATGGTTCATGTCAGACTCAACATAGTTCTTGCAGCGCCCGACATGGTTCATGTCAGACTCAACATAGTTCTTGCAGCGCCCGACATGGTTCATGTCAAACTCGACATGGTTCTTGCAGCACCCAACATGGTTCATGTCAAACTCAACATGGTTCTTGCAGCGCCCGACATGGTTCATGGTGAAGTGTACATGCATCATGTTGGCCTTGCCCATCCGGCGAAGGTGCATGGAGAAGATTGCTGGCCATAATCCCAACCGTAGCGGGAAGGCTGCACCAAGCGCAGCCAGGCTGCTTTTTTCTCTACCGGTGAGAAGATCGGCATGCCGCAGGGTGTTGCCGCCTCACATGGTGTCACTTTTGGGAAGTGTCAGAAGTACACTTTCCAGCGAACGGGCATGGATAGACCGAACGCGTGCTGGCGGTTTTGCCACGCGATGGCCAGGGTGAACAAGCTGCACTGCCATTG